>JANRLS010000170.1:0-17939 GCA_033762315.1 Pirellulaceae bacterium
ATGACAGAGACTACTTCGATCGATCTGGCCCCCATTGCGCGCGACCTCAACCTGCCGCTGCCGGGCGTGCAGCGCATCGTCGAATTGCTCGATGAGGGGAACACCGTCCCCTTCATCACCCGCTTTCGCAAGGACGAAACAGGGGGCCTCGACGAGGAGCAAATCCGCGAACTGCAAGCGCGGCTGGGCAAAGCGCGGCAACTGGCCGAGCGCAAAGCGACGATCCTCAAATCGATCGAGGCTCAGGGGAAGCTCCTGCCCGAACTGGCCGAGCAGATCAAGCACGCGAACACAAGCAAGCGGCTTGAAGACCTCTATCTGCCCTATAAACCCAAGAAGCAGACGCTGGCGACGATTGCCCGCGAGCGGGGGCTCGAGCCTCTAGCGGTCGAAATTTTCGAGGCCGATCCGCAAGCGGCCGATCTCTCGGCTCGCGCGGCCATTTTCCTGGCGGCCAGCGCGGAACTGAAGAGCGTCGACGAAGTGCTCGCCGGCGTGGGGCACCTGATCGCCGAGCGGATGAGCGAGTATTCCGATCTCCGCGGCAAGCTGCGCAAGATCTTTCAGAAGACCGGCAAGATCGTTTGCACCAAGGTGGAAACGCCCGTGCCGGTGCCAGCGGCGGCCGAAGCACCGAAGGAAGTTGCCGAGGGAGAGCCTGAGGAGAAGATCGAGGGGGAGATTGGGAGAGGGGGAGAGGAGGAGATTGAACAAGCCGCACAAAACGAGCCGATGGCTGCTGTCGAAGTGGCAGTGATGGATACCCGCGGCGAAGCGTCACTTAGTGCCAGTCTATCGCCGGCCCCTGAAGCAACTCCCGCCGCCGAACCTGAGACACCTTCCCCCACTCCCCCTCTCGAAACGCCCCCCGATTCTTCCTCGCCGACAGCGGAAGAAGCCGCGCCCCCTCCCGTCGCCGATTCCCTCCCCGCCGGCCGCCTCTTTGAGGCACCGGCGGTGCCGGTCCCCGCGCCGCTGGCGGCGGTACTGAAAAAGAAAAAGAAGAAAAAGAAGAAGGTCATCGGCGAGCACGCCTTCAAGGACTACTACAACTACACCGAGCCCCTGTCGCGCGTGCCGCCGCACCGGGTGCTGGCGATCAATCGGGGCGAACGGGCCCATGCCATCCGCGTCAAGATCGAAGCCGACAGCGACGCGATGCAGCGCGAGGCCGAGCAACTGCTCATCCGACCCGATCATCCGCACGCCGAGTTTCTCAAAGGTTGCATTCGCGATTCGCTGGCCCGGCTGATTCTGCCGAGCCTGGAGCGCGAGCTGCGGCGCGAGATTTCGGAGAAGGCCGAGGAGCACGCGGTCGAGGTCTTTGTCCGCAACCTCCGCAAGTTGCTGCTTCAGCCGCCGACGCGCGGCCGCCGCGTGCTGGCGATCGATCCGGGGTTCAAAAGCGGCAGCAAGATGGCCGCTCTCGATGAATTCGGCAATGTCCTCGGCCACGGCATGGTGTTCGTCATCGGCAAGGACGAAGAGCGGCGGAAGAAATCGCGCTCGCGCCTGGCCGACATGGTCAAGCAATACAACGTCTCGGTCATCGCCATCGGCAATGGGACAGGTTGTCGGGAAACCGAACAACTGGTGGCCGACTGTCTGGCCGAAGAGCTGAAGGACCGGGACGTCGCCTACGTGGTGGTCAACGAAGCCGGGGCCAGCATCTACAGCACCAGCCCCCTCGGCCGCGAGGAACTGCCGCAGTTCGACGCCCTGCAGCGCGGGGCCATCTCCATCGGCCGCCGGCTGCTCGATCCACTGTCGGAAATGGTGAAGATCAACCCGGCGAATTTGGGAGTCGGCCTTTATCAGCACGACATCAAGGCCAAGCACCTGAAGGAATCGCTCGACGCGGTGGTGGAATCGGCGGTCAACTTCGTCGGTGTCGATGTGAATTCGGCCAGCCCGGCGCTGCTGCGCTATGTTTCGGGAATGAACGCCCTTACCGCCCGCCGCGTGTACGAGTATCGCCGCGAGAAAGGCCCCTTCAAAAACCGCGAGGAGCTGAAGCTGGTTCCCGGTTTTGGCGAGCAAACCTACGTCCAAGCCGCCGGCTTTCTTAAGGTCATCGGCAGCGAAGATCCGCTCGACGCGACGTTCATCCACCCCGAAAGCTACGGCATCGCCCGGCAGGTGCTCGCAAAGCTCGGGCTGGGGGTGGAGGAACTGGCCAAGTCGGTCCCCGCGCCGATCAAAAAGGAAGAGAAGAAGGAGTTTGCGGCGGAGCTTGTCAGTAGTCCTTTGCCAGTGGTCAGTGGGGAAGAGGCAGAGGTCGGAGGTCAGAAGTCGGAAGTCACGAGCGAGGAACCAGCCGCTCAGAACGAAGAACCAGGAACTAGCAGCCAAGAGCCCGTGGCGACACCTGCTGCCGAACCGACTTCTCCGCAATCCGAAATCCAAAATCTGAAATCTGAAATTCCTCCTTCTCCCCCTCTCCCCCTCTCCGAGTCTCCCCCTCTTGAACCGCCAATTGACTCAGCGCCACCCGAGCCCGTCCCTCCCGCGAGAAACGTCATCGCCGACCGGGCGAACGAAGTCAACGTGCCGGCATTGGCGGCTGAGTTGGGTGTTGGGGTGCATTTGCTCGACGACATTCTGATGGCCCTCGCAAGGGCCGGCGTCGATCCGCGCGATACGCTCGCCGCCCCGGTCCTGCGCCGCGGCATCCTCAAGCTCGAAGACCTGGCCGCGGGCATGGAACTGGCCGGCACCGTGCTCAACGTGGTCGATTTCGGCGTCTTCGTCGATATCGGCCTGTCCGATAGCGGCCTCGTCCACATCAGCCGACTGGCGGATCGGTTCATCAAGGATCCGCATGAAGTGGTCGGCGTGGGGGACGTGCTCAAGGTCTGGGTGGTCGAGGTCGATAAAAACCGCCGCCGCGTTTCGCTGACCGCCATCGCGCCAGGGAGCGAGCGTTCGCCGCATCCTCCGCGGGAGCGGGCTCCCAAGCAGCCGCGGCCTCCGCGCCCGCCCCGCCCGCAAGGCGACCGTCCCCCTCGTCCGCAGGCGGCTGGTGCCGTTCCCGCCGCGAGTGGTCCGCCGCAGCAAGGTCAGCGTCCGCCGCGCCCGCCCGGTGGTGGCGGAGGTGGAGGCAGGCGCGACCAACGCCGCGAGCGCCGCCCCGAAACCCCCACCACCATCGAGCGCGCCCCGACCAAGCCCAAAAAAATCAAGCCGCTCACCAAAGCGCAAGAGGACGGCAAGGAGCCGATGCGTTCGTTCTCGGATCTAATACAACTGCTTGACAAAAAGAAGCCCAAGCCCCCGCCGCCGCCGGCCTCGACCGATGGTGAGCCGCCAGCTTCCTAGCATGTGCCGTTTGACAACCTCGCGGCCATCGGCTGTCATGGGCGGATGGAAAACGCACGCCTGCTCGACGAGCTATTCGCGCGGAGCCAAATCAAGCTCCGCCGTGGAGCGATCTTCGATGCCGCGCCACCGCCGCTCGATCTGGCCGGTTTGCGCAAAAATGAGCGCATCGAAGGGATGCTGCTCGCCCTGGCGGCGGGAGACTCCCTCGGACATTCGACCGAATGGAAGTACGATGCCGATACTCGCCACCGCGAGTTTGGCACCATCGTCGATCATGTCGGCACGGCCCTCTCGCTGGCGGGGCGAATCTCGGACGACACGCAGTTTTCGTTTTGGACCGTCGAGTCGCTGCTGGCCGAGGGGAGGTTCGATTTCGACGCCTTGACGAGGCATTTTCTCGCCCGCCGCGAACGGGCGGTTGGCATGGGGCGCAATACCGCGGCCGCCCTCGCCCGCCATTCCGAGCGGCTGCGGACGGGAATGCCGGCGCTGCACCAATGTGCCGGCGATCCGGCGGTGGATGGCCGAGGGAATGGCTCGGTAATGCGTCTCGCGCCGCTGCTCTTGCCGCATCTGCGAGCGCCTAGTTCGGAGCTGTATGCCGACCTCGCCCTGGGGGCATTCCTCACGCATGGCCACCCGGCGGCGCTGGCCGCGACAGTCGCGCTCGGCACGATGTTGTGGGAGTGTTTGCGGCGGCCGGTGGGCGAAGCGGCCGAGCCGCGGTGGTGGCTCGACGAGTTCGTCCGCATCGCCAGCGACTTGGAGCCGTGGCCGCCGCGTTATGGTCCCGGCAAGCCGCCGGAACCCGACGCCCTCAAGCAGTTCGAGGGGTGCCTGTGGGAGTTCGTCGATGGCCCGCTCCGGCGAATGTGGCAGCGCGGCACCAGCGTGCGCGACGCCTGCTCGCTTGCCGGTTTCGGCTCCGGTGCCGACTGCTTCCAAAGCGTGCCGGCGATCTTGTATATCCTGATGCATCATGCCGATAGCCTCGTGGCGGCGGTCATCGCGGCGGTCAACGACACCAAGGACAACGACACGGTGGCCGCGGTCGTGGGGGCCTTTACTGGCGCGCTGCATGGTCGCCGCGCGATTCGGCACAAGTGGCTCGATGGCATTTCATCCAAGTCGCTGGGGGATGATTCCGGAAGCCCCGATCGGGTTTTGATCGAGCGTCTAGCCCGCCGCGCTGCCGAACGCTTCGTGGGGCCGACAGGATCCACTGCGAGTGGCCAGCCATGAAAACCATTGACTGCGTGGTGGTGGGCGAAACGTGCATCGACTTGCTCGTGCGGCCGATTCCGCGCGAAGTTCCCCTGGCGAGCAGCCATACCTTGCTGGTCGAGCCAATTCTGCCCGGCACCGGCGGCATCGTCCCCAATGCGGGGCTGGCGATGGCCAAGCTGGGGCTGGCGGTGTCGGCGGTCGCCGTCGTCGGCAGCGACGAATGGGGGCGCGTCATTCGCGGCCGGCTGACCGAGGCCAATATCGATTGCCGGGGCCTTGTCGCGCATCCCACCGCGCCGAGCAGCGTGACGGCGGTGCTCGCGTCGGCCGATGGGGAGCATTCGTTCGCCTTCGCGCCGGGAGCATCGGCCCTGATCGATAAGCAAATCTGTCTCGACCGGCTGGAGCTATTCGCCCAGGCCCGCTTCGCTTTGTTTGGCTACTATCACCTGCTCCCCAATTTGCAGGCCGATTTGCCGGAGGTGCTGGCCGCCGTGCGCCGCCTGGGCTGCGGGACGGCGCTCGACGCGGCCAACGGCGGCGGCACGCTGCAGCCGCTCGACCAGATGCTGCCGCATCTCGACCTGTATGTGCCGAGCCTGGCCGAGGCCCGCCAGCAAACCGGCGAGTCGGACCCGGCCCGCATGATTGCCTGCTATCGCCGGCATGGCTGCACGGGGATCGTGGGAGTCAAACTGGGAAGCGCGGGGGCGCTACTCAGTCCCGCGCCGGGCGAGTTGGCACCCATCGCCCCGGTTTCGCCGCCAGGGCCGGTCGTCGATACCACGGGTGCGGGAGATTGCTTCTATGCGGGGCTGATCGCCGGCCTCGCGCGGGGATTGTCGCCGGTCGCGGCCGCTCGGCTGGGGGCCGCGGCGGGGGCGTGCAGCGTGACCGGGGTCGGCGCGGCGGCGGTGCGCGACTTCGCGGCCACGCGCGGGCTAGCGGAATGCTAGCGGCCGTTCAATTCGCCTGAATTCGCCTACCCAGGCTGCCGGCTCGCTTCTATACTCTCGCGGCTTTTCACTTTGTTCACTTTTCGGTTCGCCGCTGCTTCGGCCGCCCGTTCGCCGCCTGGACAGGAGGTCCACGATGGCTTGCCCGCTCCTTCGCGTTCGCCCGCTGGTTTTGGCCGCCGGTTTTCTCGGTTGGCTGCTCGCGCTCGTCGCTCCGGCCGTCGCGCAGAACGCACCGCCGCTCACTCCCCCGCCGGCCGGCGCGACAATCTCCGCCCCGCCGCTCACTCCGCCCCCCACCGCCGCGCCGCGCCGAACCGCCGCGCCGGCGACCCCCGCCGAAGGGCGCGATCTGACTCCCACTGCCGCCCCCGACGTTCGTCCCGGCCTCAAAATGACCAAAGGGACCGGCACGCTCCCCAACGATGCCGGGCAAGTGTGGCGTGAGTACGATCTCACGCCCTACACCTCGCGGATCAAAGACAGCGAGCGCCCCCAGCAGGCGGTCGTCGATTGGGTGCTCCGCGAAACAGGCACCGACGTCTGGTTCAGCGAACCGCTCGGCATCCTCAGCGCGTCGAACACCACGCTCCGCGTCTATCACACCCCCGCCATGCAGCAAACGGTGCGCGGCATCGTCGAACGTCTGATCGCCAGTGGAGACGAAGCCCATGTGCTGGGCGTGCGGCTGGCGACGGTCGGCAGTCCCGACTGGCGAGCGCGGTCGGTCTCGCTGCTGAAGCCGATCGACGTGAAGCAGCCGGGCGTCGAGGCGTGGCTCCTCTCGCGCGAGAATGCCGCGCTGCTTTACGAATCGCTGCAAAACCGAGCCGATTTTCGCGCACATAGCGCTCCCCAGGTGGAAATATTCAACGGGCAAACGCAAAAGCTCGCCCGCACGCAGCCCAAAAGCTATAGCCGCGGCGTGCAACCGCGGGCCGATGGCCTGGGCTACGAGCTGATCCCGGGACAAATCGAGGAAGGCTATTCGCTCGAGCTCAGCCCGCTGTTGTCGCTCGATGGCAAGACGGTCGAGGCGGCGATTCGCTGTCAGGTCGATCAGATCGAGCGGATGGTGCCGGTGGCCATCGACGTTCCCGTCGTCGGGCAAGGCTCGCGGGTCCAAATTCAGGTTCCGCAACTTGTGAGCTGGCGGCTGGTGGAGCGATTTCGCTGGCCGACCGACCAGGTGCTTTTGCTGAGCTGCGGCGTGGTGGCGAATCCGGGGCACGATGCGAACAGCACGCTGGCCCGGCTCAATCCGTTTGGCGGGGGTGGACAGCGGGCCGATGCGCTCTTGTTTGTCGAACATCGCGGCGCGGCCGGCCAGGTGACCACCACCACCGCGCCCACACCACCCGCCAGCGGCCTCTTGGGCGTCCCCAATCCGCTCACTGGCCGCGGCTCGCTGTTTCGCTCGCGGTAGTGAGTGGACTGGTTACAGATGCGAATAAGGAATTTAAGCCACGTTCCTCATGCCAGCGATCCGTCTCATCATCGCCCTCCTCTTCGCCGCCTTATGCGGAACGGGCACGGGCTGCGCGCGGTGGAGACTGCCGCTGGGTCCGCTGGCGGGACCGAGTCCGCAGCCGATTCAGAATCCGATGTTCGTCCCCGCGCTTGACCGCGAATTCCTGTGGAACCAGACGGTCGATTCCATCGATGACTATTTTCGCATCGAGCGCGAGGAGCGGATTCGCCTGATCGGCGGCGTCCTCACCGAGGGACGCATCGACACCTTTCCCGTCACCGGCTCGACGATCTTCGAGCCGTGGCGAACCGACTCCACCCGCGGCTACGAAAAACTGCACGCCACGCTGCAGTCGATTCGCCGCCGCGCAGCGGTCCGCGTGATTCCCGTCGATGGGGGCTACCTCCTCGATGTGGTGGTGCAAAAGGAACTGGAAGACCTCGACAAACCGGAAAACGCCACGGCCGGTGGTTCGACGATCCGCCACGACGGCACCATCGTCCGCCAGGACGGCGCGCCGGGCCGCCACTCGATCAACCTCGGCTGGATCCCGCTGGGGCGCGACATCCGCCTGGAGCAGCGCCTTTTGGCCGACCTGCAGGGGCGGCTCGATTGCTCCGGCCAATCCAGCCCCCTGCCGCCGGTCGTCGAAGAAGTGCTCTCGCCGACTTTGGAATTGCTCCCCCCCGCGAACGCCCCCGAAAGCTTGCCTCCCCCCGCCGCGCTCCCTGGCCCCGCCGAGCGTCTGCCCAGCCCACTGCCGTAGCATGGACATTGGTTCTGGTCGCTGTTCGGCGCGGGTCGCTGTTCGGCGCGGGTCTCTGACCCCGCCGAATTTCCGACCGCAGGTCTCCCGGCATCTCGGCGTTACGTTACCAGCAAGGAGACCTTCGGTCGAGCTTGGTGCGGGGTCAGAGACCCGCGCAGAACACGGAGACCTTCGGTCGAGCTTGGTGCGGGGTCAGAGACCCGCGCACAACACGTTTCTCCCGCAACAGCCGTTCGCGGGCTTTCGGCTCGCACCGATACAGGGGGCGGGAAGAGGCCAAATTGGACCACTGCGCAGGGGTCGAAAAGTGGCCTTTGGCGTCGGTTCTCAGGTCAGGATATGCGTCGCAACCCATTGGCCTGAAATCACTTGCGCCGATAGTAGCATCTGCTGTCTCCCCCCTGCGCACCCCCTTCGCTGCGCAGTCCCTAACCGGGGGTCTCGGCGGCTTGATTGTGATACCGTTTGAGACGCTGTCAGGAAAATCTGAGGGAACGTGAAAAAAGTTCGACGACACCCGCGAGCCGACGCGCAATGCCCCTCGCAACTGCCAGAGATCATAACAACTACCGGTATGTATGTCAATCCGTACACTATATGTTGTGGTCAGAAGCGACCGACCTACTACCGGTTGTGGTTCTCCCTCGCCCCTCAATCCATCCGCACGCCGCCGTCGTCAATCCGATAGGGCACGATCCGTTCGTCGCAGGGGCTGCCGCGATGCTTGGCGATGTAGAGGCCGCGGCCGATCCGGTCGCCGTGGCGGGTTTTCCCCATGTAAATCAGCGTGTTGGCGTTGCTCAGCACGTCCCCCTCGTCCAGCGGCCGGCTGATCAGGTCGTCGAGCAGCGTGTGATGCGAAGTGACCAAGAGCACGCAGCCGATCTGGGCCGGGTCGTAGGTGTGCCGGGCCGCTTCGGCGGCGTGGCGCAGGTAGGCCTCGCGCAAGAGATCGCGGGCGACCCACTCCGGGTCTTTCCGCACGACCTGGTGATAAAGGTACTCGAACAGGCTGAACTGGATCGAATCTCCCGGCCGGTCGGTCGGCTCAATGCCATCGATCACCACCCGCCGCGTGCCCCGGATGAAATTGCCATATAGAAACGCAATTGCCGCCCGCAGTCGATGATTCAGCTCGGCTTGCCAGTTGCGCCATTCGTCCCAATCGAGATCGCGGCGGGTGACGCGCTGCCCGTGATAGCGAAAGATGTGCAGATAGTCGCCGGCCGGCCCGTTCTCAAAAAAATTCTTCACATCGACCGGCCGCTCCGGATCGACCGCCGCCAGCCGCCAGTCGAACATCCGCCGGGCATATTCCGCGTGGCTCTGCGAATCGCCCCGGCTGGCGCAGTCGAAGAGGATGCCCCGCCGACCTTCCTGCTGCTGGCCGGCGTGGGCAATCTGCAGGCCCAGCTGTGTCTTGCCGATGCCTGTCGCGCCGACGACCACCGTCAGCGTGCCGGGCAACAATCCACCGCCGAGCAGCCCATCGAGGCCGGGCACTCCCGTCGTTTGCCGCGCTGCGGTCATTTTCCCTCCGCGGCGGGCTGGCTGCCGACGATCTGCACGCTGGTGGTGAACGAGAACTCGTGCGGCTTGCCCTGCTCAAACACCATTTCCGCAAACACGGCGGCAAACCCTTCCGTTGGTCGCGCCAGCTTGCAAGAGAAGCCCGGCCCATCTGCTTTCGCATCGGCCGAGGTCCAGACGCTATCGCGGAAGTCGCGAGTTTTGGCGGTTGCCGTCCAGCTTCGCACCCGGCTGATCGGCTGATCGCTGCCCACTTTGAGCGACAGACCGTCGGCACTATCGTCAAATTTCCAGATCAATTTGGGGAGCGGCTGGCCGGTAATCACCGACTGATGCAGCGCGTTGAGCGAGGCGACAATGCGCCCATAGTCTTGCAGTCCGTGGCCGTTGTTGGGAATCCGCAGCAGGTATTTGCTTTCGCGCAAGTCGCCGAAATAGTTGCGCTCGGCATCGAGGGGCCAGTAGCGGTCGTTGGTTCCCAAGATAATGAGCTTGGGTTGCGTGAGTTGGTCCCGATATTCATACGGATCGACGATCGTTCGCAACGCTTTGCCGCGGGCAGTATGCATCTGCTCGTCCAGGCGGCGCTGCTTGTAGTCCTTGACTTGCTCCGAGAGATCGCCGAACGATTCCTTTTGCAGCGCGACTTGCGGCACCATGTTGAGCATGTCGATCACCATCGGGGCGATCGCGGTAGCCCGCCGATCGACCGCGCCGGTCAGCCAGGTGGTCCAGCCCCGTTTGCTCGCCCCGGTGACGGTGAACGTCTCCAGCTTGTGCCCCCACTCCTTGGTCGTTGCCTCTTGGGTCGCGTCCATCGCCTTGACGGCGCTTTTGACCATCGGCGCGAGGAGCGGCCAGGTGCTGTCCTGCGTTTTCAGAAACTCCTCAAACGTATAAGCGATGATCGCATCTTCGCGCTTGCCATCGAAAATTGGCTGCTGAGGGACGTGCAGCAGAATCGCCATCGGCGTCTGAAACAGCTCCGCCGCGGCGGCCAGCAAATTGGCCTCTCCCGGTAGCTTGAGCTGCGCCTTCGGATCGGCCAGCTCGTCGCGCCAGTTGCCCCCCGCGATCAGCAGCAGGCCGTGCTTCGCCCCCGGCTTGGCGCTGGCCGGATTGAGCAGGAATAGCTGATGCTTCCAAACGATCCCTCGCCAGGTTTGCGAGGTGAGCGTCAGCTCGACGTATTTGCAGCTCAGCACTTGCCCTTCCGTCCGCTTGGTCCAGGCGTAGCTGTCGTCCTGGGCGGCGACATAGTCGGCCAGCGGACCGGTCGCCACTTCGCGGGCCGGCGAAGGCCCAGCCAAAACTACCAGCAATAGCGCGGCCCAAAGAAATCTGCGAGCCATAAGTTCCACCTTGAAGAGCAGGGACGTTCCGCGTGTGGCGTCATCCTAATAAACGGCCCGTTTTCGCGGTAGCGCGGTTGAGTGACGGAAGGATGGGCTGGGGGCCTGGCGTTCTGGGTCAGCAAAACCCAGCCAAATTGCCGACCTACTCACCGTTTCGTGGCCTCACCACCCCGGAATCAGGCACTCGAATGCCGGGCATGGTAGAGTTGCCAGATCGTCATTTTTGGCTGCCGCGAGCAGCTGCGAGAGGGGGTTTCATGGTTGCCGATGTTCGCCGCTTGGGGATTTTCGCCGCATTGCTTTTGGCCGCGAGCACGCTGCTGGCCGCGCCGCCGAGCACGGCCCCTGTGATCGGCCTCCGCGAAAACACGCCAGCCGTCCATGCGCTTGTCAATCTGCGGATTGTCCCTGAGCCGGGGAAAGTCATTGAAAAGGGGACGATCATCCTCCGCGACGGCGTGATCGAAGCGGTTGGGGCGGATATCGTCCCGCCGGCCGACGCCCGCGTCTGGAATCTCGCCGGGCACACCGCCTATGCCGGGCTGATTGACGCGTATAGCGAATTCACCATCGCCGACGATCCGCGCGGCCATTCCGCCGCCCATTGGAATCGGCATATCACGCCACAGCTCGACGTGGCCGAGCATTACACGGCCGACGACGCCCTGAACGCCAAATTTCGCGGCCAAGGGGTGGCCGCCCGGCTCGTCGTTCCGGCGACGCGGATTATCAAGGGACAGAGCGCCCTCGTAACGACCGGCAGCTCGGCTAATTCGCGGGCGATTCTGAAGAGCAACGTCGCCCAGCATTTTCGCCTCACCGTCGCTTTCCCCGGCAGTCGCGAGGTGTATCCCGGCTCGCCGATGGGGGCGGTCGCCCTGGCCCGGCAAACGCTGCTTGATGCCGAATGGTACGCCAAGGCGTGGGCCGCCGCGCGGGGGAATTCGCAGTTGCCGCGTCCCGAGCGCAATGATGCTCTGGCCGCGCTCGCGCCGCTTTTGGTCGGCAATCAGCCGGCGATTTTTGACGCGGCTAACGAGCAATTTTTCGCGCGGGCCGACAGCTTTGCTCGCGAGTTTGGCATCGCGGCGATCATTCGCGGCTCGGGACGCGAATATCGCCGGCTGGACGAAATTCGGGCCAGCGGCCGGGCGGTGATCGTGCCGGTCAATTTTCCCGCCGCGCCAAATGTCGGCACGGTCGAGCAAGCGCTCGATGTTTCGCTGCAACAGCTAATGCACTGGGACCATGCTCCCGAAAATCCCGCCCGGCTCGACGGGGCCGGCGTTCCGATTGCGCTCACCGCCCATGGCCTGAAAGACCCCGCCGATTTTCTCCAGGAGGTGCGGCGGGCGGTAGTTCGTGGTCTCAAGCCCGATAGCGCGCTGAAGGCCCTGACGATCACCCCCGCCACGCTGGTCGGCATGAGCGACCGAATCGGCAAACTCGCGCCGGGGATGATTGCCAATGTCGTCGTCGCCGATGGTGATCTGTTCGCCGAAAAGACGAAGGTTGCCGCAGTCTGGATTGATGGCCAGCGGTTTGAATTCGATAAGCCTCCGCCGACCGACCTGCGCGGAAGCTGGCGGCTGGAGATTATCGGTGCCGACGACCGCGTTCTCCGCCTCGAAATGGCCCTGCGCGGGACGGCAAAGCAACTGACGGGGACTTTGACCAAACCCGCCGGTATGGGAGTCAAGCGGGACGAAATCAAGCTCACAGCGGTCAGCCTAAAAGATGCCCAACTTGGGTTTCGCTTCGAGGGGAAAGCCCTTGGCCACGACGGTCCAGCCCGCGCAACGCTCACGATTTCGGCCGACAAGGGAGAGCAGCGATCGGCCCTTGGAACGATTATCTGGGCCGATGGCAGCAGCGAGAAGCTCGCGGCCACTCGCACCTCCAGATTGCCGAAAGCGGAGGAGCCCGCCGAAACGAAACCAGAACCAAAAACCGCCGCGGAATCCCCTAAATCCAACGACGGTAAGCAGCCCGACGATAGCCAAAAGCCCGCCCCGCAACCGCGTGAAACGCCCGCCGTGGTCTTTCCGAAAACGGAAGAAGATGCTCCCAGTGCGAGCCAGGCCGATGCCCCGGCGACGAAAACGCCCGCCGCCAAAGTTCCCGCGACGCCGGCCCTTTTTCCGGTGAACTACCCGCTCGGCGATTTCGGCTGCGCTGCCCTGCCCGACGAAGCGAAGCTCGTCGCCTTCACCAACGCCACCCTCTGGACCTGTGGCAAAGCGGGGGTTGTGGAGCGGGGCACACTGCTGGTGCGAGCCGGAAAGATTGTGGCGGCCGGTTCGAAAGTGAAGATTCCCGCCGGAGCGACCGTCATCGACGTGGCCGGCCGGCACATCTCGCCCGGCATTATTGACTGCCATTCGCACATGGCGACCGACGGCGGCATCAACGAGCCAACCCAGGCGATCACCGCCGAGGTCCGCGTCGGCGACTTCATCGATGCCGACGACATCTCGATCTATCGCCAGCTAGCGGGCGGCGTCACCACGTCGAACATCCTGCACGGCTCGGCCAATCCCATCGGCGGGCAAAATCAAGTCATCAAGCTCCGCTGGGGCCAGCCCGCCGAGAAGCTCAAGTTCGCCGCCGCGCCGGCGGGAATCAAGTTTGCCCTGGGAGAGAACGTCAAGCAAAGCAACTGGGGAGAGCAATTCACCAGCCGATATCCGCAAAGTCGAATGGGGGTCGAGCAGCTCATTCGCGATGGCTTGGCGGCGGCCCGCGACTACCGGCAGGCTCACGAGCGGTGGAACACCGAGCACGATGGCCTCCCGCCCCGGCGCGACCTGGAACTAGAGGCCCTGGCCGAAGTGCTGGCCGGCCGGCGGTGGATTCATTGCCACAGCTATCGGCAGGACGAAATTCTCGCGTTCTTGCGGGTATGCGAAGATTTTCAGGTCAAAATCGGTTCGCTGCAGCACATCCTCGAAGGCTACAAAGTGGCCGACGCGATGGCTCGCCACGGAGCGACCGGCTCGTCGTTCGCCGATTGGTGGGCCTACAAGTTCGAGGTGTTCGACGCCATTCCGCACAACGGCGCGCTCATGCACCGGGCCGGGGTGATCGTCTCGTTCAACTCCGACGATGCGGAGCTCGCGCGGCACCTCAACCACGAAGCGGCCAAAGCGGTGAAATACGGCGGCGTGCCGGCCGAGGAGGCCCTGAAGTTCGTGACGCTCAACGCGGCGAAGCAGCTGCGGATCGATCCTTGGGTCGGCTCGCTGGAAGCTGGCAAAGAGGCCGATTTTGTCGTCTGGAGCGGGCCCCCGCTTTCCACTTTGTCGCGCTGCGAGGAAACCTGGGTCGATGGCCGCCGCTATTTCTCGCGCGAAACCGACCGGGCCCTGCGCCTCCAGCAAGCCCAAATGCGAGCCGCCCTGATCCGCAAAATTCTCGATTCCGGCCTCGATATGCAAAAACCGGGGGACGATGCCGGCGACGGCTCCGAACTCTGGCCTCGGCACGACGAGTATTGCCACCACGGACACGACCACGATGACGAATAACTAGCCGGGTATCCGAAGTTTTCTCGGGTGCCACGCTCCCACGTTCGCGTGGGGGTGCTTCCCATCGATTCACACAATTACAACATCGTGCTTCCTCTGGACGCGACATCCGAATCTCCCCCAGCCACCTCCATGACCCTTCACCTCGCCCTTTCGTTCGCCCTTCTCGCCACCCTCTCGCTGGCCGCCACTTGCTTCGCCCATCCCGAAGTTCCCGGTGCGCCGCAAAAGGGGCCGATCGCGCTGACCAACGCCACGATTCACCCGGTCAGCGGCCCGGTCATCGAGCAGGGAACGCTCGTCTTCAGCGGCGGTAAGATCGCAGCGGTGGGCAAGGACGCGAAAATCCCGGCGGAGGCCGCAGTGCTCGACCTCGCTGGCAAGCATGTCTATCCGGCTTTGTTCGATCCGCTCACCGATCTGGGCCTGACCGAAATCAACTCGATCCGCGCGACGATCGACAACCGCGAAACGGGGCAGCTCAATCCCAATGTGCGGGCAATCGTGGCGGTGAATCCCGATAGCGAAATCCTGCCGGTCACGCGGGCCAGCGGCGTGCTTCTCGCCCTCGCCGCGCCGGTCGGGGGCTTGATGTCCGGCCGTTCGGCCGTGATTCAACTCGATGGCTGGACGTGGGAAGAGATGGCGCTTCGGGCCGATGCCGCCTTGCATGTGAACTGGCCCGCGCTCCCCCGCGCGGGTCGCCGCGAAACCGAAGGCCCACCGGCCGCGACCAATTCGGACGAAGAGATCGAAAAGCTCGGCCAGGCCCTGGCGAATGCCCGCGCTTATGCCGCCGCCCGCGCGGCCAACCCCGATTTCCCCCGCGATGCCCGCTGGGAATCGCTGCAAGATGTGCTGGCGGGCAAGCTGCCGGTAATCGCGCGGGCCGACGATTTGCGGCAAATCACCGGCGCGGTCGCCTTTGCCGAGCGCGAAAAGCTAAAGCTGATTATCGCCGGCGGTTACGACGCCGAGCTGTGCGCTGAGCTTTTGAAGAAGTACGACGTGCCAGTGATTATCGGCGGGGTTTATCGCCTGCCGCCGCGCCGCGGGGACGACTACGACGCTCCCTACACCTTGGCCGCCCGCCTGCACGCGGCGGGAATTCGCTTCGCGATTTCGTGCCAAGATCGCCACGGCGCCAGCAGCGTTCGCAATCTCCCTTATCATGCCGCTACTGCCGTGGCCTATGGCTTGCCGGCGGGGGAAGGGCTCAAAGCGATCACGCTGGCACCCGCGCAAATTCTGGGAGTTGCGAATCGCGTTGGCTCACTGGAAGTTGGCAAGGACGCCACGCTTTTCATCGCCGATGGCGATCCGCTCGAAACTCCCACGCACGTTTCAGCCGCCTGGATTCAGGGTCGTAAACTCGATCTTAACAATCGTCATGAGCGGCTTTATCGGAAATACGAGCGGAAGTATGAGCCGCGCTAGGGTTTGTCGCATCCGCCACCGTCGATGCACGCCCAAAAAGTCGCGGATTCCGCCGAAAATGCTCCGCGTTTCCGCCGCGTGTGAGTGGAAATGGTACGGTTTCGTATAGAATTGCCAGCACCACCTGTTTCGCACCATGCACCTGGAGGGTTCCGCCATGAGCACCGCCACGCCGACGCCGGCCAATGAACTACAGTCTCTGCGCCAACATTGGATCTGGTTTCTGATCATGGGCATTGCCCTGGTCGCCTTGGGAACCTTCGCCATCGGCTGGGCCTGTCTCGCCTCGATCACGATCGCCGCCACCTGGATCTTCGGGTTTTTGCTCTTGGGGGGTGGCATTGGCGAGATCATCCACTCGTTCACGGTTGGCCGGTGGGGTGGCACGCTCGTCCACCTGCTCATTGGCCTGCTCTATGCCGTCGTCGGCTTCATGATGATTACCGACCCGGCGGATAGCGCGATCACGCTCACCAAGATCATCGCCATTTTCATGATCGTGGGGGGCCTCTTTCGCGTCGTCTCGGCCCTCAGCCATCGGTATCCCGGCTGGGAATGGGTGCTGCTCAACGGCGGCATCACCCTGCTCATGGGCATTTTCATCTATAAGCATTTGCCCGATTCGGGCCTGCTCTTCATTGGCCTGTTCCTCGGCATCGACATGATCCTCAACGGCTGGACCTGGATCGCGCTGGCGATCGGCATTCGCCGCTTGCCCGAGGCCGCCGCTTAACCTGCATCACGCTCCGGGATGGAAACCGCAACCATGTCACATCGCTCTCGTTGGCAAGCCCTCCGCTTGCCGGGTTCTCGTTGCGCCGCCGCGCTGGAGAGTGCGGCGCTAGTCACGATAACAGTGCTGATCGGCGCGGGGTGCTCATCGCGACCGCCAGAACGCTCGCCCGTGGCCCGGCCCGTCAAGACGCTGGTCGTCACGCTAGCTGGCGGCGATCGCACGCGGTCGTTTTCCGGTAAGGCGCAAGCCGCCCAGCGGGCCGAGTTGGCGTTTCAAGTTTCCGGCCAGCTCGAACAGTTGCCGGTCATGGAAGGGCAAAAGGTCGCCGAGGGAGACCTGATCGCCCAGCTTCGGCTGACGGAGTTTAACGAGCGGCTGCGGGCCTTGCAGGGGGATCTTTCGCAAGCCCGCGCGCTGCTCAGGCGGCTGCAAGCGGGGGAACGAGTCGAAGAGCAACTGCGCCGCGAATCGCTCGTCCGGGCGGCCCAGGCCCGGCTCGAAAACGCCCGGATCGAGCACGAACGGAACACCCGCCTGATCCAAACCAATGCCGTCTCGCGGGCGCAATTCGACTTGACCGCCACGGCGTATCGCGTCGCTCAGGAGGATTATCTGGCGGCCCGGCAGCTGCTTGAAAAAGGGACGGTCGGCCGCGAGGAGGACATTGCCGCCCAAGAGGCCGCGGTGCAAAGCCTGGAGGCCCGCGTGGTCGAGGCCCAGTTGCAACTGAGCGACGCCACGCTGCGGGCCCCCTTCAGCGGTGTCATCGCCCGCCGGCTGGTCGAGGCCAACGAATCGGTCCGGGCCAAGCAGCCGATCGTGCAGTTTCAAAACGTCGATGAAATCGACGTGATCGTTGATGTGCCGGAGACGGTGATGGCGGCCGATCTGCGTTCGGCCGATATTGTCCGCCTCGTCGCCGAATTCAGCGGCGCACCGGGCATTCAGTTTCCCGTGCGCATCAAGGAAATCGCCCAAGTGGCCGATCCGGCGACGCAAACCTTCCCAGTGCGGGTCGGGCTCGAGTCGCCGACCGAGGCCCGCATCCTGCCCGGGATGTCGGCGACGGTGACGCTCACTTATCGCCGAGCCGCCATTTTGGGAGACCGGGTGCTCGTTCCCGTTTCGGCCATTTCGCTGAACGAGGCCCGCCAGCAAGTCGCGTGGCTCGTCGGACCCGATCAGATCGTCCGGCCGCGACCGGTGCAGCTGGGCGCGGCGATCGGCGGCGAAGTGGAAATCCTCGGCGGCCTGGCCCCTGGTGATCGGATCGCCGTGGCGGGGGTGCATTTGTTGCGCGACGGCATGCAAGTTCGCGACCTGGGGGATTCGCTCGGCACGACCGGAGGGAGCCCGCGATGAATGCTGGCGAGTTTTCGGTCCGTAACGATCGTGTCCTCTACTTCGCGATGCTGTTCATGCTCGTCGGCGGCCTGTTCGCCTACGCGCGGCTCGGCCGGCTCGAAGACCCGGAGTTCACGATCAAGGAAGCCCTGATTATCACCCCTTATCCCGGCGCCAGTGCCGAGGAAGTGGCCCAGGAGGTGACGAACCCGATCGAGATCGCCTGCCAGCAACTGGGGCAACTGGAGCGGGTCGAGTCGGAATCG
>JANRLS010000171.1:0-11094 GCA_033762315.1 Pirellulaceae bacterium
CTTCTTCAGTTCGCACTGGCAGAGGACTGCCAGTGGCACACTCGGCAGGCCCGCCCATAACCGTGGCAACGTGTCGGCTCGGTGGGAGCCTCGGCCTCCCTCTCTCCGTGGCCTCGCCCGCCCCACCACTCACCACTCACTCCCCGACTCCGCCCCCGCTATAATCGCCGCTCCGCCGGCAACTCTCACCCGCTCCGGAGCGACCCCTTGAAAGACTTCTCTTACTCCGCCCCAACGACCCTGGCCGAAGCGAGCAAGCTGCTGGCTGGCGCGGGGGGCAAAGCCAAAATTCTGGCCGGCGGAACCGACATCCTCGTGCAACTGCGCGAAGGGATGCGCGAAGCCGATGTGGTTGTCGATGTCAAGAAAATCCCCGAACTGGCCGAGCTTTCGCTTTCGGCAGCTGGCTTGCGGCTGGGAGCTTGTGTGCCGTGCTATCGGATTTATGACGATGCGAAGATCGCGGCGGCGTATCCGGCCCTGGCCGATGCGGCCCGGATTATCGGCGGCTGGCAGATTCAGAGCCGGGCCAGCATCGGCGGGAACCTCTGCAATTCGTCCCCCGCGGCCGATTCGATTCCGGCGCTCATTGCCCTCGGTGCGACCGCCGTCATCGCCGGCCCCAGCGGCCAGCGACAGGTGAAGGTCGAAGAGTTCTGCACCGGCCCCGGCAAGAACGTGCTGCAGCCGGGCGAACTCTTGGTAACGCTCGTTTTTCCCGCGCCGGGATCGAAAGCCAATTCCGCTTATGAGCGGTTCATCCCGCGGAACGAAATGGACATCGCGGTCGTCGGTGCCGGCAGTTGGCTCAAACTCAGCAGCGACGGCAAAACGATCGAACAGGCTCGCATCTCGGTTGGCGCGGTCGCTCCCACGCCCAAATTCGCCGCCGAAGCCAGCACGTGGCTCGTCGGCAAACCCGCCAATGAAGCGACTTATGCCCAAGCGGGTGAACTGGCGAAAAAAGTGGCTTCGCCTATCACCGACATGCGCGGCCCGGCCGAATACCGCACGCACCTGGTCGGCGTGCTTGTCAAACGGACCCTGGCCGCTGCGGCCCAGCGTGCAATCGGCCAATGACCGCCGCCCTCCTACCACTCACCACTCACTCTCTTCCCCACTCCTCCCGTGCCCAAAACCCACGTCACCACGACCATCAACGGCCAGTCGGCCGAATTCCTCTGCGAACCCCGCCACAGCCTGCTGGAGGTGCTTCGCGACACGCTGCACCTGACCGGGGCCAAGGAAGGGTGCAACAACGGCAACTGCGGGGCCTGCACCGTCATTTTGAACGGCGTGCCGGTGAATAGCTGCCTGGTGCTCGGCGTCGAGGCGGAAGGGGCCACGATCGAAACGGTCGAGGGGATCGCCCAGCAGGGGCATTTGCACCCCGTCCAGCAGTGCTTTTTGGAAGGGGCCGCCCTGCAATGCGGCGTTTGCACCCCTGGCTTTTTGGTCGCCGCCAAGGCCTTGCTCGACAAGAACCCCAGCCCCAGCGAACACGACATCCGCTTCAACCTCGCCAACAACCTGTGCCGCTGCACCGGCTACGACAAGATCGTCCGCGCCGTGCAGGCGGCGGCGAAGGAGTTGGCGGAGAAGTAGGTACAATGCAGGCAGGAGCCTGCTTCGCGCTCTCCGGTCGGAGAAAGTCATGATTGCCAAGAACACCATCTTTGAGCAGATCACGCCCGACCAACTCGCGGCCATGCCGAACGAAAAGGATTTTGAGCTGGTCGATGGCCTGCTTGTGGAGCGGAACATGGGGAACCACTCGGCTTTGGTCGCATTGCAACTGGCCCGCTTGCTTTATGAATACGTCCGCGAGCACAAGTTGGGCTGGGTGTTTGGCGCCGAAGCTGGCTATCGGCTCGATCCTGACCGTCCGAACCACGTCCGCAAGCCGGACGTTTCGTTCGTCCGCGTTGGCCGCTTCACAAACGAACGGCCTTCCCGGACTTACGATTTCCTGGCCCCGGATTTGGCTGTCGAAGTGATTTCGCCGAATGATCTGGTCCTCGACCTCGACGAGAAGGTCGAAGAGTATTTGCAGGCGGGCGTGCGACTAGTGTGGCTGATCAACCCTGAGCTGCGGACGCTTACGATTCATCGTCCCGACCGATCGGGCGGCACGCTTCGCAACGGCGACACGATAGACGGTAAAGACGTTGTTCCCGGTTTTCGCTGCCGGCTGTCGGATATTTTTGAGCTGCCGATTCCCTAACGCAATTTGAATGGATTTTTCCATGTCCAAACTACCTAACCTTTACCTCAACAAAAAATCCTACTCCGTCCTCGGCAAGCGGCCGGTGCGGCATGATGGGGCGGACAAGGTCACGGGCAAGGCGGTCTATACGGCCGACGTGCAACTGCCGAACCTGGCCCACGGCAAGATCGTCCGCAGCCCGCACGCCCACGCCAAGATCAAGTCGATCGACACCAGCGAAGCCCTGAAGGTGCCGGGCGTGCTGGCGGTGGCCACCGCTGCCGATTTTCCGGATCTGAAGGCCAAGTTCGCGATGATGGGAGAGGCCGGCGCGGTGAACCTGCAGCACCTGGCCGCCAACTGCCTGGCCCACGACAAAGTGCTCTACAAGGGGCATGCCGTGGCGGCCATCGCGGCCATTAACGGCAACGTCGCCGAAGAAGCGGCGAAGAAGATCAAGGTCGAGTACGAGCCGCTGCCGAGCGTCACCTGGGTGCTCGATGCGATGCAGCCAGACGCCCCGCTTTTACACAATGACATTCGCACCGACGAAATGGGCAAAAAGGGGGACCAGCCGACCAACGTCACCGTCCACCTGCTCTTCGAAAAAGGGAATCTGGACGAAGGGTTTAAACAGGCCGACGTGGTCGTCGAGCGCGAGTTCCGCACCGCCAGCGTTCATCAGGGCTACATCGAGCCGCACGCCGCCGTGGCGATGTGGAACGAAGATGGCCGGCTAAAAATCTGGACCGCCACGCAAGGCTCGTTTAACGCGCGCCAGCAAGTTGCCGAGCTGCTGCAAATTCCAGTCGCCAACGTGCTCGTCGTCCCCTGCGAAATCGGCGGCGGCTTTGGCGGCAAAATCACGGTCTATCTGGAGCCGGTGGCCGCCATTCTGAGCAAGAAATGCGGCCGGCCCGTGAAGATGACGATGCAGCGGAATGACGTGTTCGAAGGAACCGGCCCCACGCCCGGCTCGTTCGTCCGCGTGAAGCTAGGGGCCAAAAAAGACGGCACGCTGGTCGCCGGCCAGGCCTGGCTGGCGTACGACTGCGGCGCGTTCCCCGGCGGCATGATCGGCCCCGGCAGCATGTGCGTCTTTAGCTGCTACGAAATCCCCCATGCCCGCGTCGATGGCTACGACGTCGTCAACAACAAGCCCAAAACCCAGGCTTATCGCGCTCCCGGCGCCACCCAGGCCGCTTTTGCCTGCGAACAGGTGATCGACGAACTGGCCGAAAAGCTGAAGATCGATCCCATCGAATTCCGCTTGAAGAACGCCGCCAAGGAAGGAACTCGTCGCGTTGATGGGCCGGTTTATCCCCGCGTCGGCTGCATCGAGACACTAAAGGCCGCTCAGGCCAGCGACCATTGGCAGAGCAAGTTGACCGGCAAAAACCGGGGCCGCGGCATTGCCACTGGTTTCTGGTTCAACATCGGCGGTGCCAGCAGTTGCTCGGCCAGCGTCAGCGACGACGGCAGCGTGACGCTCGTCGAAGGTTCGACCGATATCGGCGGCTCGCGGACCAGCATTGCCATGCAATTGGCCGAAACGCTCGGCATTGCCGCCGAGGACGTGCGGCCGCAAGTCGGCGACACCGATTCCGTCGGCTACACCTTCCTCACCGGCGGCAGTCGTGTCACGTTTGCCACGGGCCTCGCCGCCTACAAGCTGGGCCTGGAACTTGTCGAACAAATGAAGGACCGGGCCGCCAAACTGTGGGACTGCCAGCCGGCCGATATCAAGGTCGAAAACGGAACCTACAGCCACAATGGCGATAAGCTGGGCTTCAAAGAACTCGCCGTCAAAATCTCGCAAAAAAACCTCCCCCCCGTCGTCGGTCAGGCGAGCGTCGCCCCCGAAGGCTCGACCAACGGCTTTGGCACGCACATCTGCGATGTCGAGGTCGATCCCGAAACCGGTAAGGTGACGATCCTTCGCTACACCGTCGTCCAAGATGCCGGCAAGGCGGTTCACCCCAGCTACGTCGAAGGGCAAATGCAAGGCGGGGCAGTGCAAGGGATCGGCTGGGCTCTGAACGAGGAATACTGGTTCGACGGGCAAGACCGGATGCGCAACTCTAGCTTCCTCGACTACCGCATGCCGACCAGCCTCGATGTGCCGATGATCGAGACGATCATCGTCGAAGTCCCCAACCCGGCCCATCCGTTCGGCGTCCGCGGCGTCGGCGAAACCCCCATCGTCCCGCCGCCTGCCGCCGTCGCCAACGCCATCTACCACGCCATCGGCAAGCGGCTGACCGATTTGCCCATGTCGCCGCCGAAGGTGTGGAAGGCGCTGTCGTCTTAGCGTGGAACGCTCAGACCATGAAAATCGAAGAGAACTGTGGCGGCGGTGATACCGTCATCGTCTACCCTAAAGATGCCCTCGCGCGTGTTCCCGCGTCCCACACCGAATTATTGACCTCACCTGTGCGGGAAGCATTTCTTGACCCGGCTGCGTATTTTCGCCGTATCGCGGCGCGCTGTCGAATTGCGTCGATGCGACAGTGGCTGGAACAACTCGTCCGCAAAAACCGATGGGAGCTGCGATTGCACACCAATGGGCATGATTGCCCGGGAATTGCCGCATTTGCGTTTCATGCACCGTCAATAACGACCGCCGAAATCGCGCCTCCGAGAGCCGAGTCGCTTGAACGAAACTTTCCAGCTGAAATCGTCGAGTTCTACTCGTTAGTGGATTGGGTCCATTGGTCTATATACGGCGGCGCGGGAGGAATCGAGCGCGGAGGTGCGCAAACTGCGATTGGCGATTTCGGCCAACCGTGTGTGGGTGCGAAAATCGATATCGAGCAGACGAACCTGCTCGGCTCGACGGGGGGTGGAGATATGTTTATCTACACCGCAGATGGACGTGGAGGAATGCTGTGCCATGAGAATCTCCACGTCCATCTGATCGGAACGATCGGCGAAACACTCGAATGGATGTTTCAGGAGTTGCTGGAGAATCGTGAGCCAGAATTCGATTACAATGCGTGGATGCGTCATTGAGTGTAAGAGACGCACTTGCGTGTAGTTCATGGATTCGTGCTCGTTGTTGAACTCCTCCTGAACGCTTCAAAGAGCCGCTGCTATGCGCCGCTACTGGATTCTGGTTCTCGCCGTCTGCCTCCTTTCCAACGTCGCCACCGCCCAGTCTCGCCAAGAGCAGCTTCGCCCCGGCGAAAAGCACGAGCCGTTCACGGTGAAAACCTTCACCGGCACCGATAAGGCGCAACTGACCTATAGCTGGCTCGCGCCGGCCGACGCAAAGGCGGGCGAAAAGTATCCGCTAGTGATTTGCCTGCATGGGGCCGGCGGCGGCACGACGGCCGCGGCGGTGTTGGCGACGGACGACATGCGAGAAAAGTATCCTTGCTTTGTGTTGGCTCCCAAGGCGCTCGAAGGGGCGAACTGGGCCGCCACTCCGGCATTTGGGCGGAAGGCGCGGAGCAAGGAATCGCTGCCGCTGGTGGTCGAGGCGATCCGGTCGCTGCTCAAGACGGAAGCGATTGATCCAGCTCGGATTTATGTCACCGGCCAATCGATGGGAGGAGTCGGCAGTTGGGCCGCGATGGCCCGGCATGGCGATCTGTTTGCTGCCGCCGTGCCGGTTTGCGGGGCGTGGGACGTGGCGGACGTTCCCAAGATGCTCGCAGTGCCGGTCTGGGCCTTTCATGGCGAGCTCGACACCACCGTTCCCACCCGGTTCTCGCGCGAACTGACCGAGGCGATCATCAAAGCCGGCGGCCAGGCGAAATACACCGAATACAAAGGTGTCGGCCACGGCAGTTGGCAGGCCGCTTATCAGGATGCCGCCATGTGGGACTGGCTCTTCGCCCAGCGGAAGAAGTCTGGGGAATAGCCCATGCCCAAGGTGTTCATTCCCCCGCAACTGCGCGACCTGACGGCCGGCCAGGCGGAGTTGGCGGCCGAAGGGGCGACGGTGCGGGAGCTGATCGCAGCCCTGGAAGCGCGGTTTCCCGGCCTGGCGGCCCGGCTGTGTCACGAAGGCGAGCTGTCGCGGGCCTTGCAGGTGGCCATCGACGGCCAGTTCAGCCGCCGCGGACTGGAGGCGAAAGTTTCCGCCAGCAGCGAGGTGCATTTCCTGCCCGTCTTCGGCGGCGGGTGAAGCGGCAGCGCACTTGTGCTTCGCCTCACTCCGGCTGTCCTTCCCCTACCGAAACGCCTGCGGCGAAAGCTCGGTCACTTTCCGCATGCCAATGCGGCGAACGGCAGACCAGGGGATGACGGTGATGGCGTAGGTGCCGTCCCCTTCTTTGACGGCAAAGACGCCGTAGTCGCTGGTCGAGAGGATCTCGCTGTAATGGTCGGGGGTCATGATTTCCCCCTCGGTAAGGAAAATCTCGATCTCGCTTTGCTCGTCCTTGCGATCCCAGAGCCGGCCAAAAATATAGCCCAAAGCGGGAGAGCCGGGCGGCGGAAATTCAAGCGGCGGCTCGTCGGGTTCCCCTTCGACCACCTCTTCCTGCTGGCCAAAATTGAAGTTAAAGCCCCCTTGCTCTTCGTCGGGCTGGCCATCGGCGATTTCCTCCTCCTCAGGCTCCGATTCGCCGGTGGGAACCTCTTCTTCCTCTTGCTCCTCCTCGATTTCGTCGTCGGTCGGAATACGAAAGCGGGCGCCGCAATGCGGGCACTTGCCGGGCTTTCCTTTCAGGCTCGGTGGGCCGTTCAGTTTGTGACCGTTCGGGCAAAGAAAAACAAACACCCCGCTCCCCTGGCTGGTGCCGCTGCCGGTGCCGATATTGGAGCGAAACTCGCCGCTATCGGTGGCGAGCCCCGGCCCGCTCGCCGAAGGACTGGCACCGCTCGGCGCGGAACCGGCGGCAGCGGGTTCGGGGGCGGAACTTTCGGCGGCCGGCGCGGGGCCCCCTTCCGGTGGAGGCAAGGCATCCGGCTCGTCGGGCACCGGTTCCGGCACGACAAACGCCGTCTGGCATTTGGGGCATTTTCCCTTTTTCCCCACCATGTTGTCCGGGGCGCTCAGTTGATGCCCATTCGGACAAAGAAACTTGATGACCATGAGTGCTTTGCCAGCGGTGCCGAGCCAGTTGCGACTTCCGTCTATTGATGCTAATCGGCGGGGGCGGGGGTCGCAATCATCGCCGGCGGTGAGACGGAATTCGCCGGCAATTCGTCCAGAAAACGGGCTAGTTCGCCGTAGTATTCGGGCGGCTCGGCGCTATTGTGGCCGCCATCGTGCTCGAAAAACCGCTTCGGGCCGGGGGCGGCGGCAAACAGCTTTTGCCCCAAGGCCAGCGGCACCAATTCGTCGCGCGTGCCGTGGCTTTGGAAGAGCGGCCCCTGGTAGCGGCCAATCTTGGCGAGCGAATCGTAGCGATTTTTCATCATCAGGCGAACGGGGAGCCAGGGGTAGATGTTCGCCGCCACGTCGGGGAGCGAGGTGAAGGTGTTTTGCAGGACAAGCCCCCGCGCCCCCGCGGCGGCCGCGAGATCGACCACCACGCCGCCTCCGAGCGACCGGCCGATCAAAACCAGATCCGCGGGGCGAACGCCCGCCCGCCGAGCCAGCCAATCCCGCGCGGCGGCGGCATCCTCCAGTATGCCCGCCTCGGCCGGTGCCCCCTCGCTCCGGCCATAGCCCCGATAATCGAAGGCGAAAATCGAAACGCCGAGGGTCCGCCGCAATTCGGCCAGATGCGGCCCCAGATAGGCCACGTGATCGCCGTTGCCGTGGCAGTAGAGCACGACCGCCCGCGGCTGGGGATGCTCGAAATACCAGCCATGCAGCTTCGTGCCATCGGCCGAAACGAAATGCACCTCCTCATGCGGCAAATTTGGAGCTTCCCAATCGCCGGCGGGATACCGCGGCGCGGGATAGAGCAGATAGTTCTCGAAGAGCAGCAGCACGAGCAGCACCAGCAAATAGCCCACCGCGAACAGGCGCGTCCAGCGCCACAGATAGTGCCCGACACGACTTCGCGGGGAGGAAGGTTGCACGCCCTGATTATACGCGGCGAAGCCGAATGGAGAGCGGAGCCCGGCGGCAAGCGCCCCCCAGCGGACTAGATCATCCCCGGCTGGATCCCCGCTCGCGGCAGCAATTCACCAAGGCGTGCGTTTTCGGCGGCAAGTCGGGCGGCACGAGCTTACCACCAATACTCGGCCCCGAAATTCAGCCCCATCGCCCAATAGTCGCTCGAACGAAAGCGAAAGAAGGGGGGCTGGTTTCCCGTGGGCGCGGTCGTTTGCGAGAGATCCAGATTGCGATCGATCTGATTCCCCCCCAGGGCGACGTTGTTCCAATAGAGGAATGAGTAGCCCAACGTGAGCTTCCAGCAATCGTTCAGATGATAGCGGGCAGTCAGGTCAACTTGCGGAATGAACGCCAGCCGATCGCGCTCGTAATCGCCAATGTTCGAGGGCAATGCGAGAAAGCCAAAGTCGTTGGTTTGCGTCGCGCCGTTCGCCGTCGTCGTGGTCCGGCGGCCGCTGACGACCGCTCGTTGCCGCATCCCGCCGAGCGCAATGCGACCCGCGGCGATGACATCCCAGCAACCGCTGGAGGCGCTCGCCATCAGCCCCAAGTGCCCGCCATGAAAGGTGTTTTGCGTGCGAAAGCTATCGTGAAACGCCAGCCGCGTGCCAACGCCGAGGGCCGACTGCGGATCGGTGACTTGCGTCGAAACATCGACCGCGAGCGTGTCGTCCAGTCGCGTGAACTGATAGCCGCCCAGCAAATAAAGCTGCGAGCAGCCATCGGTCCACCACAGTTCGCGGAGCGTCGCATCGGCACCGAACAGGTCGTTGTGCGAACTGACCCGCACCCGGCCAGCGGTGGTCCGGCCCGGAACGGCAATTTCGAACGCATCTTCCTCGTCGAGCACCGCGTTGAAAAACGGCAGCGTCAAGATTGGGCTGCCGTCCGAAGCGGCGGCGTAAGTGACCGCGCCATCCTCCAGGCCCCAAGCCCGCCCTTCCAAATAACGGCAGCCGCTGGGATCGAGGGCCAGACTGGCCGAAAGCCGCAATCCGGAGCGAAATCGCTCGCCGATGCCACCATCGCCAAAGAGGACGCGCGTGCCATCCTGGCCGATCACCCCGGCCTGATCGGCAGGGGTGCCATCGGGGCTAGTCGTCACCAGCGGAGGCAAATTGCGTCCCCGCGTCCACCACATCAAGTATTCGGCCTGAAAGGCCCACAGGCTCGCGCTGCAGTCGCAGCCGGTCGGCCATTCGGAGCAAAACTTCTCGCCCGCCTCGCCCCCAACCATTGGCAGGGGCGGCAAGGGAGGGGGCGCGGCCGGCGCGCTAACTGTGCTCCCTAGCAGCCCCAAGATTGCCAGCGGCAGGAACCCGATTCGCGTTGAAAGTCCGCAGTTCATGCCAGCCAAGCCTTTCCGCACCGGGGCGAGTAACAATCCGACCGGTCGTATCGATTGCATCGACCTTACCGGTTATGCCGATTGAGCCGGGGGTCGGAAAGTTCCGGTTAGCGTGACCTGGAAGAGTTTTCCTCCTGCGAAAAATAGGCAGTTTTGCGAGCTGGTGATGGATGCACAATCTGGGAAACTTAATGATCCGTGAGGTAGAGTTTTAAGCCTCTTACCGCGCGCGGACTTTCCCTGTGGCGATCATCTTTCTCCTCTTTGCGCTCACCAACCTGGGCCTGGGTTTCGCCTGCGCCTATGCGCTAACCGAGCCCGCGCCGTGGAGGAACTGGGAACTCCCCCTGCCGCGGCGGATGCGTTGGGGGTTTTTCGTACGGCGGACAACCCGCGGGACCACGTCAGTTGAGGCGGCAAGCGAAAACCCATTGGCACCCCCCAGCTTCGCTGCCAATCAAGATCCCCCATCCGAAGTTAGTGTAATCACGCAGCCCCCACCGGCCGAATCGACAATCGAACCGGCGGTCTCTCGAACATCGCCGCCCGAAGCTCCAACCTTCAGCCCGGACGACCTCCCCCGCGAATGGCTCGAAGCCCTCTCGGCCGAGGGAATCGCCCCGAATTCGCTCGTCGAAGCCTCGGCGCAGGTCATGCGGCTAGAGGTGGGACGCTATCGCGAGCAGCTCATTACGGCCGAAAACCGGGCCCGCGCGCATGTCGCCGCCGCCGATGCCGATTCGCTGGAGCAAGTCGCCCGCGACCTGGTTTTCATCAACGAAGACTGGCTCCAGCAGCAAACACGTGCCGCGAAAACGCTGGGCCAGCGCGACGGCGGACAAGGAATCTACGCCTCGGCGGCTGAGCAACTTGAAGAAACAATGCTCGACCAGGCCGCGGCGATTCGGTCCACCGTCGCCGCGCTGACGAGCCTCGATTTCCAGGTCGAGATCGAGACCGGCGGCAAGCGCTTTCTAGAGAAGCTGGCCGCGCTCATCGATCTCGCGCACGCCCTGCGCGACCGAATCGGCGATCTCGTGGCGGCCCTCTTTCGGGTCGAAAAGCGGCTGGGGGCGGTTGGCCCGGCGATGCAACTCGACCGGGCCACGGGCCTCGCCAATCGCGTGGGGCTGGAGCTGATGTTCGAGCAATGGCGCGGCGACGATCCGGAGTCGCAGCGGCAGGTCGCTGTCGCGCTTTTTGATATCGACCGCTTTGCCCAGGTCAACGAACGCCTCGGCACCCGCGCGGGAGATCGCACGATCGCCGCCTTCAGCCGCTTGCTGGCGAGTTTGCCGCGGCAAGATCGAGGGTACGACCGAGTCGCACGCATCGGTGGGCAAACGCTGCTGCTCTTCATTGGCGATGCGGGGCCGCACAACGCCCTGACCACGGCCGAGCGGATGCGGCAAAGCCTGGAGGCGACTAGTTGGAGCCAGGCGGGGGCCGAGTTCGATCTCTCGGCCAGTGCCGGAGTGGTCGAGATTCGCCGCGAAGACACGCTGGAGACGGTGCTGGACC
>JANRLS010000172.1:0-17247 GCA_033762315.1 Pirellulaceae bacterium
AAGTGGAGCGCTCGATAAGCTGGCTCCAGAACTTTCGGCGTCTTGTCACGCGTTACGAGTACCATGCCCATCTCTTTCACGGATTCGTCCAGCTTGCGTGCCTCATCGTCGTCCTAGGACGGTTTTGAAATACGCTCTAGCCTTTTGGGGCCAGGGCATAGGCGACTCCCGCCACGATCGCGCCCAGCGCGGCACCGATCAATAGGTGCAGGCCGAATTGCCCCAAGTAAATGATCCAGCCCAGCATGTAGGCGACCAACAGATAGATTCCCACCGTCAGTGCCAGCACCGCGAGGGAGAGCTTGATTTGCTCGTTCATGGGGAATTCGCGGGTGTTGCCGGGCTAAGGAGTGGGGGCTGACTCGGTGACGGGAGCGGCGGGTTCCAGGCTGGGCTGCGGTGCACCCTCCCCCGCGCCGCCAAAGTTGATGTTCGCCGCCACGGCATAGCCATAGTCGCGGTACTTTCGCAGCGATTCTTCGTAGTCTTCCGAGCGAGCGGCATCGATCAGGGCCATCAGCTCGACGTTATAGAGCCGGCCGCCGCGAATCGTTTGCAGCGACTGGATCACCACGGGACTACCCGAAAGCTGCGCCTTCCGCACATGGCGAAGATAGAGATTGTCGCCCAGATAGATCGGCTTGGCCTCTTCAAAAATGACGATCTTCTTTCCCGTCGCTTCTTGAGCCTGCTTCAGAGCCTCGGCCGCTTGCTCGCAGTTCTCGGCGGTCAGATCGGCGATCGACGGATCGGGAGAAGGGCCATCGGTAATGGTGATGCGCGGAAGCTCGCTCGCCTTCCCTTTGTAGAAAGTCGCCAGCGTTTTGCTGGTTCGCGACCCGGTATTCCAGCCAGCGGGACCGGAGACTTCAATTTTCCCCTCGCCGAGCGGCGGCAGGGAATCGCCCACTTTGGGGAGCTTGTCCGCAGTTCGCTGCTTGATGCCATCGTCGGCGGGAGCCTCTTCTCCCACCACGTCGCCATCCCCTTCGACCAAGGTTTCGCCGCCACAGCCCGCAAGCAATGCCAGACCGGGGATCATCACCAAGCCGAGCAAAATCGCCCACCGCCAGTTGCCACGCATGGAATTCGCCTCAGTTGCCGGGTCGAGAATCGACGCCGGCAATGATACCTTGTCCACGCGGGCTGCGTGAAGCGGGGGCCAATTGCGATGCTTAACGGGGTCTTCACCCCGAATTCGCTAGGCTTTTTGCTTCGTGCGCGATTCCCGCAGGCCGCGGCTGAGGATGTCGCGCAGCAAGGGGGAATAATCTTCGTAGCGGGCCGTGTCGGGCGAGCCGGCGGCATATTGAAAGATCGCGTCGCGGGGCTTTTTGCCGAGGGCAATCAGCGTCGAGCTGACAGTCCCCCGCTCCTTGCCGCGAACCACCATGCCCGGCCGATCGGGCGCGGCCGGTGGGCGGGCAAAGGCTTTGCTTGCTACCGCTAGGAACTTGACCGCCGAATCGAGCGTTTGCAGCGTCAGCAGGCGGCGGGCCAGTTTTTGGCGTTCGTCGCGTAGGTCGTTCAAGTCGAAGGTGCTGATGATGTTGAGACCTTCGATCAATTCCTCGACATGCGGATCATCCCCGCCATGCACCGCCCAGCCCGATTCGTAGTCGCAGATGATGAAATTGACCCCGTCGTACTTGTTCGCCGTCAGTTCTTCCATCGCGATATCGACCGCCTGCCGAGCCGACTGGGCCCGCAACAAGTCGCGGCACAGGAGGCCGCGCGACTTCAGAGTTGGCGGCAGATGCAGCTTCGGCCGATTGGCGGCCCCGACGAACAAGCCGTTTTGATTCACTCCCAGCCACGTTCCCCCGGCCTTGGCATCGACCCCCGACATGACCCTGGGTTTGCCGGGCTGAATCGAAGGAACCAAGGAGGGGCGGTCGTAGGCTTCTTCCCGATTGGCCGCAACCAAAATGGGGGCTTCGGGGACACTCTTATACTGCACAGCCAAAAGGCACATAAATCAATATCTTTCAATGGGTTGCGATGATCTTGGCCGGCCGCGAATGCGGGGCGACTGCCTGAATTGAAGTCCCACCAATGTACCGGCTACAAAACCTCAGGGACACCCTCATTTGGGTGGTTTAGGGCAATTATTTCAGACTCTTCACGATCCGACCGGACATTAGCTGCTTTGCTAGCAACGATCTGTCCAAATCGATCCTCAGGTAGAGACAATTGCTGTAAGGTGTTGGTTCGCCAGCACTTCCCGCGGCTGCCAGGGCGTGGCCGCGGCCCGCCAAAACGTGAACCGGGTCGCTCCCTCAGTCATTCTACGGCTGAGGCCCGCCGGCGTTCGGACCGCCCCCCTCCATCCCGCTGGCAGGCGGCCGCATTTGTGCGACACTACCGACTCTCCTGGTTTTCGTCCCTCGCCCCCGAACCTTTCCCATGCCCACGTTTTCTAGCGCCAATCCTGTCAAAATCGCCATCGTTGGAGCTGGCGCCGTCAGCGATTATCACCATGTTCCGGCCATTCGCCTCGATCCCCGGGCCAGGCTGACGGGTGTTTGCGATGCCAGCCAGGAACTGCTCGACAAGCGCCGCCAGGATTGGGGCTGCGACAACATCACCACCGATTTTGAGGCGATTTGTGCCGATCCGCGCGTCGATGCGGTGATCATCGCCACCCCGAATTTCACGCACAAAGCGATCACGCTCGCGGCCGCCAAACACGGCAAGCACGTCATGTGCGAGAAGCCGCTCGGCCTGAACGCGGGCGAAGTGCGGGCGATGTACCACGCCTGCCGCGATGCTAGGCTCGTCCACATGACAGCCTTCACCTATCGCTTTGCCCCTTCGATGCGGTATCTGCGGCATTTGGCCAAGTCCGGGGCCTTGGGCGAGTTGCGGCACTTTCGCAGCCAGCGGTTTCTCGATTGGCCAGAAACCAGCTGGGGCTGGCGGCAATACCAAGACAAAGCGGGGGCCGGCGACCTCTTCGACATGACGATTCACCGGATCGACTTCGCCCTCGACCTGCTGGGGCCGCTCAAATGCCTGTGCGGTTCGGTCGCCCGCTTTGCTCCGCGGACCAAAACGCCCGACGGCCGCGATTGCCCCCCCAGCAATGTTGACGACTGGAGCAGCTTGATTGGCGAATTTGCCAGCGGGGCCACCGGCGTTTGGGAAGGGACCACGCTCGCCAAGGGTTACGGCTTCAAGGGCTTTGGCCACGAATGGGCCGAAATCAACGGCAGCGAACAATCGGCCGTCTATCGCCTGCACATGCCCAACCAGATCATGCTCGGCAAAACCGGCACCGACCTGGCCCCCGTCGATGTCCCGGCCGAGTTCCTCAAGCCTGCCGGGAGCCCGCGCGATCCGAGCCAGGGAGAGCCGGCGACCGTCTTCCGCTACGACCTGGTCTGGGAGTTCGTCAGCGCCATCTGCGAAGGTCGCGATGCCATCCCCAGCTTCCACGACGGCCTGCAAGCCCAGGTGATCGCCGACTCGGTGCTGCGCTCCCATGCCGAGCGGCGGTGGATCGAGATTCCCGCGGAGCCGCGCTAGCCGTGGGGCAGGCGTCTGGCCTGCCTAGTCACTCAGCAGTTCGGCCGCCACTTTCCTCAACGCCACCGCCACGCGATCAATCGTCTCCGGCGCTTCCAGCAGCACCGGATGGTGCAAGAGCACAGTTCCCGCAGCCGCCCGGCGGGCCTGGGGCAATTCGCCGACCACCCGGCAGCGGCCCGTGGTTCGCCGGGCAAAGCCGCGGAAGCCTTCGTCCATGGCCACTCCCTCGGCCTGAATCGCCGCGATAAACCGGCGGCGGCGCTGCTCGAACGCGGGCGAATCGCAGGCGTCGTCGTTGCCGGTCAGGAGCCAAGGCAGCTTGTAGAACGCCGGTTCATTTCCATCCGTCGTATCCAGCTCCAGGGGAATCATTCCCGGCAATTGGCCGCATTGAGCCAATAGCCGCCCAGCCGCCGCGAGCCGGCGCTCGTTCGCATCGGCCAACTCGGCCAATTGCGGGACCAGCACGGCCGCTTGCAATTCGCTCAGCGGGAAGGCCTCATTCCCCCGCTGGCTGAAGACCTTGATCCGTTGCAACACGTCATCGCGATTCGTTACCAGCGCCCCGCCGCGCCCCGCCGTCAGCAGCTTGCTGCCGCCAAAGCTGAGCACGCCGACATCCCCCCACGATCCGGCTGGTCTCCCCCGCACCATCGCGCCGGGCACCTGGCAGGCATCTTCCACCAGGGCAATCGCCGCCCGGTCGGCGATCTCGCGCAGCGTCCGCAGGTCGGCCAGCGAGCCATGCAAATGCGAGACGAGGATCGCTTTCGTCGCCGGCGAGAGGGCTTCGGTCACTTGAGCGGGATCGAGGTGCCAGGCGAACGACTCCGCCGACATGCCAGCCAGATCGACCAGCACCGGCCGCGCGCCGACCGCTTCGATTGCCCGAAAATTTCCCGGAAAATCGTAAGCCGCCAGAATGACCTCGTCCCCCGCCCCCAATTTCAGACCGCGCAAGGCCAATTCCACGGCGATCGTCCCCGACGAGCACAGCCACGACTGCCGCACGCCGCACAGCACCGCCAGTTCGGCCGCCAGTCGCTCCCCATGCGGCCCGCCATAGCGCCCCCAACTCCCATCGGCTCCCGCCCGCTCCAAAGCCGCGCGCACCGCCTCGCTGCGTGGTGGCCAGCTCGGCGGTCCCGCGGGAAGCACCGGCGGGCCGCCGTCGATCGCCAGTAGTGAATCGTCGGGCACGGCAATCAGCCAACGCGAATGCTGCCACGCACTCCTGTCCTCGTTGGACAGCTCCAGGGTGGTGCCGTGGATTCTAACATGCGGGCTACTTGAGGAGCGTGACGCGCAGCGGGTGAATCGATGCCGCGTCGGAGGCGTTGCCGCGCGCGAGCTTCGCGGCGCGAATGGCAGGCAGCTGCCGCCTGCTTGTGGCGAAGGTGCCAACCGCGCGACAGCTTAGCGCTTACGCAAACGCTTGCCTTAGTTGCTCAAGATACTTCGCGCACTCCTCGCGGACGTTGCCGGCTTCTTCGTATTCGAGCACGACGTAGCCGCGGTAGTGGGCTTCGCGGAGGATTTTGGCGAGGCGGGGGAAATCGGCGGGAACCTTCTTCTTGTCGGGGCCGCTCATCACGACCTTGATCTGGGCGGTCAGGGCATAGGGGGCGATGCGGGCCAGTTCGCCATAGGGGTCTTCGCCGTGGAAATTGCCGCCGTCGAGCGTCACGCCGAACCAAGGGCTGTTCACATCGCGGACAAACGCCAACAACCCCTCGGCCGTTGCGGTCGGGCCGCCGTGGTTCTCGAGGGCCAGGTGTACGCCGTGCTTGCCGGCATAGTCGCAGCATTCCTCAATGCCGGCGACCATCAGCGAATGGCACTGGGCGGCGGTCTGGTCTTTCTGCTGGTGTCCGGCGAAGATGCGGATCACCGGAGCGCCGAGAATTTCGGCATTGTCGATCCACTGCTTCACCATCGCGATCTGCTCGGTTCGCTTCTCGCCCGGCGGGTGGCCAAAATCGTTGCCGACCGCCGTGCCCGAGATATCGAGCCCGAGCCGAAAGCATTGCCGGCTGAGGGTGCGCAGATAGTCGGGCGAGGGATTTTTGGGGAAGTAGTAGCTCGTCAATTCGGTCCCATCGAGGCCGAACTTCGCGCAGTCGTCGATAAAGTCCTTCAGCGTCAGGGTGGGCATCGCGCCGCCGAGGAGCGAGCGATAGCTATACGCCGCCAGGCTGAACTTGAACTTCGGCTGGCCATTGCGCGGAATCGGCTCGATCGCGCGGGTTTGTTGGCTGGGCAGCGCGAACGCGGCGGCGGTAAGGGAAGCGGACGCGGCAAGGAATTGGCGGCGAGTGGACATGGCTGGCTCCAGAGAGAGGGGTGCCAGCCAGACTATCCCACGCCGGGTGACGCTGCAACGAGCCGAGCTATCGCATTCAACCTACTTCCACTCAATCGGCTTCGCGCCGGCCCACAGATCTTCCAGCCGGTAGTAGTCGCGGCTCTTTTCGTCGAACAGGTGGACCACGATGGAGCCGTAGTCGAGCAGAATCCAGTGGCTTTCTTCGTAACCTTCGACACCGACGCGGCGGTGGCCGAATTGCTTTTGCAGCACGTCGTCTATCGAGTCGCTGATGGCCCGCAGTTGGCGATTGCTGGAGCCGGTGGCGATGACGAAGAAGTCGAAAATCGACGTTTGGCCGCGCATGTCCAGCACCACCACGTCCTGCCCGCGATTGTCCTCCGCCTCACGGGCCGCCGCCGCAGCCAGTTGAAAACTGCGATCGGGACCGGTCCGCACGTTGGGCTGGAGAAGGGTTAAGGCCACTCTGGCTCCTTTCGCGAAGGGTTACGGTACGACCACCTACCTGCATTCTAGTCAGCAGGTCGCGCGAAGTCAGCCCGAGGTTCGCGGATTCCATGAACGGGCCGCGAAACTTTGAGGAAAAATCGGGGAGTAACGACCCGCTGGCCCATGTTTGGCGTCACGCTTCGGGCCGGAACGCCCGGATCACCCGGCTGCCGCCAACTCGCCGCACCAGCCGCCGCATCTCCAGCACGCTGAGGGTTGAAAGCACGTTGGGCACCGACAGCCCGCTGGCGACGACGATCTCGTCGATCGCGGTCGGGTCGTCGCCAATTGCCGCCAGCACCGCCTGCTCAGGCGCGTTGAGTTGCAACTCGGCGGGATGACGAATCTCGCGGTCGGGGGCATGCGGCGCGGCGGTCGGCGTGGCGAGCGGACCAAGCTCTTCCAGCACATCTTCGACCGTTTCGACCAGCTTGGCGCCATCGCGAATCAACCGGTGGCAACCGCGCGAGGTGCGGCTATCGACGCGCCCCGGCACGGCAAACACCTCGCGCCCTTGCTCCATCGCGTGGCGGGCCGAGATGAGCGCGCCCGAGCGGTCGGAAGCCTCGACCACGATGGTCCCCAGGCTCAGGCCGGTGATGATCCGGTTGCGCTGCGGAAATGCCCCACTGAGCGGCGGCGAACGGGGCGGATTTTCGCCGAGCACCGCCCCCTGCGTGGAAATCTCGGTGGCCAGGTCCACATGCTCCGGAGGATAGATGTTGAGCACCCCACTTCCCAAGACGGCAATCGTTCGGCCACCCGCTTGGAGCGCGCCGCGGTGGGCGGCGGCGTCGATCCCGCGTGCAAGGCCGCTCACGATCGTGTACCCCGCTTTGGCCAAACCGAACGCCAACCGCTCGGCTTGGGCCATGCCATATTGCGTGGCATGCCGGGTGCCGACGATCGCCACCGCGATGCCGTCGCTGGGGATCAGCCCGCCCCGGAGAAACAGCACTCCCGGCGGATCCGGAATTTCCCGCAGGCGGGCCGGATAGCCCTCGGCCGATTCGGCCAATAACGCCACGCCATTCGCAGCGCAATCGGCCAGTTCCGCCGAAGCATCGAGCTCTTGCCGGCCCGTGACGATCGCCCGGCTGAGCTTGGTGCCAATGCCGGGGACTTCTCGCAGGTCGCTGGCGGCGGCGGCGAGCACCGCCTGGGCCGAGCCAAAGTGGGCCAGCAGCGACTTGCGGGTTCGCGGTCCGACGCCGGGAATCAGCGACAGCAGCACTTCCGCCACCAGCGGATCAGTCGGGGCATCGTTGGTTGCCATGAAACCAGCGTGGCCGAATTTCGCTCACGGAGAGGCCCGCTGCCCCTCCCGACGGGGATAGCATAACACCCGCCCCCGTGGCAGGTTAGATCTGCACGTCGGGTTTCAGGAATTCGGCGACGATGGCCATCCGCACCAACTCCGGTAGCGACGAGGCGACCATCTTCTTCATGATGTTCGACCGCCGCAGCTCGACAGTACGCAGGCCAATATCAAGATCGACGGCGATGCGCTTATTCGGCAGCCCTTCGAGCAGCTTGCGGAGCACGGCCACCTCGTCTTCGGTCAGCGTGGCGAGCCGACCCTCGATTTCGGCCTTTTGCTTGCGCTGGGCTTGCTGGGCCGCTTCGAGATCGAGCGCCTGTTGAATGGCCTGCCAGAGCGCCTGCTCTTGGCAGGGCTTTTCGAGAAACGTGAGTGCTCCGGCCTGCATCGCCTTCACCGCCATCGGCACATCGGCATAGCCGGTGATGACGATTGACGGCAAGGTGCTGCGCCGGGCCTGCAATTGCTGCAACAGCTGCAGCCCCGACATGCCCGACATCCGCACATCAACCACCAGGCAACCAGGTTGGTTGTCGTCCAGTTGAGCGAGGAACTCCTCGGCACTGGCGAAGCCCTTGGTGGCCAGCCCCTTTAAACTGACGAGTGCCATCACCGACTCGCGAGCAGCGGCGTCGTCATCCACCACAAACACAATAGCGTTCGAATCCATCACAAAACCTTCCGAAAAACGATTTCAACAAAATCCATCTAGCCGCGATTCGCGCTTGGCTGTCGGGTCGAACCTAAACTCGCCGCAATCAGCTGGGCGAGGCGTATCAACGAGCGGCAGGTGTTCGCGGGCGGGCCAAGTGTTATCCCCGCATGTGCCGCGAAAAACTAGTGCCGCCAAGGTACGGATCGCCGCAAATTTCGCGCCTAAGCCCCCAAGCCGAAGCGACCGATGATGAAGTGGCGGGCGACCCTACTGCCTGAATTCTACGGCCCCGGTTCGATAAGGCGAGCGAATCGCCGGATTTCTCCCGAATTTTCAGTCGCTTTCGCGCTTGTCCTCCAACATGGGAGGCTTTTGATGTCTCAAAAGCCCATCGCCTGCCGAGCCAAATCGGGCTCCACCCCTCCGACCAACTCCACATGACCCATGCGGGTGGGAAGCACGAACCGCAACTGACCATGCTCCGTCTTTTTGTCCCGTTGCATCGCGGCAAGCAGCGCGTCGGCATCGAGGCCAGTGACAACGGTTGTCATTCCGAGCGCGGACAGCAGCTTCTCTTGCCGGGTGGTCACTTCGGGGCCAATCCGGCCCAGCGACTCGGCCAGTCGCGAGGCGCAGACCATGCCAATCGCCACCGCCTCGCCATGTAAATACCTGCCATAGCCGGTGACGGTTTCGATGGCGTGGCAAAAGGTATGGCCGTAATTCAGCACCGCCCGCAAACCGGTCTCCTCGCGCTCGTCCTGCTCGACCACCTCGGCCTTGAGCTGGCAACTGCGGGCGACCAGGTGCTCCAGCGCCGCCGGATCGCGAGCGTTGATCGCCGCCACATGCCTCTCCAGCCAGGCAAAAAACTCCGCATCGAGAATCACCCCATACTTCACCACCTCGGCCAAACCCGAGCGATACTCGCGGTCGGGCAAGGTCGCCAGCGTCTCGAGATCGATCACCACCCCCGCCGGTTGCCAGAAGGAACCGACCATGTTCTTTGCCGCCGGCAGGTTGATTCCCACTTTGCCGCCGACGCTACTATCGACATGAGCCAGCAGCGTGGTCGGAATCTGCACGAACGCCAGCCCGCGGCCAAACGTCGCCGCCACGAAGCCCGCCAAATCGCCAATCACCCCACCGCCAACCGCCACGATCAAAGATTTTCGGTCGGTCTTGAACTCGACCAGCCGATTCCATAGCTCGGCCGCTTGCGCGATCGACTTGCTCCCCTCGCCGGCGGGAACCGTCAGCAGGTCGCACCGCAGCCCAGCTTCGACCAGCGACCGCTGGGCGGTCTCGGCATGAGGCGCGCGAACGTGGCTGTCGGTGATGACCACCGCATGGCGGCCGGGGAGGCGAGCCTTCACGAACTCGCCGCACGCCGCCAAATTACCCCGGCCAATGGCGATGTCGTAGCTGCGCTCCGCGAGGCGAACCCGAATGATCGTAGCCATGAGCGGCGACTATCCCCCCACTCGCCGCACGTCGGCCTCCGTGACCGTAATCTGCCGGCAAAAGCCGGTATGCACGCGCACGTATTCCAGCCCCGTGCAGGCCTCGGGCTGGGCGTGCAGCTTGGCGTCGATCGCCCCCTTCTCGTCGGCCGAAAGATCGTCGAACTCGGCCGGCCAGATGGTGTTCGTTTCCATCACGAGCGCTTCGCGGTAAGGATCAAACTTGTCGGCCACGCTTGCAAACTCCAGCACACTGGTGGGGCAAAAAACCTTGACTCGCTAATATACGCGATATGCCCACCGCCGAAAATCCGCCGTCCATGCCTGCCGCCAACCCCCGAATCGACCGCGGAAAGCTGGCGGTCGTGTCGATTTTGGCCCTGGCGCTGGTCATGGCCACGGTCGCCTGGTGGTGGAACTACGAGCGCGGGCGGCGCTGCCTCGACCTTTTCGGCAGCCAAGCGGCCGTGTTGATTCGGCGAGCGCCGCGCGTCGAAATTTTGGGCGTGGCTGGCGAGGCGACCGACGTGAGCCAGGCCCAGGGCCTACTCAACGCCCGCACCGCCTTGCTCGACGACGCCAGCTATGAATGGAACGTCGCCGCGCGGCCCGCGGACGACGGACGGATCGTCCGCTTTTCGCAAGGCAATGCGCATGTTTCGCTGCGGTTCGCTCGGCAGGAGGACAGCCTCACCGTGGTCGAAACCGGCCGCACCGCCACTCTCAAGCAAAAAACGGCCGACGGCTGGCGCGAGTTTCTCGGTCGCCATGTGCCGTGAGCTTGTCGCCTCCAGTCTTGATTTTGCGAATTGGGTGCCACGTTCCACGCTGCCGTGGGCGTGGCGCCCAAATTCTTATCCGTGAGTGTGTCGCGCACGAACGTTCGTCAGCTTCCGGCGGCGGCCATCGCGGGCTCTCCCTTGGGCTCCGGCGGCGTGCCGAGCGAGAGCAAAATCCGGATCGCCTCGAAGAGCATGATGGCGGCCAGGATCAACAGCACCACGCCAATCCAGGGAATCGGATCCCGTGGAATCACCAGGCCCCCCGCTTCGTCGCGGAATTTCGGCAGCGTCATCGCCACGAGCGCCCAAGTACTCATGGTGTACATCCAAACCGTCGGCACTCCCGTGACCAGCCACACCCACCACGCCCGCCGCGTCCGCCACAGCCAAACGGTAATGCCCAAGAGCGTCAATGCCGCCAGCAGCTGATTGCTGGCCCCGAATAGATTCCAAAACACCCGCCACACCGGCACCTCGGCATTGCTGGGGTGTCGCAGCAAGAAGAACAGCGGAATGCCGGCGGTCAGCGCGGTGGCGAACACCATCCCCGCCTTGCTCCGCCAGCCGGTGAGTTCCACGAGAATGTATCGCCCGAGCCGCGTGCAAACATCGAGCGTGTCATAAACGAACGTCGTAAACGCCATCAGAGCAAACGCGATCCCCAGGCCCCGGTCGATCCGCACGACTTCCAAAAAGCGGCCGATCCCCTGGGCATAGACGAAGTTCGGCTTTTTCGGATCGAGCACCGGCGAACCCTCGGCAAACATCATCACGCAGCACAGCGAGATAATCGCGACCATCGCCTCCAGGAGCATCGCTCCATAGCCAATGGGGCGGGCGTCGGTTTCCACGCGCAACTGCTTCGACGTGGTGCCCGAGGCAATCAGCGAGTGAAAGCCTGAGCAAGCTCCGCAGGCGATCAGGATGAATAGTGCCGGAAACAGAGTCGTCACTCCGCCGGGGGCGTTTGGAATTTCCCACCCCCGAAAGGCCGGAAACTTCGCCGTCTCGCCTCCCAAGGCCAGGCCAATCGCTCCCGCGCCGAGCGCGATATAGAGGAAAAAGCCCCCCAAGTGCCCCCGCGGCTGCAGCAGCATCCAGACCGGCAACAGTCCTGCCACGAGGCAATAACACAGCAGCGCCACGTCCCACACCTTGCGGGCGTCGCCGTCCGACAAGTTGAACTGCGCCCCAACATCGAACGGAATGAACTTGCCGACCCAAATCGCCATGCCCACCAGCGGCACGAAAACGATCGTCGCCAGCCAGAGCGGCATCTTGGCGAACCGCATCAAGAGGCCCATCAGCACCGGAAGGACGAGGTACAACAGCGACGAACTGGCGATCGCCCCGCCGCCGACTCCCCCCGATTCGGCCGTCGCCGCGCCGACGAACGACAGCGCAGTCACGTCCGTGAAAGCGACGATGATATAGACCAGGGCAATCCAGATGAACAGCAAGAACAAAATATAAGACCGCTGACTCATGTGATCGCGCACCACCTCGGCAATCGAGCGGGCCTTGTGCCGGATCGACGCCACCAGCGCCGAGAAGTCGTGAACACCGCCAATCAGAATCGACCCGACCAAAATCCAAATCAGAGCCGGCAGCCAACCGAACGTCATGCCGGCGACGATCGGCCCCACGATCGGCCCCGCCGCCGCAATAGCCGAAAAATGCTGCGGCAACAGGGCCGACGTCGTCAGCGGCTCATAGTCGAGGCCGTCCTGCAACTCGTGGGCCGGCGTTTTACGGGTCGGATCGAGCCGGAACAGCCTCGTCAGCACGCGGCCGTACGTCAAATACGCAATCGTCAGCACCACGGCCGACGGCAGCACGATATAGAGCAGATTCATCGCACCCAACCACGAGGGAGAGAAATTACCGGTAGCACCAAATCAGGATAGGCCACACCAGGGGCGGTTCGCAATTGTAAATCGGCCCCGCCGCGACGCGGGGTGTGCTCGCCAGTCAATCCGACATGACGGACCACTCAGGACCGACCCCGTGGCCCCGATCCCCTCGCTGGGGACAAAAGCCGGGAACGAACCTGTTTCCAGTCCTCCTCCGCGCGCTTCCCATCGCCATTAACCGCCCTCGATTTGGATGCCAAGTCCCGCGTCCCTCGTCGGCGTGCCTTTCATTCTTCAGGACACGCCGACGTTCCGTGAATTTGGCACCCGAAAGTTTGGAGTTGGCGGTGCAACAGCACCAACAACCCCTCGAGCCCAACCACCACCGGCGTCGGCAATTTCGCCCCCACGTCGCGCCATCGGCAGGGGTGGGGTCCACCAATCAATAAGCTTATGGAGCGCTCGAAATCGCTGCCGCGAGCCTTTTGCCGCAACTCCCATTGCTGCAAGGCTTTGCGTGCTTATTTTTCGTGCCGTTTTCGGCCCGCTTACTATAGTTACAAGGGTTTCCGACCACGACACATTCCCCCGCATCGCACGCCGCGAATCATCCCCTGCCGCCACCAAATCGCCCCGCCGCCACCGAATCGCCACAGCTCACCCGCCTCTATACAAGCCACATCGCATTTATGAATAATTGTACACATTTCACTTTCCGCAGTCAAGATGCGCTCCCCGACCAAATTATTCCCCCAGCCAGAAAAGAATCCCTTTTTCCCCGACCCCCCGCAGCTCTTCGCCCTCGATTTCCGTCGGTGTGCGGAAGCTGCGCACCGCCTACCCTGCAGCCCCGCTGGGCTAGTCAGCAATAGCACCAGACGCGGGTGGCGAAGAAGTTTCCCAGGCAGTCAGTCCCCGCTCTGGGTGGCGTGAAGTCGCAGCCGGGGAGCCCTCCCCCGCAGTGGCAGGGGTAAACAAACACTCGTTGGTCCGCGCGCAAGACCAGGCGGATGGGGAGGGATTCGAACCCCCGGTACCCTTACGGATACGGCAGTTTTCAAGACTGCTGCCTTAAACCACTCGGCCACCCATCCAGGTTCATCCTTTAATCTACCTGACGCGGGGCGTGGGGAGGAGGTTCGGCGGCCAAGATTGCGATGTTTGTTCGGTATCCCGCGAACTCGAAGAAATTCAGGAGGGGGCCTTCAGCAGCTTTAGCTCGCTTTCGAGCAGCTTTTCCAGCTCCCGCTCGTCGCCGGGGGCATAGCCGGTCCAGAGGGCTCGGATTGTGGCATCGGGGCCGATGACGACCGTCGTCGGGAAGGCAAAGCCGCGCAGCTGGGCGGCTTGTTCCAGGTGGTCGCGGGTGACCGCCTGGGGATCGCGATAAGTGGGAAAATCAGCCTGCATTTGGACGAGAAACTGGGCGGTGGAGGGGCCGATGTTCGCGTCGTCGCCACGTCCGCCGCTGCTGGAAATCGAAACGAACTGAAACTCCGGCCGGCCGCGAAAATGCCGTTCGATTTCGACCAGGTGCGGAAACTCGACTGCGCAGGGGGGACACCAGGTTCCCCAAAAATTGAGCAGCGTCACCTTGCCCGCCAGCGAATCGGCGGCGAGCGGCGGGCCATCCCCCGTCAGCGGCACGACGCTCAAGGTCGTCACCTTCGCCCCGACCGCCGGATGCCGACTCCCCCGTTCCCCTCGCACCGCGGTCGGAACAACCAGGCGAACGACCACGGCAACCGCCACGGCTAGTGCGAGCGCCACCCAGAGCCAAATGCCCGACCGCTGACGGGGTGGCTGCGAGTCGGGCGGATCGGACCATTTCGAGTCGGTGGTCATGACGTTAATATACCGCCGGATCTTGCCCGTGCCGCGTCCTCTTCTTATCGCAAAGCGAGCCCCTGATGACCAAGAATTTTCGTCCACTTATCACGATAAGCGTTGCTCTGCTGGCTCTGCCCATGTCGGCTGCCGAGCCCGAAGGCGATCTGGCCCGCCGGCTGGCGGGGGTGAAATTCGAGCAGTTCGCCATCGCACCGGGCTATTCGGAAGGGCCGGCCTGGCGCGGCGGCGAGGTGTTTTTCTGCTCCGGCGCGCTATGGCGGGTCGATGCCTCCAGGCAAGCGGAGAAGTATTTGTCGCTGAACCCGGCGGGGGTTGTCGTCCGCGAGGATGGGCACCTGCTCGTCTGCGACAACAAGCACAAGGCGCTCGTCGATGTTTCCCCGGCGGGCGAAGTGGTGGTTGTCGCCGACCAATTCGAGACTCGCCCGCTCCGGAGCCTGAACGACCTGACCATCGACGCCCGCGGCAACGTCTATTGGACCGATCCCGAAGGCTCGACCCCGCAAAACCCCGTCGGCAGCGTGTTTCGCCTCCGTCCGGATGGCCGCGTGGATCGGCTGACGACGGGCCTGGCGTTTCCCAACGGCTTGGAGGTTGGTCCCGCGAGCAAGCATCTCTTGGTGATCGAATCGCAGTCGAAGAAGATCCTGCGCTACGCCTTGCCGGCGGATGACGACCTGCTCGGCCCGGCGGAACTTTTTTACGATCTGGGTGGCTCCGGCGGCGATGGGTGTGCGTTCGATGCGGCAGGAAATCTCTGGGTTGCCGATTTCCATCGCCCCGATTCCGGTAAGGGGCGAATCACCGTCCTTAGTCCCGAGGCGAAGGTGCTGGCTCATCTGCCGCTGCCGAGCAAAGTGGTCAGCAACATCACGTTTGGCGGGCCGAATCGAGATGAGATTTATTGCACCACCGGCGATCCGCCGGGCGTCTTTCGGGCCCAAGTGGAGGTGCGGGGCTTTGCCGGGCATCCAGGCCGGCCCTTGCCGGTGGTCCGCAAGCTCGACCTGGTTCCTCGGCGACCGCACGCCGATGCCCAGACGCTGCAAGCGATCGTTCAAGTCGCGGAAACGGCAAACGCGGAGAATGGCGGCTTCACCAGCGCCACGCGGCAAGAGCTCGCCAAACTGGCCGCCGGCGCGAACAACTCGCGCGTACGGGCCGACCTGTTGGCTTTGCTCCCCGACCTGGAGCAAGCGGCTCAGCGCCATGCCCGCGACCTGCCGCTGCTGGCGGAAGTGAAACGACTGCAGGGGACCGCGACGATGAGAATCGCCGCGCCGGAGTGGGTCCGCTCGATGGTCGGCGACGAGTCGCTCGCCGTATTCGGGCGGATTGTCGAGCTCAACCTCAACGAACGGACCGATGGCCACAAAGCGGCCGAACCGAAACCGCTGTCAAACCGCGTGAACGACGAGACGCTCCGGCTACTTGTCGGCCAATCCGACCTCGTGCGACTGGAGCTTTCGGGCACGGCAGTCACGAGCGCGGGCCTCGTTCATCTGGCCGACCTGACCAATCTGCAATTCCTGAATGTCTGCCTGACCGCCGTCGATGACGAGGGGCTGGCTCATCTCGCCAAGCTCAGCCAGATGAAGCGGATGGCGGTCTGTTCATCAAAAGTCACCGGCTCGGGGTTCATCCACCTGGGAGACATGCGCGGGATCGAATCGATCAACCTGCATTCGTCGCCAGCCAGCGACGAAGGTCTGGCCGCGATTGGGAAGCTGACCAGCCTCCGCCGGCTGGAGATCGTGCATACCCAGGTCTCGGATGTGGGGCTGGCTCACATCGCCAACCTCACGAACCTACGGCAATTGCACCTTCATGGCCCGACCACCACCGAGGCCGGCCTGCCGTTCGTGGGCCAGTTGACCCAGCTTTACGAGCTCGATATCTACGACCGCCCCGCTAGCGACCAGACCCTGGCGGAGATCGGTAAGTTGCCGAAGCTGCGGTTCCTCAGACTTTTCAATGGTCGCTTCACCGATGCGGGGGTCGCGCGGCTTGCGGGCCTGAAAACATTGGAAGAGCTGGTTTTGCAGTCGGGCCAGGTCACCGATGCCGCGATCGAGCATTTGGCCGGCCTCACCCGGCTGCGAACCATACACCTCGCCGGAACGAAGATCACCCCGGAGGGTAAAGAGCGGCTGAAAAAAGTGCTGCCGAAAGTGGTCATCACGCCATAGCAGCCCGTTGAATTACTCCCTCTCCCACTGGGAGAGGGCCGGGGTTGAGGGTCTTGTATCCTGATTTCACTGCAAAAGCCTCTCCCAAAGGGAGAGGGGATGGACACAGCGGCTTCTTCAACAGGCCGTTAGCCGGCGGCGGACCCCACGGGGGATGGCACGCCCCTATCCAGCCGGCAACAATGCGTGTCCGCGGCGGTCCGTCCCGCCCGGCTTCACGTTTTTGGGAGGTTTGCAGCATGTTCTCGCGATTGTTGATTTCCCGCCGCCTCATCGGCTGGCTCGCCCTGGCGCTGCTCGTGCTCACCGCCAGCCCGCTCGTTGCGGTGGACTATTCCGACTGGCAATACAACGCCGGCAAGGGCTACTACTATCGCAAATGCTCGTTCCCCGCCGGGGGGCATCAATATGTGGTTTACTACAAGTCCCGCCCGCAGTGGGTCTATTGGTACAACCCCGGCGCGCAAGTCTTCTGGAGCGCCTGCCCGACAATCAACCATCCCACCTGGGGGAACGACATCCGCAACGGCAAAGACCTCTTCCTGATCGCCGAGGTGAAGGGGCGGAATGTCGAGGATTGCAAATTCCCAATGCCCACGGGGGCTAACTTCGTGCCTGGCAAGGCGAAGGACAAAGACGGCGGCGACGTGGCGCTCGGTTGCCCGCCGCCGGACCTGCCATGAGTTCTCCAGCGGCCGATGATCCGCGGTTGCTGTGGGCTGCGGAGCGGACGCTCCTGGCCTGGATTCGCACCGGTCTCGCCATGATGGGCTTCGGCTTCGTCGTG
>JANRLS010000173.1:0-32153 GCA_033762315.1 Pirellulaceae bacterium
AACGACCTGTGGAATTCCCATCTCGGCAGCGGCAGTCAGTCGCGTTGGCCCGGCGGAGAGGACGCCGCCGACCAGTTCGTCGGCCAGTTCGGTTGTCGTGATGTCGAGGACGCCCGCGATCAGGCCATCGCGAATCAGGGACTCCATTGCCTGCCCGCCGTTCCCGGTCGCGTGAAAGACGAGCACCTCGTAGCCTGCATCCTCCAGGATCTTGCGGGCGTGCTGCACGCAGGGAGTGGTGACGCCGAACATCGTGGCGGCGATGACGGGCCTATCAGATTGGGGATTTAGGTTTTGGGATTGGGGATTTCGGAACTTCACCATCCCTGCCATCGCCGCAGCCGCTTCGCCGAGGATTTTTCGGCTGAGGCGGTTGAGGCCGGCGATATCGAGCACCGAGTTCAGCATCAGGATGTCTTTGTCGCCCACCCATTGCGACACCTGCCCCGAAGCCAGCGTGCTCACCATCACCTTCGGCACCCCTATCGGCAGCGCCCGCATTGCCGCGGTGCCGATGGTTGTGCCCGCCGAACCGCCAAGGGCCAGTACACCCTCGACCTTGCCCGCCGCGAAGGCTTCCTTAACGATCCTCGTCGCCTCCGCTGCCGCTTTGGCTACCGCTTGGCCGCGATCTCCGCCCTGGCCGGCGCAACTAGTATCGACCAGTTCGACGGCCACGCCTAGTTCAACTAAGCGTTCGTGTAAAAAGGCCGCTTCGGGGCCTTTAGTGTCGAGGGTGGCGAGTAGGTAGATGGGCATTTCGTTTTTAGGCAGGCGAGATGCCTGCCCCACGGCCTAGTACCGCGCCACATCCTTCCGCTCGCGCTGCGGCTTGAGGACTTCGATCGTTTCCTGGGCCTTTTGGGTCATCATTCGCAGGTCGCTGCCAACGGCGAGGAACTGCATTCCCTGGCCGGCGCGGCGGATGCCGTCCTGGGGGTCCATCGCGTGAATACCGGTGGGGCAGCCGACTTTTTTGCCGGCCGCGATGACCCGCTGGATCGCCGCTTCGTGGGCTTCGGCGGTGGGGAAGGTGCCGTCGGGCAGACGCATCTGAAAACGCAAGTCGTTGGGGCCAATAAAGATGGCATCGACGCCCGGCAGGCTGTAGATCGCCTCGGCATTTTCCACGCCGCGCGGGCTTTCGGTCTGTAGAACTACTAGAATGTTGTCGTTGGCCTGGTTGTAGTAGTCTCCGGCGGTTGCGTCGAAGTTCATCGAGTGCATGCCGCCGCCGACGCTCCGGTTGCCTGTAGGCGGGTAGTAGGCGGCGGCGATCGCCAGCTTCGCCTGCTCAACCGTATCGACCATCGGGACGACGATCCCCCAGGCGCCCGCGTCGAGCACGCGCTTGATCAGGGCATGCGACCCCTCCGGCACGCGGGCCAGCGGCACGCACCCGGCATCAGCGATGGCGGCGAAAATCGTGGTCGCCTGCGACCAGTCGATGGCCGAATGTTCGATGTCGAGCGTCAGCCAGTCGAAGCCCAGGCGGGCCAAAACGCGGGTGGCATACAAATCGCCGAGCGAGAGCCAGGTGCCATAGCTCACTTCGCCGCGGCGCAGCTTTTCTTTGACGGTGTTTTTACGCATGGTGGGAAAGTTAGGTGGGAGGTTTCGTTTAATGGTCAGTCGCAGGCGACCGTGTCGTTCGCGGTTACGAACGCAGTCGCCTGCGGCTCACCGTTAAACGATCAATCGCCCTAGCGTACCTGCTGTGCGGCCCGTTGCAAACGCGACGGGGCAGGGTAGAACGAAGGAGTCGCGCTTCGCCCGCTTCTCGCGTTTCGCTCATGGCCCGTTCGTGGCTGGCAACTTGCCTGGTGTTCGCCTGGGCCTTTCCCTGGACCTACCTCGGCATCGCCCTGGGAGTCGTGGGCCTGTTGACCGGCGGCGGCGGCCAGCGGATGGGCCGAGTGCTGGAATTTCACGGCGGATTACTCAACTGGCTGCTGCTCAAGGCCCCCATTGCCGGCGGCGCGGCGGCCCTAACCTTGGGGCATACCGTGCTGGCGCGAACCTCGGCCGACCTCGATGGTGCCCGGTCGCACGAACTGATTCACGTCGCCCAATACGAACGCTGGGGGCCGCTGTTCGTGCCGGCTTATCTGTTGTGCTCAGCCTGGCTCTGGTTACGCGGGCGCGATCCCTATTTCGACAACCCGTTTGAGCAGGAAGCCTATGGCGCGGAATGAGGCCTTTGGGCCGCGGCGCACTATAATGTGGAAAGTCGGCCAGCCTCGCGGAGTCAGTCTCCCATGCGTATCCCTCAGCGTTTCTCGTTTGCTGTCGTTCTCGGACTGCTGGTTGCCCCAGCGCTGGGCCAAAACCGCGCCCAGCTCGAGCAGCTTCGCCACAAACTGGTCGATGAAATTCTCGTCCCGGCCGGCATCACCAATCAGCGCGTCGCTCAGGCGATGCGAGATACGCCGCGGCACGAGCTATTGCCGCTGAACCTGCGCGGCAAGGCCTATTTCGACATGGCCCTGCCGATTGGGGACCAGCAGACGATGAGCTCGCCGCTCATCGTTTCGCAGATGACCCAGGCTCTCGATCCGCAGCCCGGCGATAAAGTGCTGGAGATCGGCACCGGCAGCGGCTATCAAGCGGCGGTGCTGAGCCCGCTGGTGAAGGATGTCTATACGATCGAGATCGTCGAAGACCTCGGCAAAACGGCCGCCAAGAACTTGAAGCGGCTGGGATATGAGAATGTCCATCCCAAAGTCGGCGATGGCTATCTCGGCTGGCCCGAGCATGCCCCGTTCGACAAAATCATCGTTACCTGCTCGCCCGAGAAGGTGCCGCAACCCCTGGTCGAGCAATTGGCCGATGGGGGGCTCATGGTGATTCCGGTTGGCGAACGCTACTCGCAAACGCTGTATCTACTCCGCAAAAAGGATGGCAAGCTCGAAAGCGAGAAGCTGATTCCCACGCTCTTTGTGCCGATGACCGGCAAGGCGGAGGAGATTCGCGCGGTGAAGCCTGACCCGGCCAATCCCAAGCTCATCAACGGCAGCTTCGAGGAAGAGGCTTTCAAGGATGGTGGCCAGCCCGGCTGGTACTACGAACGGCTCATCAGCTGGGTGGCGGACGATAAATCCCCCGATGGCGGCCATCACGTCGCCTTCGCGAATACCGAGCCGGGCCTTTCCGGGCATTTGCTGCAGGGCTTCGCGATGGACGGCCGGATCGTCAAGGAGCTCGATGTTTCTGGCTGGATCAAGACGGAAAACGTCGTTGCCGGGCCGGGACGCGAGGACTTGCCCTACATCGCGATCACGCTCTATGACGACCAGCGCCGCGAACTGCCCGTGCTGACCATCGGCCCCGTGCGCGGCACGACCGACTGGCACGAGCTGAAAAAGACCTTCAAAATTCCCGCCACTGCTCGCGAGGCGATCTTTCGCATCGGCCTGTTTGGGGCCACCGGCAAGGTGTCGTTCGATAAGGTCTCGATCAGGAAGGTGGAGAAGTAGCCCGGCTGAAGTTTCTTTCGGCGAGTTGCCCTAGTATCGCCAACCCAAGCCGACGTTCGAGAAGAAGTTGGCCGCCTCGTCGGACAGGCCCCAGCCCACCCGGATGCCGACTTCCAGGTCGGGGTTGATGAGATAATGCACGCCGGGGCTGAAGTAGTGGATCGCTCCCGCCCGCTCGCGGCCTTGCGTGAACACGCCGAAATACTCGCCGTGGACAGCCCATCGCTCGCCAACTGGAATCTTCAGCACCGTGGACGGCGCCCACAAGTTGGCATGATCCCCCTCGGCGCTGTCGGTCCCGTAGCGGAGGGCCGAGTCCCACTTCCAGCCACTCGCCGATTGCCAACCCAAGACATAGGTCGCGACGACTTGCGTCGCTGTTTCGCGGCCGCTGGTCGGCGTGAACCCCTGCACGATGACCGCGGATTGCGGCCGCCAGCCGTCTTGGCTGGTCAGCGCGGCCTTGAGGCCATAGAGCATGGCGCTCTCGCGCTCCAAGAACGGCTCGTCCCCGCCGTCGCCGTCCCCCGCGTTGCCGGCGACGGAATTCGGAGCGCCGCCGACTTCATAATTCCAGCCCAAGTGCAACTCCAACCAGTCGATCGCCCCCCAGCGAACGATCGATTCGGGCAGGCTGTGCGTTTCTGGAACAGCGCGGTTGTCGAGGAACGACCACGCCGCTTCGACGACAACCCTGCCGCCACCCACGACGGACGTTGCCGGCGTGAACGAATCACGGTCCGTTTCGATCTCGTCCTCGTCGCCCGTGAATTCGAGTTCCAGCGGCTGCGAATACGGAAACGACTCGCGCGGCGAGTTTACCACCTGGGCCAAGATGGCGTCACTTGGTGGCAGGCCGATCCAGGCCAACAGAAAGATGGCGACACGCGCGTTCATGAAATCAACGCCGGGCAAATCCGCTGGCAACCCCCATCGGACTGCATCGGGCAATCGCGGCCAGCCGCATGAATCAAACTGCCGCCGCGATTGCGATCCCGCGCGGTTGGTGTCGGTCCGGCAGCGATCAAGCGGACTTCTCTCCCCACAGCGTCAGCACCAGTTGCCGGCGGCCGCCGTGATTGCGGTGCTCGCACAGATAAATGCCCTGCCAGGTGCCCAGCAGCGGCCCGCCCTCGGCGATGGGAATCGATACCGACGAGCCGAGCAGCGAGGCTTTGACGTGGGCCGGCATGTCGTCGGGGCCTTCGAGGGTGTGAACATACGGAAAGTCCTCCGGGGCGATGGCATTCAGCGAGCTTTCGAGGTCTCGGCGGACGTCCCGGTCGGCGTTTTCGTTGATCGTCAGCGACGCCGACGTGTGGCGGATGAAGACGTGCAGCAAGCCGACGCGGAGCGACTTGAGCTCTGGGATAGCCGCCAAAACCTCGCTGGTAATGAGGTGAAACCCGCGCGAGCGCTCGGGCAAAACCAGGTGGCGTTGGATCCAGGTCATCGTGTCACATTTCCCAAGTGTCTAGTTTGCGAAGCCGCGAGTTTTCCAGCCAGACGAAGCAAGTCGCACCCCCATGATCAGCGCCGCTGATTGTAGGCGAAGTGGCCATGTCGGAGGATGTCGGGGCAAGTGGACGACGAGAATCGCACGGCGTCAGCATTGTCCGACGCCCCCTTGACACTTCACTTAGCAAGCAACGCCAATTCGCGATTGCTGGCCCCCTTGGCGGCCTGTTAATGGCGGATGATATTCCTTTACGAGTTTGTCACTATGCTCAGGTTCACTTGAATTGATTTGAAATCAACCGCAATTGATCCTGTATTTCCCGTAAGAATTGCCGCAATATCGTCATTGGCCCGCATAGCTTCGCCAAAACTTCCAAATCCACCTGGGGCGTGTTTTTTTCCTTCGCAATTTTGGTTTCGATCGCTCAAAATGCTTGACGCGCGGGGGCCAGTCGGGGAATAATTGGTCGCTTGATGGTTGGTCGCCCTTCATGCGGCTGGTTTCGACCGCCCGCGGCACTCCCCCGCTTGAGAGCCTTTCGCGACCGCAATCGACCAGTTTGCCGAGCCGAGCGTGCATCCCTGAGAGCGAGTGTTTCGTTTCCGCACGCGGCCCCTTGCCAACCGGCCCGGTTGACCGTAATCCGAGGAATTGACATGGAACGCTGCAAGAACGTGTTTGAAGCCATCCTGAAGTATGGCCACGACGAAGACTGGCTGCCGGAAGCTCCCGAAGACTTCCAGGCCACCGATGCTCCCGCCGGCTCGCCGGAGAAGATCGAAATCCTCCGCCAGCGGATCGAACTCGGTCTGCCGCTGTGGCACGATAGCGACCGCTTCGACTACAACGGCCTGACCGGCGCTATTCGCCCGCGCGAATCGACCTAAGCCCGCCTCGCTAGACCAGCCAAAGACCAAGGCGTCGCGATTTTTCGCGACGCCTTTTTTCGTGCGCCGACGGTACAGCCTGAGGGGCGCGACGGGCGTTAAGGTTAGCGAGAACGACGCTTCAGCTATTTCGGCCCGTACGCTTCGGCAAACGCCCTTTGCTGGGCCACCGCCTCTTGAGCGGCGGCTTCGGCGGCGGCTAAGGCGGCGGCAGCCTCGGCGGCGGCCTTTGCTTTCGCGGCCGCGGCGTCGTCGGCCGCTTTCTGCTCGGCCTGAGCCTGGGCAAGCTCGGCTTGCAGGGCGGCGATCTTATCGGCCACGGCTTTCGCGGCGGCGGCCTTGGCGGCGGCGGCTTCGGCCATTGCCTTCCGTTCGGCCTCCGCCTGGGCGGCAGCGGCCTGTTTGGGGGCAATCCCCTGGCTCGCTTCGCTGGCCAACGCCGCCAGCTTGGCTCCCATTTGCTCGAAGGCCAGCTTATCGGCCTCCAGCTGCGCCACCAGTGCTTGGGCCGCGGCAAGCTGCGCGGCGGCCCCCTCGGCCGCTTGCTTTTTCGGAATGACCGCAGCCTCGGCGACGGCCTTCTCCTGGGCCAGCTTATCCACCTCGGCCTTGGCGACCGGAACCGCGGCGGCAGCGGACTTGGCGGCGGCGGCTAGCACTTCGACCTGCTTGGCGGCCGCCGCAGCGGCGGACTGCGCTTGCGAAAGCGCCGCGGTGGCGCTACTCGCGGCAGCAGCGGCCTTGGTGGAGGCGTCGGATTTTTGCGCGACCACTGCGGCAGCGGCGGTCTTCTCGGCCTCCGCCTTGGCGGCCGCCTCCTGCGAAACTTTCGCCTTATCGGCGGCCTGGGGAGCCTCGGCATTGTTCTCGGCGATGAGCTTATCGGCGGCGGCCTTGTCGGCAGCAGCGGTGTCGGCGGCAGCTTTGGCGGCAGCCGCCTTATCGGCCAGCCCTTTATCGGCGGCGGCCTTTTCGTCGCCGGCAGTCTTGGCGGCGGCATTCGCGGCGGCCAGGGCATCTTGCGCTGGTTTGATCGCGGCCGCGGCGGATTCGGCCGTTTTGGCGGCAGCAGCGCGGTCGGCCTCGGTCTTGGTCATCGCGGAGGTCGCCGCGGCGTGCGTATAGCTCGCCGGTTTCAGTGCCGCATCCTTGTCGGCAACCAGCGTTTGAGCCGCGGCGAGCTCGGCGGCTGCCGTGGTGGCGACCGTTTGCTTCGCCGCAACGGCGGACTTGGCGGTTTCGATTTGCACGGCGAGCGGCGGGGGATTGGCGGCTAGGGAGAACAGCTCTTTCGCCTCGGCCGCGTCCCACACCTTGACGTTGCCAAGCCAATCGCCGCCGACCACCCGCTGTCCATCGTGCGTGAAACAGCACTTGAGGGCCGCCTCGGTGAACGCCGGAAATGCCTTGATCGCCGTGCCGTCGGCGGTCCAGGTGCGGACCGTGTTGTCGCGCCCGGAGCTCACGAGCCGGCCGTCGTGCGTGAACGAGACGGCAAACGCTCCGCCGCCGTTGGCGTTCCACGATTTGATAACGTTGCCGTCGTTCATTTCCCAGAGCTTGATCGACGAATCCTCGCTGGCGCTGGCCAGGATGTTGGAGTCGTCGCGCCACGAGAGATCGCAGACCGCTCCCGTGTGGCCACGCAGGCCGAGATACTCGCGGGCCGTGTCTCCTTCCCACACGAATAGCCCACCCGACCGATCGCCTGTCGCCAGGAGCACCCCGTCGGGACTGAAGCGGACGGTATAAATCCAATCGGTGTGCTTGCGAATTTCGTGCAACAGCTCGCCGGATTCGGCCGAATAGATGCGGACGACCTTGTTCGGGCCGCCCACCGCGACGAGCGTGTGCGAGGCGTTGATGTCGGCCGCGAGGACGGCGTCGAGCTCGTCGCCGATTTTGGCGATCCGCTTGCCGGTTTTCACGTCGTAGAGGGCCACGCAGCCCGAATGCCCGCCGCGGCCGCCGCCGACCAACAGCACGCTGCCGCTGGGACTGAAGCGAATGACGTAGGGGATTCCTTCGGGAAAGGGCAAGATGCCCATCAGCTGCCCGCTGTCGCTGTGATAGAGCGAAACTTCCTTTTGGCCGGCGACCGCGAGGACCGGTGCCCAAGGGCTGCTGGCGAGGGCGGTGATCTGCCCTGGCTTGGGCGTATAAAGCACGGGCTGTTTGAGGACGCCGGCGGGGATGGCGACTTCGGTGGGCCGCGCCGAGCCGCTGCCGGCGGAAACGGCAAGGTTGTTCTTTTTGGCGGTAACTTTCGAGCCGGCATTCTCGGGGGCACCCATTTCTATCCATTTGCTCAGCAGGTCGAGCTTGGTGGCCGAGAGCTTATCCTGCATCGGCGGCATCTTGGGGTCTTCGAGGTGGGCCGTCAGTACCCACAGCCGCGACAGCCCCAGATCGCCCGCCACCACGACTTCGCCGCTGGAGCCGCCGGCCATCGTCTTTTGGTAAGTGTCGAGCGCCAGGCCGCTCTTTTGCTGGTCGGCGCTGTGGCAAGTGAAGCAATGCTCGCGAAAGATCGGCCGAATGTGGTCGTCGTAGGTGATTTTCGGCGCGGCGGGCTCGGTGGGCTTGTCGGCCTGAGCGAAGATCGGGGCAGCTGTACCCAGAACCAGGCACGAAGCCAGGCAAACGCGAATGACAACCGACATGGCAAACCTCAGCAAACGAATCAGAGGAGACGGCAGGCGGGACCGACATATCGCGTAGGGGGGCTGAGCCCACCGGCGATTTCAACGGATCGGTGATCGGTGGGCTAAGCCCCACCCTACGTTAGTGGTTAAAAATGAACTCGCGGCTGTTGAGCACGGCCCAGAACACGTCTTCCAAGCCGGCTTGCGGACTCTCGGCCTGGGCGACGACCGGCAGCAAGCGATCCATTTCTTCGGGCAGCGGCTTGCGGCTCAGGGTGCGGATGTAAATCCGCTCGATCGCCTGCTGCGGCGATTGCCCTTCCTTCAGCCATTTGGCGATCAGGCCGCCGGATTGGATTTTGCCTTGTACAGTCGCTCCGTTGAGCATGTGCAACGCTTGCGATAGGGTGGGATCGGTCTTGGCCTCGCAGGCACAAACGGTGTCGCGCGGGGCGCGGCCAAAGGTGGTCAAAAAATAGGTCGAGGTCGCGCCGTTGGCCACCTGGACCGCCCGCGCCCCTAGCGGCAAGCCGGGGAATTTATCTTGCGTCCCCGTGGCGAGCGTAATGCAATCGAGCAGCATTTCGGCCGGGATGCGGCGGACGTTGCCGTGGGCGAAGTTCCGCTCATCGGTGGCGTTCGATTCGTTCCGCTCGGTGGTTCGCTGATAAGTTTGCGAGTTGCAAATGTCGCGGACGAGGGCGCGGAAGTCGTACTTATACTCCACCAGCTTATCGCCCAGCTTATCGAACAGCTCTGGGTTGCTGGCAGGGTTGCTGACGCGAATGTCATCGACCGGCTCGACAATTCCCTTGCCGAAGAAATGCGCCCAAACGCGATTGGCGACGCTCGTGGCAAAATAGGGGTTATCGGTCGAAGTGAGCCACTTCGCCAGCACTTCGCGGCGGTCCTTGCCAGTCACGTCGGCCTCTTGACCGCCGAGAAACTTAGGTGTCATGACCTTGTTGCCGACCGGATTGCGAACGTCCCCGCCACCGCTATTGAAGACGATAATCTCGCGATAATCCTCGCTTTGCTTGCGGCCAATCTGAGCGAAGAACGCGGCAAAGCTGTAGTAGTCGTTCATCGTCCAGCGGTCGAACGGATGGTTGTGACACTGGGCGCACTGGGTGCGAATCCCCATGAAGACCTGGGCCACGTTCTCGGCAGTTTTGAGCGTATCTCGCTCGACCTGGTAGTAGTTGGTGGCCGGACTTTTGAAGGTGCCGCCAGTCGCCGAGAGCAGCTCTTGCACCATCTGGTCGAGCGGGACGTTATTCGCCACCTTATCGGTGAGCCAGCTGTAATAGAGATAAGCCGACTTGGTGCTGACGGTGTTGTTGTTCGATTTGATCATCAGCAGCTCGGCCCACTTCATGGCCCAGATTTCGCTGAACTCCTTGCGCTCCAGCAGGCGATCGACCAGTTTGGCCCGCTTGTTCGCCTCGGCATCGGCCATGAAGGCGGCATACTCTTCTTCTGTAGGCAAGAGGCCGGTGATGTCGATCGTCGCCCGGCGGAGGAATTGCTCGTCCGTGCAAAGGCCGCTGGGCAAGACCCGAATCTTGTTGAGCTTTTCGCCGACCAACTCATCGATGTAGTTGCCGGCGATTGGCGGTGCGGTGTACATCAGCCCCTTCGGCAGCACGAGCACCTGATTGCCGACGGTGTGCGTCTCGAAGCGGGCCATGATGAACGCTTCGCCCCGCGCGCCGGCCGTGATGAGACCATCGGGAGTGATGGGAGCGGAGTTGTCGTTGTTGGTCATGAACGTGGCGAGGCTCGTCACGTCCCGATCGGTCCCGTCGGCATAGCGGGCCCGAGCAATGTACTGCTGCGTCGCCCCTTCTCCTTCGAGCACGGCGCTTGGGGGATAGAGATCGACACCGACCACCGCGGGGGTCGGGCCGGCATCGTTGGGCGCGCCGGCCTCGAGCCAGCGGAGCAGGGTGGCGTAGTATTCGGTCTCCGCGCCAAATCGCTTGCCGCCGGTGTGCGGCACCGCGCCAATCGATTTCTCGAGCAGCAGGCTGTCCTTCGGGGAGGCGAGGTTGATGCGGCGGACGCCGATTTCGCGCGTGACGCGGAAGTAGTCTCCTTGCGGATCGAAGCCGAAGAGCGACAGCCGGAAGCCGTCCTTGCCGCGGGCCGCGCCGTGGCAGCTACCGGTGTTGCAGCCAGCTCGCATGAAGACGGGCATGATGTCGAGCTGGAAGCTGGTGGGGCGGTCGGCGGCGGAATCCTTCACCGCGACGGTGGCAGCCGTCTTGAACCCCTGATATTCGATTTCGAGCGTGGTTTGCCCGTCGGCCTGCGGATAGAGGCAGTTCTTGTCGAGCTTTGCCAGCTTCGGATCGAGTAGCTTGATTGCGGCCTGAGCGGTCACATCCAGCGTCACGCCATCGTCGCGCGTGGCGACGACGATGAACCGCTGCAAGTCGAGCTTCGTCGCCAGGTTGATATCGGGCGGATAGACATTGACCGAAACGAGCTTGGGCTCGGCCAGGGCCGTGCCGGCCAGCAGCACGAGGGCCAGCAGCGCGAGGCTACGGAAGGGGAGTTTCACGGCGGAATCCTTGGGTTTCAGTACTTTTGTTCGTTGGAGCCGATTCTTGAAAACCTAGCTGTGACTTACTTTTTGTCCTGCTTCTCTTTTTCGAGCCGCAGCTGCTCCAGTCGCGAAAGCCGCTTCATGGGCGTGCCGGCGGGAGCGGGTTGGGCGGGCGTCGCCGGCTTGCCGGCGGCGGGGGGAGCATTGGGCTTGGGAGGAAGCGGAGCATCGACGCGAACTTCGCCGCCGCCGATGGTTTGCGACACGGTTTCGCCATCGATCTGAAAACTGGTCACGCAGACGAGCGACGGATAGCGGCCCGGGCGGGCGTCCTTCGTGGCGGCAATCTTGAAGACCAGCTCCGCCGTGTCTTTCGTGAACTCAATCGGCGTCGAACTGGTGTTGTTCGGCAGACCGGCCAGCTCGGCCTTGCCAGCGCCGGGAAAATCAGCCAGCTTTTCGACCGTCAAGGCAATTTCGGTTTCCAAGCCTTGCTCGACAGCCGCCTTTTCCCAGGTCAGCTTGTAGAATTGCTCGGCGACGGTCAGATCGACGAATTGCGACGAGCACTCGACGCTGCCGCCGCCGTGCGTGGCGCGACCCAGAACCACGATCTTCCAATTGCCGATGCCCGCCCCGCCATTGGCGGTAAGGGGAATGTCGGCTTCGTTTTTTCCTTCGGGAATATTGATGCTGGTCGAAGAGGCTACGCCTGGTGGGTTGTAGAGCAGCTTGACACTGATTGGGGCGGTGAACCCTTCGGCCCGCTTGGCGACGACCTTCAGGTTGATCGAACCGTTGCGCGGCAGCGGAGCCTTGGGCTGAACGACATCGATCTGGAATGGAATTTCGTCGGCCAGCGACAGGGCCACGCGGTCCGCCTCGTGCCCCCAAACTTCGCTGTTGTTCGCGCCGCGAACGAGCATCGTCCGCTGCTTCATGTGGCCAACGACCGCCACTTTTTCATCGGCGGGCTTGCCAATCAGGTCGATCAGCGCGCCGGTCGGCTGGGCGTCGCTCGCGGCGACGAAGAGCACCGGCGTTTCCGACATCGCGCCGGGCATCGGCACCGCTTCGACCTTCATTCCTGGCGGCAGCAAGTCGGCCGAGAGAGTCAAGTCGCCGGCAAAATTCGTCCGCTGAGCACCCACCATGAGCGCCATGCGGTTGTTTTTCGGCACGGTCAGGGTGGTCGAAATGTATTGCACGCGCTCGGGCAGCGAGAGCGAAAGGGAGGGCTTGATCTCCGTCAATTCGATCCGATAGACGTAATCCGCGCCGCCGTTTTTCAGTTGGTCGCGCACTGAAACGTAGTAATCGCCATCGGCCGGCACATTGAAGCGAACGTAGCTATCCGGGCCGCCGGTGTCATCGTTGTTGGCGACCGCGCTCCCCTTATCGTTGTGAATGAACATCACGCCGTCGAGCGGCGAGCGAAGAGGCTTGCGGGCATACATCCGGACATCGAGTTGCTGCCCCTTCTTGGCCGAGAACTTGAAGAAATCGATATCCCCCTCTTTCTCGATGATGCCGTTCAAGGCCAGCGGGGCCGCGCCACTGGCGGTTCCCTTGGCGAATTCGTCGTTCGGCTCGGCTTCCAAAGCATTGGGCAGGTCGATGACGCGAACGACATTCGGCGAGGGGGCAAAGCCCGCGGGATCTTGGGCGATCAGGCCGGCAGTTTCCTTCCCGTCGGCGGGCAGGGAGATGGGGGTGGTGAATTCTCCCTTGACGTCCCCGATCCAGCGTACTTGCAGCGTTTCGCCCGGCTTGCCGCCACCGGGATAAGCCGCTGTCGGCCGCGGAAAGCTGCCGACGTGCAAGCGATAGCCACTGCCGCTGCCGAACGAGGTTTCTCGAACCTGGACGATGTATTTGCCGTCTTCCGGCGCGATAATCGCCGCGAGGCAGTCTTGATTCAAGAGGGCCGCGTCATCGCTGCGGGTCAGCTCGAAGCGGGCTTCGTTCAGAATCGCCACATACGGATCGAAAAAGCTGTTCCCCAGGCGGAGCGCTTCGATCTCGCAGGTCAGGCGATCTCCCTTCTTCAGCTCGACCACGAAATGATCAACATCCTCCCCCCCAATCGAGCCGCTGACGGTGACATTGAGCGGGATGATTTGCGGAGCGGTGAACAACGTGTTCGGCTCGACCTCCTTCACTTCCGGCAGGTTGCCGACGGTGAAGGTCTTCAGGTTGCTGATGCCGGTGTTCGTGGCGAGGCGAATGGCGTGAATGCCCAGGCGGCAATCGGGGGCGATGGCGATGGTGGCCTTGACGCTTGCATCGGCACCCTCCAGCTTTTTCACCTCGAAGCCGGGGGAGTAGAAGAGCAACTGCTTGATGTCGGCCAAACGCTGGCCGCCGAAGGTCATCTCGACTTCGGTGCCGCGCTGGACCCCCAGGGGGGAAATGCTGGCAAATGCCGGTTCGACGGCACGGGCGGGGGCGATTGCCACGGCGATAAGCAGCAAGGGGAGCAAACGCGTGCCGATGCGGGCCATCATGCGAACCTCGAATAAACTGGGCAATCACAGCGCCCGGCGGGAAACACCCAGCATCATGCCGGTGTGGGGCGGCGGAGGAAGGCGATTCTCGACAATCCAGGCTCGCGGCATCCGAGCGGCGAGCCTGCTTGCGGCATGCAATCCAAAACCATCATTTTCGCTGCCGGACCGAAATCCTGCAAGCATTTCCGGGGACGGCAAGCGGGGAAAATCGCGCGGGTGGGACCGTCCTGGGGGGCGGCGACGGGGTGAACCGACACCGCATGTTCTGTTTTCAATAGCCGGAGGTGAATAGCCTCCGGGGTGCTCCGGGACCAGGTTTGGACCCGGCTAATCAACTTCGACGCACTTAGGCCAGCAGACCCTTGATGACGTTGCCGCCATCGACGATTTCGATGGGGCGTCCACCGGGGGCCATCAGCTCCTTGTCGGCGACGATGCCGAGCTGATGATAGACCGTGGTGGCGAGATCTTCGGGGCCAACCGGATCGGAATCGGGTTCCGAGGCGATGCTGTTGGAGGTGCCGTAGATCGTGCCCCCCTTGATGCCGCCACCGGCGAGCATGACGCTGAAGACCTTGGGCCAGTGGTCGCGGCCAGCGGTGGTGTTGATTTTTGGGGTGCGGCCGAATTCGCTGCTGACCATGATCAGCGTGCTGGAAAGCTGGCCGGTGGCATCGAGATCGCGAATCAGCGCCGAGAGGGCCTGATCGAGGTCTGGCACTTGCCGCTTCATGCCGGCGGTGATGCCGCTGTGCATGTCCCAGCCGCCGTAGGTCAGCGTCACGAAACGGACCCCCGCGCTCACCAGCCGGCGAGCCATGAGAAGCCGCTGGCCGGCGGTGTTGCGACCGTATTCGTCGCGGAGCGCGGGCTTTTCGGCTTCGATGTTGAACGCCTCGCGAGCCTGCTGCGAGCTGATCATGCTGTAGGCCCGCTCGTAGAACGTATTCATCGCGCCGACAGTGTCGGACTTGTCCTTCTTGGTGAAGTAGTCGTTGACCGCTTCCAGGGCGGTGCGGCGGCGGGTGAACCGGGCATCGGTCACTCCCTGGGGAAGGCTCAGGTCTTGCACCTTGAAGCCCGCGCTGGCCGGATCGGCACCGAGGCTGAACGGAGCAAACGAGCTGCTCAGATAGCCATTGCTGGCGAATTCGTTGGGGACATTCGGAATGGCGACATAGGGGGGCAGGTTGTTGCGCGGACCGTATTCGTGGCTGACGACGCTCCCCATGCTGGGGAACTGCAGCGCCGGGCTGGGGCGATAGCCCGTGAACATGTTGTGTGTGCCGCGCTCATGGGCCGCTTCGCCGTGGGTCATTGAGCGGATGACGGCGATCTTATCAGCCACTTGCGATAGCTTCGGCAGCGTTTCGCAAAAGACTTCGCCGGTGTTCGTCTTGATAGTTCCGAGCTCGCCGCGATACTCGATCGGGGCATAGGGCTTGGGGTCGAACGACTCCTGATGGGCCATGCCACCAGGCAGATAGATGTGAATGACGCTTTGGGCCTTGGCCTCCATGAAGTCGTAGTGCTTCAGGTCGGCGCGGGCTTCTCGCATTTGGAGTAAATCGCCAAGTGTCAGGCCGAGGCCGCCGATAGCTCCGACGGTCAGCATGTTGCGGCGGCTAAGACGATTTCCATTGCATCGCATACGGCAAATCTCCAGAGGGTGGGCTATCTCCGGCACGGGGCGGAGACAGTGGCAGGGCGGCACGAGCCGCAAACTGCTGGTGGGTTGGTGGAGGAAGGCTGTGGGGTGGGAAGCTGGCAGCAGCGTGCTTGGCATCATCGCGGCCAGTTAGCCGTGAGAATACCCAAGCTGACAGTCCCTGTCAAACTTGCACGTCGCCAAAAACTGCGAAAAACATGCCAGAAAATGCTTGCCTTTTGATGGCGAGATCTTCAGTTAATTGTTTATGATCGAGGCTCGCCGATGGTTACGCGAAAAATCGCACCGCATTCTCAAATAGAGCGACGCCATCCCCTCTTGTGGGTTGTTCGCGAGTCCAGTGCGGATGCTGAGTCGGGTCGATATGCCGTTCGGGATGCGGCATGAGGCCGAAGACCCGGCCCGTCTCGTCGCACAATCCAGCAACAGCGAGCTGCGCGCCATTTGGGCAGGCGGGATAGGGAACGGAGTTCCAGGTTCCAGGTTCAAGGTTCAAAGTTGGGTCCGAACTTTGCACTTTGAACGTTGAACTTTGAACTTCTCCAACGGCATACCGCAGCACAAGCTGACCTTCTTGGTCGAGTTTTGCTAGCGTGGTCGTGTCGCGGGCCACGAACTTTCCTTCAGCATGGGCGACCGGAAGGTACATCCGCTCGATGCCGGCCAGGAACACGCACTTGGGACTGGCCACCCGCAGGTGGACCCAGCGATCCTCGAATTTGCCGCTGTCGTTGAGTGTCAGCGTGGCGATTGGCTCATCGGCTCGGTCCGGCAGCAGCACGCCCGACTTGATCAAAATCTGAAAGCCGTTGCAGATCCCCAGGATCAGCTTGCCGGCGTTTTTAAATTGGTGCAGCGTATCGCGGAGGTGGTGCCGCATTTGGTTGCCGAAGATGCGACCGGCGCAGATGTCGTCGCCATAGCTGAACCCGCCGGGGATGCACAGAATCTGATAGTCAGCCGCCAGGCTCGGCTTTTCGAGCAGGCGATTGAGATGGACCGTTGCGGCCCGCGCGCCGGCGGTTTCAAACGCGAACGCCGTTTCGCGATCGCAATTGGTGCCAGGGGCGCGGAGGATAAGGACGCGGGGTTGCATGGTGTTCGTTACCAGCGGAGCGGCTTCTGCCACGCCTCCTTAAGTTGTTCGATCGGCAAATCGATCAGCAAGCCACCGGCGGAGGCGACAAACTGCACGCGGCCGTGGACGGCAACTTCGCCGACATGCGCATGTGGAACTTCGTGCGTTTGGAGCAAGTGCTCAAATGCCGAGCGATTGGCGGGCATCACTTCGACGACGAATCGGCTGGCGGATTCCGCGAACAGCAGTACGGTGTCGAGGTCGGCTTCACGCGGATCGACACTGCCATCGCGAGGGGTATCGGCAAGGCGGATTTTCGCCCCCCAGCCGCCGGCGAAAGCCATTTCGGCGACCGCAACCGCAAGGCCCCCTTCGCTCGGATCGTGACAGGCTCGCACCAGGCCAGCGCTCATCGCGGTGTGCAGCGCGGTGAAGGTCCGCTTAGCGACGGCGGCATCGACCTGGGGAACGCTTGTAGGGTGCATAAGCGTAGCGCCATGCACCTTCTCGCCACCCCTTGCGGCATCACGGTGCATTTCGCTACCGCTCAGGCACCCTACCAGTTCGAGATGCGAGCCGCTGAGCTCGTTCTTCGTCCAACCGACCTGATAAATCAGATTGCCGGCGGACTTGAAATCCATCGTCACGCAACGGCCTACATCGGGGACCTGCCCCAAAGCGCTAATCAGCAGCGTGTGCGGAATTTGGATCGTCCGCCGCTCGCCGTCCGCGACATAGCTGAATTCGTTGTTGAGGCTGTCCTTGCCGCTGATGAAGGGAGTTCCCAGGGCGACGGCCAGGTCATAACAGGCGAGCGCCGCCCGGACGAGTGCGCCGAGCGTTTCCGGCCGGTCGGTGTAGCCCCAGCAGAAGTTGTCGAGAATCGCGATCCGGGCCGGATCGGCACCAACCGCCACGCAGTTGCGCACCGCCTCGTCGATCGCGCAGGCCGCCATGTGGTAGGTATCCCAGTCGCCGTATCGCGGGTTCATGCCGCAGGCAATTGCCAGCCCCCGCCGCGACGAAAGCACCGGCCGCAGCACGGCCGCATCGCTCGGGCCATCGTTCGCCACGCCCACCAGCGGCTTAATGACGCTCCCGCCCTGCACTTCGTGGTCGTATTGGCGGATGACCCATTCTTTGGAGGCGACGTTGAGAGATCCGAGAATTCCCAAAAGAACGGCACTGGGGTCCAATTTCGGATTTCGGATTTCGGATTTCGGATTTTCCGTGCTCGGCTTATACGTCGCCTGCCGCTGCACTTTGGGCCGGCCTTCGTGCAGGAAGTGCATGTCAAGCTGGCCGACGGTGGTGCCGTGATATTGCAGCAAGAGCTTGCCGGTCGGCACGAAGCGGCCAATCACCACCGCTTCGACATTCTCGCCGCGGCACAGCGCTTCAAGCCGCGGCCACTTCGCTTCGGGAACCGAAACGACCATCCGCCCCTGGGCTTCGCTAATCCAAATTTCGGTGTACGACAGCCCTTCGTACTTGAGCGGGGCCCGTTCGAGCCAGACTTCGGCTCCGATCTCGGCCCCCATTTCGCCGACCGCGCTGCTGAAACCGCCAGCCCCGCAGTCGGTGACGGCGGTATAGAGCCCTTCGTCGCGCGCGGCGAGCAGCACGTCGAGCACCATCTTCTCGGCGATCGCGTTGCCAATCTGCACGGCACCGCCACTGACCTTCTCGCTTTCATGCGTAAGTTCGGCACTGCTGAAGGTCGCCCCGTGGATGCCATCGCGACCGGTCCGGCCCCCGATGGCGACGATCAAATCCCCCGGCTTTGTTTCTTTGAATGCTTTGTCGTGCGGAATCAGGCCGACATCACCGCAAAAGACGAGCGGGTTCCCGACATAGCGCGGGTCGAAATAAATCGCCCCGTTCACCGTCGGAATTCCCATCCGATTGCCGTAATCACGCACTCCGCTGACAACCCCCCGCATCACCCGCCGCGGATGTAGCACGCCGGGCGGCAATTCGCTCGCCGGCGTATCAGGAGGGGCAAAGCAAAACACATCGGTATTGCAGATCGGCTTGGCCCCCAGGCCGGTGCCGAGCGTATCGCGAATAACGCCGCCGACCCCGGTATTCGCCCCGCCATACGGCTCGATGGCGCTAGGGCGGTTGTGCGTTTCCACCTTGAAGGCGACATGATGCGTGTCGTCGAACCGGACGACGCCGGCATTGTCGCGAAAGACGCTGACGCACCAGTCGTCCGAACCCAAATCCTGGCGAATCTTCTGCGTGGCGGCGAAAATCGTCTCTTTCAGCAAGTTGCCAAAGTGCCGGGTGCCGTTTTCATCGGTATAAGTGACGCGGCCGGTTAGCGTTTTGTGGCTGCAGTGCTCGCTCCAAGTTTGGGCGATGGTTTCGAGCTCAATGTCGGTCGGCTCGCGTACCAGTTCGCGAAAATGCCGCTGAATGGTTTCGAGTTCGGGCAAAGTCAGGCTGAGCGTGCGGGCTTTGCTCAGGGCGAGCAGTTCGTCCCCGCTCAAGTTGCGAATCGGCACCGTGGAAAGCTCGAATTCGTACGGCGAACCAAGGTGAATCCGCTCCATCGTAAGCGGGCCGATGACGACCTGCTCGATGGAGTCGTTGGCGAGGAGCTTCGTCGCCAGCAGGTTGATCTGTTCAGCCGACAAGCCGCTGACCCAGTATTTCCGCAGCGTGACGACCGCCTCGGCGGGAATCTCGAAGTCACGAATCGCGGCGCGGGTGCTCGCGGCGACGGGATCGGTAACGCCCGGTTTTGGGAGGACGTGAATCAGACTAGCATTCGCTAAAGCGGATTCCGCCAGCAGCCGCTCGCCGACTTGCCCCACCACCGGGCACTCGACTATCAGATCGGCTAATAGTTCTCTTGAGAGGCGATGAATCTGGCTGGAGCTGATTTCCCCCTGCACGAGAAACCCGCGAGCAGCCTGAACGACGAAGTTGTCCAGCCCCAAATCGGCCGCTTCCGCCGCCACGGAGCGCCCCAGCAGGTCCGGCTGCCCCTCCACCGGGTGGATGTCAACTTCCCAGAGCGTCACGACGGCGTTTTCCTTCCGTGAGAATCTGTGCCAATGCGGCCCCGTCCCCCATTTCGAGCGCCTGCCGCAGGCGTGATAGCACTCTCTCAAAATCGGCCAGCGCCTTCAAGGTATGGCCCCGGTTGGCCAAAAAGATTTGCCGCCACAGCTCGACATCTCCCGCCGCGATCCGAGTCGTATCGGCAAAGCCCCCCGCGGCCAGTTCCAGCAGATTTTTGGGGGTTGCCGCCGCCAGGGCCGACGCAACCAGATGCGGCAAGTGGCTCGTGCGAGCCAGGGCAGCATCGTGCTCTTCCGGCGACATGCGAACGACGCGGGCCCCGAGCGACTGCCAGAATTCCTCGACCGTATCCACAACATCGAGGTCCGAAACCTCGCTCTCCGTCACCACCACCACGCGACCTTCAAACAAGTCGCCGTCAGCAGCCTCCGGACCGGATTTCTCGCTGCCGGCAATCGGATGGCTGCCAACGAAAGGGAGATGCCGAGGAAAACGGTCCGCGAGAGAGGATTCCGCCCGCATCACCAGATCGCTTTTGGTGCTCCCCGCGTCGGTGATAATCGAGCCTTCGGGGCAATGGTGCCCCGCCTCGGCGACGTGTCGCGGAACCAACTCGACCGGCGTGCAGACGACAATCAAACCCGCGTTCTTGACGCCGCTAGGAATGCTCGTGGTGCCACGATCAATGCAGCCGCGATTCTTCGCCGCCGTCAGTGAATTCTCCCGCCGGCCGATGCCCACGATCTCTTTCGACAGCTTGCGACTGCGCAGCGCTAGCCCAATCGAGCCGCCGATAAGGCCGACGCCAATAATCGCCACGCAATCCCAGCGTTTCATGCCTTCAATTTTAGGACGACGGTCCAGCAGGCGAAACGCCCCTGAATCCGCGCATGACGAATCGAAAACTTTGCCGACTCGCACCGCTGCCCCAGCGCCGTCAATTCCTCAACTTCGTGCCGAATTTCACAATGTCCCGCGAAAAATAGCGGAAAAACGGTTTGACGATTGCCAGTCCGCGGCGCTATTCTAAACCGCGCCGGCTGGGGCCAGCTTGTCTTTCGTCCGTCGTGCCGGCAACGTGGGACGCTTCTGGTGGAAACCTCTCCTTGTTCTTTTGGAGGCGCTACGATGCAGGTTCGTGACATTCTGGGGGCAAAGGGGCGCATCGTGCATACCTGCGCCCCGGACGACACCGTGGCCGATGTCGTCGATTTGATGGTAGGGCACAACATCGGCTCGCTCGTGGTCCGCGAGCGCGAAGAGATGGTGGGCATCATCACCGAGCGCGACATCCTGCGGGCCACGGCCGCCACGCGCGGCCCGCTCGACTTTATCAAGGTTCACGAGCGAATGACGCGCTGCCTGGTGGTCGTCGCTCCGCACGACGAAGTGACCGATACGATGGGCCTAATGACCGAGCGCCGCATCCGCCACTTGCCCGTGGTCGAGCATGGCAAACTGGTCGGGATCATCTCGATCGGCGACTTGGTCAAAGCCCAGCACGACGAGCTGTCGCGCGAAAATCACTACCTGAAAAGCTACATCCAGTCGTAGCCACCGCGCGGGCTAATCGGGAGCGGAGCCAGATCAGGCTCGACGAACGAGATTTTTGCCTCGGCCGACCAAAGTCGCTCGGCCGAGTAGAACAGCCGCGCTATTTGCCACTGCCACAGTTCGGGATGGCGGTCGAAGAACTCATCAGCCGAGGGTGCCGGGCCGTGCTGACAAAGCGCGGCGTGGACCAGCCGCAGCCAGGCTTGCGTGAGCGTTTCGTGATAGCCAGTGGTCAGCGATTCGGGACGCGGATGCGCGGCATTGTAGGCGCGAATGGCCGTCGGCAAGCGTTCGCTCGATTGGCGCAATCCATGCCGCAGCAAATAGAGATAGGCGACTTTGACATGCTCGCGGTGGTGCCACTGGTCGTGGGGCCAAACGCACTCTTCGAACGCGGCGAGAAAATCGTCGTCGGGCATCGGATCGTCCGCCCGCTTACTGATTCATGGCCGACATGATCATCAATCCCACGAGGCCAATCAGAACGAGCACCACAGCCACGATCGCCCAGTTCAGCCAGGCGTTGCCCACCTTCTCCATCCGAATGTGGTCTTCCTGCTCTTTCTTCTTCTTGAACTCCACGCTGTCCTTGCGCCGCAAGCGAAACTGCGCGTTGCACTTGGGGCACAGCACTTCTTGCTCCAACATTTCGACCGGCGTATCGAGCTCATGGCCGTTGGGGCAAGGGATGTGCAAGATTTCCGGTTCTGGAGGGGCTGTTGGCCCTGGCGCTACCGCCATGGGATCGCCCGCCAGCGCGCCCGGCCCCCCGTCAAACCGCTGCCCGACAGTGCTCGGAGTATCGACGGGGTCGAATCCCCCGCCGCCAAACGGACTCGCGGCGGCTGGGGCCGCAATCGGCTGGGGAATAATGAACAGCATGCCGCAAGTCGGGCAGTGGCAGTGCTGTCCCGCTTGCGATTCGTCCCCCGACAATAAATGTCCTTGCGGGCACTGAAACTGAAAAGCCATGATTCGGCTGCTCTTTTTCGTCAACTGCGATTGATTGGAAATCCAATTATACCGCACGTCAAAATTCGTGTCCGGCGGTCGTGGTGCGGATAAAGCGATTCGCGGCGGGCGGCGCAAGTTATTGCCGGGCAGCGGTTTGCGGCAATTGGGGACAGTGAAAATAGCGCCCCACGCGGCAAACAGTCGCATCGCGCCGCGCTGTTTCAGGTGTTGAATTCGACCGCGATGCTCGGTGGGCCGCACTTCCGAATCGAGAAACCGATGAGAATTGCCCTGTGTTCGCTCGCCGCCTGGGGCGTTTGCCTTCCCGAGGGGGATGCCTGCGGCGGAGTGAAAGGAGGCATGCGCCACGGCTCGTCCCACGAACACCGCATCGAGGTGGCCGACAAGAAAATGCACATTCACGACCTGCACGCCACCGCGCTATACATCTTGGACCTCGACCACACGCGGCTGACCTATCCCTATTCGGGGCGCGATTTCCGCCTGACCGACGTGCCTGGAAACGTGGCAACCGAGATCATCGCCTGATAAGCTACCGAGTATCGCTTGGGGCCCGCCTGGCGAGTTGCCGCGGAGACAACTTGCCGGCGGGCCTTTTGCTGCGCCTTGCATCTCGTTCCTCAATTAACGCGCGGACCAAAAATGCCACGGTTTCTCGGCTGTCTGGCAATCGTCCTGTGCCTGCCTGCTGCTTCCGTTCGGGCCGAGCTTGCCGTCTCGACCAATTTCGAAGGGGGGTCGGCCAAGGTCGTAGCCATCGATCAAAGGGCAAAAACTATCCGCATCATGCCGGGAGGCGACCCAGCACAAGGCTGGCCTTGTTGGTGGTATCTGCGGATTGACGGCGCGACGGCGGAAGATGCCATCACGCTGGAGGTGGTGGCATCCGATGCTAAGATGCCGCCGCGCGGCAACTCGCCGGCTCGGTTGCTGCCGGCCAGTTGGTGCCAGCCGTCGCGGGCGCACTATTCGTCCGATGGCCAAATCTGGACGCAGACCGAGCGGTCGCCGCCGGCCAAAGACGGCGTGCGGACCTACCAGATTCCCGGTGCCAGCGGCCCGCTTTGGCTCGCATGGGGACCTCCCTTCACTCCGCGCGATTCGGCTGAACTGGTGAAATCGCTGGCCGCCGGCCATGAGTGGGCCGAAGCAACCGAACTGTGCCGGTCGAACGGAGGCCGGCCCTGCCCGATGCTGCGACTCAAGCAGGGGGAACAGGCCGACGCCAAGCGGCTGGCGATCTGGCTGCAAGCCCGTCAGCACGCCTGGGAATCGGGTGGAAGCTGGGTTTGCCGTGGCGCTGCCGAATGGCTGGCGGGGGACGACCCGCGGGCTGCGGCGTTGCGCGAGAAGTGCGAGATTGTGATTGTCCCCATCATGGATATCGACAACACGCTGGCCGGCAATGGCGGCAAGGATGCCGTTCCGCGCGATCACAATCGCGACTGGACCGACGAGCCGTTTCATGCGGAGGTCGCTGCCGCGCAGCAAGCCCTCGCCAAGTTCTCCGAAGAGAACCGCCTCGCCCTGTTTGTCGATTTGCACAACCCGGCTCCTGACGACGGCCTGCCGTTTTTCTTTGTCAGCCCCGAAGACCTGCTGACCGATGCCGGCCGCCGCAATCTCGACCGCTTTCTCACCATCAGCCGCGGGGAAATCAACGGCCCCCTGCCGCTTTCCGACAAAACCCGCTCGAGCGGTCCAGGCTACGATCCGCTTTGGAAGCAAATCAGCAAGAACTGGGTGTCGGTTCATGCCCCGCCGTTCGCCGTGTCGGTGACGCTCGAAACCGCGTGGAGCAATGCCCACAGCCATGCCGAGGGCTACCGGACGGTCGGCCGGCAATTGGCCCAGGCCATTGAGAAGTACTTGCGGGACGATCCGCGCAAGTAAGCCGGGAAGTTGTCCCTATCCGGGCTGCTTCGCGGCCGCGAGCCGGGCGACGAATTCCGCGTGCTCCGGGTTGGCGACTCCCTGCTGCAATATGGCCAGCACGCGCGGCAGGTCGCCTTGGAGCAATGCCGCGGAGTCGAGCCAGAGCCCAGGAAAGACCTCGCTGCGCGTGATGCCATCGCCAGCCGGCGCAAGCAATTCGTACCGCCCGCCGCGCAGCACGAACCAGTCAATCGACTGGTCCCAGACGCGCCACACGATGTATTCCCGCACGCCGTTGCGACGATAGGCATTCAGCTTGTCGTGCAGGTCGTAGCTCGCGCTGGAAGCGGCGATTTCGGCGACTAGCTCGGGCGCTTTCTCAACGTATCCGTCCCCGGATTGCGATTGGCCGCCGCATTCAGGCCGAATCCGCAGCAAACAGTCGGGCTGCGGCTCATTATCGAGATCCAGCCGCACGGTAGCATTATCGGCGGTTTGCACTCCAGGGGTATGTGCTTCAAACACTACCAACCAACCCATCAACCTTCCATGCGGCGCGCCGTGCCCATCCAGCGAGACCGGTGACCCCAGGTAAACTACTCCCTCGATCAATTCCGCCTTCTTAACCAGCGGCATGGCCGCGTATCGCCGCTCAAACTCATCGCGCGAGAGGCGGTCGCCAGCAACCAGAGGGCATATTTTGGCGGGCGGAGCAACCGACTGCGGCGGGGCGATGGCCACGTTCAGAGGGGGGTCGGATGTCAGGGAACCGGTTGCCATATCCTTTATCCTAGCCCAAAACGCCCCGTGATTCACCCTGGTTTTCGATACTCCGACCGATACACAGGCTGTTCGTGCTGGCGCGTGCGGCGTTCAAAGTGCGTGCGATAGTCGAGATCGTGCTCAGCCGGCTTCTCGCCGACGGCCAGTGGTCCGTCGAGCTTCACCGTTGTGGCGATCAGTTCCAGCGTCGATTGGTAGTATTCCTCGACATCGGTCCAAAAGTGTAGCGCTCCGCCAGGCACCAGTGTGCGCTCCACGTCTTTTAAGAACGCTTCGTTGAGTACGCGCCGCTTCTTGTGACGCTTCTTCCACCATGGATCGGGAAAATAGACATGCACCGCCGCCAGCGACCCGGCGGGGAACCACTCGCGAAACAGGGCCAGCGCGTCGCCGCCTATGACCAGGCCATTGGCGCTCTGCTGCCGTGCCAATCTCGCCGCGGCGAAACGGGCGTATTTGTGCGCCACCTCGATGCCGATGAAGTCGTGTTCCGGCATGGCGCGGGCCGCGCCGGCGATGAACAATCCCTTGCCGCTGCCGACCTCGACCTCCAGCGGCGCGATGCGCCCCAATAGCGCTACTTGGTCGAAGGGGCGAGGCAATTGCTCGGGCTCGCGATAATTTCGCGAGAGGTCCAAAGCAGGATCGAGCTTGCGGAGCGCGCGGCGACCCATAAAGAGTTCGTTGTCGAGATCGTTTTGGCTAGGGACGCTGGCCGGCTTGCAGCTTTTGAACGGCCTCGATCGGAATCGGAATTCCCTTCAGCGTTCCCTCGACGACGATCCGATCCTTCACGACCCCTTGGAATTGGCAGACGATCATCCGCCCGCGCCGCACTTTCTCCAGCCGGCACATGACGATGAACCGGTCCCCTGGCAGCACCGGGTCGCGAAAACGGACATCCTCGAGCCCGCCAAATCCGACCATCTCCGCGCCGAGTAGATCGTACTTCTGTGTCACGAAGCTGCAGAGCTGAGCGATCGCCTCCAGCATGACGACGCCCGGCATCAGCGGCATGCCGGGCATGTGCCCCCGGCACCAGAACTCGTCCTGGGTGATGTCTTTGTAGCCGACGCACGAGAAGTCCTGCTCGCTGGCGTACACCACCGCCGAGAGCTGTTCCATCTCGAAGCGCTGCGGATTGTATTTGCGGATCTCGTCGAGCGTCGCGATGGGGCGGTCGAAATCGACCTGCGACAAATCGACGAGGAAGTCTTTCTCGGCCACGAATCGACCCTCTGCCGGCGAGGTCCGCCCGCGAAACTCCTCAATTGCTAGGTGCGCACCTTGCGACGTTTCGCCTTGCGCGCCTTGGCGTTTGCCGGCCGCTTGCCGTGGTTTGCCTTCTTGTGAGTGCGATGCGGTTTAGCCATCGGATGCTCCGGCTCTTGCTCGATTAGCGATGATTTCTCTGTCGAATCCATTACCTTACAGTGCTCGTCTCGTTTTGAGAAGCCTAAGACCCGCTTGCCGCATCGATTCGCCCGGCTCGTCCAAATCAACTGAAATCAGCGATTGCTCTGGCGAATCCGGGCCAACCGCTCGAGCGGAGAAAGCCCGGAGTCGCGGCCGGATGCCACCCCATCCACGTCTTCGAGGTCGTTCGAGATGGGCAATATCGGCTCGACGCGGCGCGGAATCGTACGCCGCCGGGGAATCGTCGGCGGTGCCTCCGGCTCGGGCTCGAATCTCGCGAGACGCGGAGCCGGAAAGGCCAGAATGTCCGGCGCTTCGGATTCCGGCTCCGACGGGGGTGGGGCGGGGAGAATGGCAATCTCCTCGGCCATCTGCGTCGGCGTTTCGTCGTCGCTCGCAGTCACCAGGCGCAACGGGGCCGGTCCCTCCAGCGCGCTCATTTCCTCTTGATCCGCTGCTTCAATCAAATCTCTCGTCACGGTCGTCTCTTGATCCCGCACTTCCGGTCGTTGTCGCGAGAGCCAACGCAGGACTGCCGGGAAGATCAGCAGCGACGACGCGAGGCAGGTCAAGACACCCAGCGTCAGCACTTGCCCCAGGCTTTGCAGGCCCTGGTGCCGAGCCAAAATCAGGCTGCCAAAGCCGGCCATCGTGGTGGTCGAGGTGAGCAACACGGCCACGGTCGTCGAATCCCCAAGGGTAAATGGCCCCTTGCGCTTGCGCCACTCGTGGACCAGATGCACGCCATCGTCCACGCCGATCCCCAGGATCAGCGGCAGCACGATCATGTTTGCGGGGTTGAGCGGAATATCAAGCCAGCCCAAGAGGCCGCACATTTGTCCGAAGCCCAGCCCCAGCGGTAGCATCGCGAGGAGCGAGTGGGCCAGGCTGCGAAAGTCGATCCACAACAGCACCAGGACCGCCCCCAAGGCATATGCACCCGCCAGCAAATAGCTGCGCTGCATGTGGCGCGAGGCGTAATAGGTCTGCACCGGATGGCCGGTCACGCGCGAATCAATTCGCTCCACGTCGGCGACAAACAGCGCGAGTTTGTCCATATCCCAAATGTTGCCGCGGGCATACACCTTCAAGAGATGCTTGCGATTGCGGCCGACATAGCGATCGAGCAGTTCCGGCGGCAGATCGGTCAGTTGCGGCGCGGCCGGATCGCAAAGTTCGCCTAGCTTCTCCAGCCGCGACCAGGCCGCTGCGGGGAGCGTGCTCGTCAGCGCTTGCAGGCGACCCTCGGCAGCGGCGGGGGACATCCGCGATAGCGCGGTTCGCACGGCGGCAAAGCGGGCCGAGGCCGCGGTTTCGAAGGGCGTTTCGCCGCCGAGCAATTGCTCGGCCCGAGTGAGTTCCTCGAACAGGCGGCGCGGGCTGATCGGCGCGAGCGCCGGGGGCTGGCGGGGCAAATCGCCGACCCGGTCGTGAATCGCCCGAATCGAGGCCAGTGCGGCAGGGGTGGTTGCCGGCAAGAGCGAAACGATCTCTTCCGTTTTGGCAACGGTCGCCAGCTCGGCGAATTGGGACTTCCGCGCGAGCAGTTGCTCGCGGCTCGCGCAAATCGACACCGCGAACCAAACGCTGTCGTCCATGCGCGTGAAAATCTCGCGTTCGATCTGGGCGCTCTCCAAATGCCTCGGCTGCAAGTTGAGCAGGTTGTGGTCGTAGCGCAGTTGGGCGATTCCCGCCCCGGCCAGCAGTGTGAGCACGACGGCCAGCGTCGCCGTCAGCTTGGGCCAGGCTTGCGGCAGGTGGAACCACCGCGCGGCGGGCAGTATTCGCGGGATTCTGGCCGCCGGCCACTGCCGATCGACCAGGCACACCAGTGGTGGCAAGATGATGACCGTCGCCAGCACGCACAGCAAAATGCCGCCGCCGGCGATGACTCCTAGTTCGCGAATTCCGATGAAATCGGTCATGCCCGCCATGAAAAACGCCGCAGCGGTCGTCACGCCGCCGGTCACCACGCCGGGGCCGACGTCGCTCGCGGTCCGCACCATCGCCGTCAACTCATCGCAGCCATTTTCGCGCAGTCGCAAGTAGCTGGCGATGTAGTGAATGCCAAAATCGATACCCAGGCCGATCAGCACCACCGCGAAGGCCGAGCTGAGAATATTCAGATGCCCGATCGTGAGCGTGATGAACCCAAACGAATAGGCCATCCCCAAGAGGAGCACCAGCGAGGCGAGTGCCGCGTGGCGCAGCCCCCCATAGCCCGCCGCGAAGAGCGCGATCACCCCCGCCAGGCTCAGCAGGCTGGTCCAGACCATGTCGGTCTGGCTGGCCTGCATTTCGTCGAACTCGATCACCGGCATGCCGGTGAGTCCGATCCAGGTTCGCTCATGCCGGCCGCGCGCCTGGGCGAGGATTTCGCGCAGCTTGCCGATCGCGCGGGCGTTTTTCGCGCTTTCGCCGCCCTCTTCCTTCAGCCGCAACAGGACGAACCCCATCCGCCCCTCGTCGGCCAGCAGGTATTGCGGATCGAGTTGCGTCAGCTTTTGCGGATCGAGCGTCGGCGCGTCAGTCGCGGCATCGGCTGCTTGGGGGTCGAGGGCCGCGAGCAACTGTCCGGCCAGATGTTGAAAACGCTCTTCGAGCGCCGCGCGGGCGGCGGGGCTGGCCGCGCCGACTCGCGATGCCTGCTCGTTCAGCTGCGCAAGGGCGGTAACTGGGTCGGTCAATGCTCCGCCACGCGGCAGCAAGATGCTGGCTTGCTCGACCTGCTGTGCGATCGCCGCCAGCTCGTCTTCGGGCAGAAAGTGCAACGCCTTCCGCTTGAGTGCCGAGAGGTCACGACGATGGAAGACCGACTCGAACAGGTCGGGGTGCTGTTTGGCTTGGGTCGCGAGGTCGTCGAGTGCGGCGGTCAGGTCGGCTGCCCCGTCGGCCCGCACCACGATCACCGCATCGTCCCGATCGCCGAACTCAGCCAAATAGGCCAGCCAGCGCTGATTGTATTCGCTCCGCGGGTTGAGAAGGTCGAGCCGATTCGTCTTGAACGACAGACCATTGAAACTGGCGACGACCGCCAACACCGCCAGGATGGCCGCCCCACTGACGACCGCGCCCGGCGCGCGCAGAACCAGCCGCGTCACTCCCTCCAGTGGTGCCGCAAGCGGCGAATCATCGACGAGCGGATTCCTTTCCGCTGGCATTCAGGCATCCTTGCGAATTGGCGGGGCACGGCACGAGTCGCGAGCAGGGTCAATGTAGCCCCTTCGCCCCAGAGCCCCAAGACGGATTCGTGCTAGCGGCGGCGCGCCAGCACACTCACGCTTCCATCGCGTGCGGGTCCGGCTCGGGGAGCCAGAAACTGGCGGCAAAGCCGATGATATAGACGCTGGTGCCGACGATCGCCGCGGCGGAAGCGAACTGCAGCGGGGTCGTGTCGAATGGCAGTATGCGGGCGACCTCGGCCGCAACCAGCGCGGCCATCGTGCCAATCAGGCGACCGCCGATGTTCGCCGCAAAGCTCTCCCCCGTACCACGCAGATGGACAGGATAGACATGCGGCAAATAGTTGCCCCAAAAGCTGAGCTGCGCGACCGTGCATAATCCGACCAAAAACATCCCCACCGACATCGTCGTCACCGGAATCGTGCCGAGATACACGGCACTCAATGGGATTTCGAAGAAGGTGGTGTTCGGAGTCCGCAGGAAAAACCAAAAGACGAGCGGCGTGAGGATCAGGCCGGGAATCTGAAACATTCGCAGCTTCCAGCCCCAAGCAACCGCGCCCGCCAGCACCAGAGCCATCAAGAAGCGGCCGACGAGCCCGCCGATTTCCTGCATTTTGGTGTATTCCGAGGCGATCTTCTGGCTATAGAGCGCACCCGCCCCCGCGCCGATTCCCTTGAGCTTGCCGGGGTTGGTTTCCCCCTTGGCCTGCGCCGCCGCGACGGCCGCTTCGCCCGCCTTTTTCGCACCCGCTTGCACTTCGGCCAAGCCGGGCACGATCTGCGGCATCTGCTGAATGGCCCCAAAGGCCACACCCAACGTGCAGGCAAAGCCGATGGCGGTGATGATCGTGGTGCGCCGCAGTTCGGGGGTGAACAGGGCGGCAATGGTCGGCCGCCGGAGCGTGCCCGATTCGAGCTTCTTCGCCCACACCGGAGATTCCGGCAGGAAGGGACGAATGATCAAGAGCGGCACGGCGGGAATCAGCCCCGACATGAGCGTATAGCGCCATGGGGCGTGTTGATGAATCGGATCGATCTCCCCCAAAAACGAGAGGAAACTGGGCATCGAAATCGCGAAGAAGCTGGTGCTGAATTGAATTGCGATCCCATTCGCAACCGCCACCAAAAGGCCACCAATCGACGAAAACGCTTGCGTGTAGCCGAGTACTTTTTCGCGCTGGAGCGGATTGGGGAATAGCTCGGCGAGCCAGGCGACTGCGGCGACGAACTCGACGCATACGCCGACGAACACCAAGCAGCGAAACACCAGCAGCATCCACAAGTTCGTCGAAAAGCCGGCCGCGAACGCGGAAAAGGCGTAAAGCAAAATGCTCCAGGTCAGCACCCGGCGGCGACCGAGGCGATCCGTCAGATAGCCGCCCAAGAGGCCAAAAATTCCCCCCGCGACCGCCGGAACATAGAAGAGCCGCCCCACCCAGGTTTTGAAGCCCGGATCGGTCGGCGCGAATCCCCCCAGTTCCAAAATCGCCGGTCGGGCAATCAGCGGCAGCATCAAAAGTTCGTAAATATCGAAGGCAAAGCCAATGGCGGCGATCGTGCAGATGAGCCACTGCACCATCGTCAGCGGCTGGCTGGGGGGAGTTTCGGCGGGCTTGCTCATGGGAGGGGGACGCGAAGAGGTGATGAACGACGTGAGGCGGAAGGTTGGGTCGCCATCTTAACACGGAGATTTCGCGGCGGATATGCTCGGCCAGCGGCGGGGAATGACGCTGCGAACCGACGAAGCCAGCGATTGGGCCGCTTCATAGCCAGACAGAATCGCGCTCGCCAGCGCGGCGAAATCGCCCAGGTCGGCCGGTCCGCCGGCATCGCCAATGATTTGCCACCCTTCGCCCATCGTCCGCCGCGCCGCGAACGGGTGCCGCAGGGCGACATGAAACCGCTCGACTAGCCGCGCCTCGATCAGCCGCTGAGCCAGTTCCGGGCAGCCGACGAGCTCGTCCTCCAAAATTTCTTCGGGCGCGCCGCGCCCCGCCAGCAAATAGGCTGCATCGCCGATGAGCGACAGGCAATCGAGGTCGTCGGCCAGCGCCGACAGACGAAATTCCGCCCCGCCGCCACCAGCAGGAAAGGAGGCTTGGCCGCCGTTCTTTGCCCTTCGCACTCCCGCATAAATGCCCCAAATAGCCGCTTGCTCGGGGGCTGGTTCGGCTGGTTTCCAGCCGAATTGCCCGGCGATGAGCCCAGCCTGTCCACTCGCGTCGATCAGGAATTGGCCCGTCACATCGCGTAGCTTGCCGGTGGGAAGCTCGATGCGCACCCCCATCGCTTGCTCTCCCGCGAAGAGCACCTTCGTGGCCGTGGCATCGCTGAGGAGAGTGACTCCGCGGTCTTGCGCGGCGGCATGCAATTGGCTGACGAGTTCGTGGCGTAAGTGGCCGACTGCGAAATTGGGCGTGAGGCCCAAAGTTGCCAGCACTTTGCCGGCCGCGGGCGAAAGCGACTCGGCGGGGCCGACTCGCGGCTGGCGGTCGCGCTCGACCAGCAACGTTCGTAAGCCGGTCTGGCTGGCGAAGGCGGCGGCAACGGTTCCGGCGGGGCCGCCGCCAACAACGACACAGTCGTAGCGCTCGCTCATAGTCGGAACACGGGCGGGAGGGACGAAGGCGGGACGGGGGCGGGAGGGCGGAATCGACGCCCTAAGCGGGCCAGGACGATTCCATCCGGCCCGCAATGTAGCAGACCGCTAGGCCGGTGTCACTATTTCCAAGAGCTCAATTGCCGGATATCCGTCGCAATAGATAAACGCGGTCCGGCCGTAGAGCGTCGTCGGCTGGGCCAATTGAAACAGGCGACACAAATCGGGCCCCGGCTCGACCCGATAAAGCGACGCGAGTTGCACCTCGCGCAGGACATTGTGTTCGATCAGTACCCGGCCCAGGGGGACTTTCTGGCTCAGAATCTCGCGGCGCACATCGTCATCCACCAAGCGCAGGTTCAGCCGCGGAATCCCAAACAGCACCGGCCCACCATCCGACTGCCGATGAAGGACAATCTTGCGCGAGTAATAGTCCCCTTCCAGCCGCTCGGCAAGCA
>JANRLS010000174.1:0-20269 GCA_033762315.1 Pirellulaceae bacterium
CTCACGCCCGATGGGATCGGCGTAACCTAGAATTGCCAATCTTCCCAACCCTTGGCAACAGGTGCGCGCGTGACCACGAATTCCGCCTATCGGAGAGAGCACATGTCTAGCAACAAACGAATCGGCGTGCTGACGGCAGGGGGCGATTGCCCCGGTCTGAACGCGGTCATTCGCGGCGTGGTAAAAAGCGCCAATACGCATGGCTACGATGTCGTCGGCTTTCTCAAGGGATACGAAGGGCTAGTCGATCCGGTCAGCTTCATCCCGCTGACGAACAAAAACACCACCGGCATTTTGGGGCAGGGGGGGACGATCCTCGGCTCGACGAACAAGGGGCGTTTTGCCGCCACGGTGGGGGTCAACGACCGGCTGGAGCTCGATCCGGAGCTCGTGGCTGGGGTGCAAACAACCATCGAGCAGCTCGGAATCTGCGGCTTGATTTGCATCGGCGGCGATGGCTCGCTGGCGGTCGCCCAGCAGTTTCACGAAAAAGGAATTCCGGTGGTCGGTGTGCCGAAGACGATCGACAACGATCTTTCGAGCACGGCCTTCACGTTCGGCTTTTTTAGCGCGGTGTTTTGCGCGACTGACGCCCTCGACCGCCTGCACACCACGGCCGCCAGCCACGAGCGGGTGATGGTGCTCGAAGTGATGGGGCGGCATGCCGGGTGGATCGCGCTCTATGCGGGGGTCGCCGGGGGGGGAGACGTAATTCTCATTCCCGAGATTCCGTGGACGTTCGACAACGTTTGCCAGGCGATTTTGTCGCGCGAGCAGCGGGGCAAAAAGTTCACGCTGGTCGTGGTGGCCGAAGGGGCCGAACTGCCCGAAAAGGGGCTGGTCACGCAGGACAAGGCGGAGACGCAAAAACAGGTTCGCCTGGGGGGCATTGGGAACTATGTGGCCAAGGAAATCGAGCGGCGGATCGGCAAAGAGACCCGCACCGTGGTGCTGGGCCACCTGCAACGGGGCGGCGCACCAACGACGTTTGACCGCGTTCTCGCCACGCAGTTTGGCGCGCACGCCGTGCGGCTCGTGATCGAGCGGAAATTCGGTCACATGGTGACCTATCAGCCGCCGAACATGGAAGACGTGCCGATCATCAACGCGATCACGCTGGCCAGCGTCTGCCCGAGTTGCTCCCCCGTGCAAGCCGCCCGGGCCCTGGGCATTTGTTTTGGCGACGACTACAAGGATCCGCCGTTCAAATTCGAGGGGAACGACGCCTGCTCGACCACGGTTGGCTGCTCGGTGCCCATGAATGGCAAAGCGGCGAGCGGCCTGCAGGTGGAGCCCGCCCCGGCTGCGGGCTAACGGCTGTTGGGCCTTAATTCGCCTTCGCTCCGCGCCAGCCGGCCTGCCACTTGGTTGTCAGTTCGGCCAATACTGTCGCCAATTCGGGCTGGCCAGCGATGTTGACGTTCTCGCCAGGGTCGGTCTGGTGGTCGTAGAGCTCGACCGCCTCGACCTTGGTCGGCTCGTCGCGCCGGACCCATCGCGTGAGTCGGTAGCGGTCGGTCCGCATCGAATACCCCATCAGCTGCCGTCCCTCGGCGGGGCGCGGATACTGGCTGAACGCCGCCGTTTTCACCTGTTTCGTCGGATCGCGCAGCACCGGGGCGAGGCTTGTCCCCTCCAGATGCTCCGGCAAGGGGAGGCCGCACACTTCGGCGAGCGTCGGATAGACATCGACGAACTCCGCCAGGGCCGTCGTCTTCTGGCCAGCCGATTTCAGCCCCGGCACCGCGATGAGCAGCGGGGCGTTGGTGTCGTTTTCGACGGTGCTGTGCTTGCACCAACCGCCGTGCTCTCCCAGCTTCCAGCCGTGATCTCCCCAGAGGACGACCACCGTTTTGTCGGCCAGCCCCAGCCGATCAAGCTCGTCGAGCACGCGGCCAAGCAGAGCGTCCATATAGCTGATGGCCGCGTAGTAGCCGTGTTTCAGTTGGCGGGCCAGGTCGTCGGGAATTGGTCCGGCAGGAACGTTGTGGTACGTCCGCAATTCGCCTCCCGGCAGCACCGCGAATGGTGGCGCGCCGCGCGGCGGCATTGGATTGGAGGCCAGCTCGATCTTCGCCGGGTCGTACAGATCCCAATACTTTTTCGGCGCGACGAACGGCAGATGGGGGCGAATGAACCCGACGCCGAGCCAGAAGGGCTGGTCGCGGCGAGCACATTCGCCCAAGGCCGCGACCGCCATTTCCGCCAGCTTGCCGTCGTGAAAAGTGTTGTCTGGCACGTCGGCACTTTCGATAGGCGGACCGTAGGCGCGAGCGGGCCCCTTTCCTTTTTTGGCCTGTCCGGCTGCCTTGAGGGCGGCGATCTTCGCCGCCACGATCGCCTGATTCTCGGGCAGGGCATAGGCTCCGTGCCCTCCCTCCGGCGCGGTCCACGGCACGCTCCACGACGGGGGGTCGTCGTAGCCGCCGTGAAACAGCTTCCCCATTCCTTGCACGTGGTACCCCTGCTCCTTGAAGTGCTGCGGCAAGGTGACCACGTCCGGCAGGGCCTTGCGAAAGTGCGTTTGCAAATCCCACACCTTCGTGGTATCGGGGCGAGTGCCCGTCAGGAGGCTCGATCGCGACGGAGAACAAACCGCCTGCTGGCAATAGGCGCGCTCGAAAGTGATTCCGCGCCGTGCGAGCCGGTCGAGATTGGGCGAATGGATGTAGCTCTTGCCGTAAGCCCCAAACTCGGGGCGCAAGTCATCCACCGCGATGAACAGCACATTCAACCGGTCGGCGGCAACGGCCGATAAGTCGAATCCCAGGACCGCGAGCAAGAATGGGAGCAGGGAGAGGTATCGCATCGGGTGCCTGACAAATTGAAAAAGTATTGAGCTATTCGGCTTTCTGCGAGGTGCCCCCCGTCGAGGGCTGGAACTTCGGATCGTCCTGCTTGCCAAATTTGGCCCGGCGATCGCGCTCATGCCGGTCGGTGCGGGCGAAAGTTCCCTCGCGAGCCGGTTCATGCGCCTTCGCCGCCAGGGCGATCATCCGGGCGAGCACTTCCGATTGAGTAGCGGCCACGTTGTGCGCTTCGCTGGGGTGGGTCGCCAGGTCGTAAAGCTCCCATTCCTTCGCTTTGGCGGGCTTCACCGCCCGCCAATTCCCTTGGCGAATTGCCGTCCAGCCGGCGATTTCCCAGTACAAATAGTCGTGTTGAGCTTGCTCGCGCCCCGCGGCGGCGGCACCGAGCAGCTCGGGGACGATAGACAGGCCATCCACATCGGCCGGAGCCTTGGCCCCGGTCACTTCGGCAATCGTGGGGAGCACATCGGGAAAATAGCCGAGATGATCGCTTACCTTGCCGGTCGCGACTTTTCCCGGCCAGCGAGCGACGAACGGCACGCGCAGGCCCCCTTCGTAAAGGGTTCCCTTTTTGCCCCGAAATTCGACCCCGGTTTGCGGATGCTTATTCGCCCCATGCACCCCTCGCGGCTGGTCGGCGGTCACGAAATAGTCAGCCCCGCCATTATCGCCGCTAAAGAGGACGAGCGTGTTTTCGTCGAGTCCCAATTCCTTAAGCAGAGCGAAAATCTCCCCCACTTGGCGGTCGAGCATCGTCACCATCGCCCCATATTTGCGGGCCGGCAGTGGCCAGGGCTTATCGGCATAAATTTTCCAGGCGGGGTCGTTTTCGGGAATATCGAAGTTGCCATGCGGCGGCGTATAGGGGAGATACGCGAAAAATGGTTGTTTCGCGTTATTGCGGATGAAGTCCAGCGCGGCTTGATGAATCACATACTGCGAATAGGTTTGCCCGTCGCTTCCGCCGCTGTTGCCCGCCAGCGGCACCTCGTTGCTGTTGCGGACGAGATAAGGGGGAAAATAAGTGTGGGCATGAACCTGATCGTAATAGCCCAGGAACACGTCGAACCCATGCCGTTCGGGCACGCCAGTCGAATCGCGGCCTCCGCAGCCCCACTTGCCGAAGCCGCCGGTAGCATAACCGCGGTCTTTCAAGATCGAGGCGATGGTCGGCTCCTCGGCCCGCAGCGGCGTGCCCCCGCCGTTTTGCCGCACCGAACTATGTCCGCTGTGCTTCCCCGTTAGCAGGCAGCAGCGCGTCGGCGCGCAAACCGACGAACCGGCAAATAGGTTGGCGAATCGCATCCCCTCGGCCGCCATTCGGTCGAGATGGGGCGTTTTGAGGTTCGGATTCCCCATGAACGCCGGTTCGTAGTAGCCCAACTCATCGGCCATGATGTAAATCACATTCGGGCGTCGCGCGGAAGCTTCCGCGGCAAACGCTTCGCTCGCCAGGCAAATTGCCGCAGTAAAGGAAAGAATTGCCAGCCACAGGGCTTTCATGGAACAACCTGATGCGAGCGGTGAGGCGGACGACATTCCGTCGGCGAACCGAGCGGAGAAGAGATGCTTATCGTAACGGGGCGTGACCCGTCGTGCCACTTCCGCCCGCGATACTTGCATCCGCGCGGCCGCCGGGGGATGATGCTGGCCAGCCTGCCAAGTCACTCCCGCCTCTCCCTGTTGGGTGCGCTATGGATCGATCGCTTTCGGCAATTGCCGCACTGTTCATTGTCGGTTTTGGCGTCCTTGTTTCGGCCGGCGAGACGGGGGTTCGGACCAAAGTCTTCACCGGCGAAAATCTGCACGGCTGGCATGTCACCGGCTGTGAGGCGGTGGCCGAAAACGGCGTGCTCTTGCTGAAGTCGGGCGACGGCTTTATTCGCACCGACAGCCGGTATCGCGATTTCGTGCTCGAACTGAGCTATCGGGCGCTGCAAAACGAGAAGTACGACGCCGGCATCTACATTCGGGCCGAATTGCCCCCGCCGGGCAAAAATTGGCCGAGCCAATATCAGGTCAACCTGAAAAGCGGCGACGAACTGAACCTTATCAAGTTTCCCAAGGCTCGCAGCACGGGGCTCGTCAAGCCGGGCGAGTGGAATCACCTCAAGCTGACGGTCGTCGGCGGCACCGCCAAAATGGAAATCAACGGCCAGCCCGCCTGGGAAACCGACGGCATCGAGGCGCGGGACGGCTACATCGGTTTTCAGTCGGAAGTGCCGCTCGGCGGGCAATTCGAGTTCAAAGACATCTACATCACCGAACTGGGCTATCAGCCGCTGTTCGACGGCCAGTCGCTCGCCGGCTGGGAAGGGGCCGGCCAACCCGCCGAAAAATGCTGGAAGGTGGAGGACGGGCAGATCGTTTGCACCGGTGAAAAAGGGCCCTGGCTCCGGAGCAAGCAAGAGTACGGCGATTTCAACCTGCGGCTCGATTACAAGCTCAAAGCTGGCGGCAACAGCGGCGTCTATATCCGCGTGCCGGAGAACGGCAACCACCACGGCGACGGCGCGGGAATCGAAGTGCAAGTGCTCGACGATAAGGACGACCGCTATAAGAGCCTGAAAAACTATCAGTACACCGGCAGCCTCTATGCAATTGCCCCGGCGATTCAGCATGTCGGCCGGCCAGCGGGCGAATGGAACTCGCTGGAGATCAACTGCCGCGGCACGTTCTACCACGTGGTCCACAACGGCGTGCAGATCATCGGCGCGGACGAGGCTTCCTTCCCCGGGCTCAAAGGCCGCCTGACCAAGGGTTTCCTCGGCCTCCAAAACCACAGCGAAGCGGTTTGGTATCGCAACGTGCGGATCGGCCCCGCCGCCGAGATGCTGGCTCTGCCGCCGCCCGTTCCCGGTCCGCCACCGCCCCCCGCCAAGACCACCGCGGTGCCGACGCCTCCGAGTGCCGAACAGCTTGGCGAAATCCTGAAAACGCCGATCCTGACCGAAGGGACGCCGCAGAAGGAAGTCGAAGCCTATTGCGAAGCGCGCGTCGTTCGCCTGCCTGCTGCCGACGCTCCCGAACGCAAGTCGGCCGCCGCTTGGAAAGCCTATGCCGACAAGGTCCGACAAGACGCACTCGATCAGGTCGTATTCCGCGGCGAAGCGGCCAAATGGCGCGATGCGAACTGCAAAGCGGAGTGGCAGGAGACGATCGACGGCGGCGAGGGCTATCGCATCAAAAAGCTCCGCTACGAGGCGATTCCCGGCCTCTGGATTCCGGCCCTCCTTTACGAACCGACGAAGCTCGATGCCAAAGCGGCCGTGTTTCTCAACGTCAACGGTCACGACGGCAAAGGCAAAGCTGCCGGCTATAAGCAAATTCGTTGCATCAATCTGGCGAAGCGAGGAGTTATCGCCCTGAATCTCGAGTGGATGGGAATGGGGCAGCTGCGCTCGCCCGGTTTCTCGCACGGCAAAATCAATCAACTCGACCTGTGCGGCACCAGCGGCGTGGCAACGCATTTCCTGGCAATGAGTCGGGGCCTCGACATTCTGCTGGCCCATCCGAATGCCGATGCGACGCGCGTCGGCGTGGCGGGGCTGTCGGGTGGCGGCTGGCAAACCATCTTCATCAGCGGCCTCGATCCGCGGGTCACATTGGCCAATCCGGTCGCCGGCTATGCGAGCTTTCTGACGCGGATTGCGCACTATTCCGACCTCGGCGATTCGGAGCAAACGCCAACCGACCTGGGCGCGGTCGCCGACTACGCGCACCTGACCGCCCTGCTTGCCCCGCGCGTCGCCTTGCTCACCTTCAACGAAAAGGACAACTGCTGCTTCGCCGCGCCGCACGCCTTGCCCCCGCTCCTCGAAGCGGCCCGGCCGGTTTTTGCCCTGGCGGGGGTGGCCGAAAATCTGCACGACCACATCAACTACGATCCGGGAAATCACAACTTCGAGCGCGATAACCGCGAGGCCCTGTATAAGGTGATCGCCCGGCACTGGTTCGCGGGGGATACTGCGTTTTCCCCCACCGAAATTCCGTGTGCGGACGAAGTGAAAACCTCTGAGCAACTCGCGGTCGCACTGCCCGACGACAATCTCGACCTGCAAAAAATCGCCGAGAACCTGATGCAATCGCTTCCCGCCGGCAAGGCCGATCGCGCCGCGGTCCGCTCGGTGCTGCGGCTCGATCCGGCACCGGGCGTCAAGGTGGCGGCCGAAAAAAGCGACGAGGAAAAAATCGGTGCCTGGCAAGTCACTCGCTGGAAGTTGCGCGTCGCCGGCGAGTGGACGCTGCCGATTGTCGAGATCGGCAGCGGCAAGGAAGCGGCTCTGGTGATTGCCGATGGGGGCCGGGCGACAACCGCCGCCGAGGTCAACAAGCTGCTGGCCGCCGGCAAGCGGGTGGTCGCTCTCGATCCGTTTTACCTGGGGGAATCGAAAATCAAGAACAAGGATTGGCTGTTCGCGATCTTAATATCGAGCGTCGGCGTGCGGCCGCTGGGCGTGCAAGCCCAGCAACTGGCCGCCGCCTCAGCCTGGCTCAAAGCGGAGCGGGGAGCGAGCGAAGTACGCCTCCATGCCACCGGCCCGCGCACCAGCCTGATGGCCCTTGCCGCCGCCGCGAGCGATCCGGCCATCGATGGGGCGGTGCTCGTCGGTTCGCTCGGCTCGTTGAAAGAAGTCATTTCGCAAGGGCTGACCGTCGATAAGGCCCCCGAACAGTTTTGTTTTGGCCTGCTGCAGACCGCCGATATTCCCCAATTGGCCGAAATCGCGGGCACTCAGCGAATTGAGTTCGTGCGGCCCTGAATTCGAGCATCCTTTTTCGAGAACAATCTGCCATGAGTTTTCGCTGTCTGGTCGTTTCATTGATTGTGGTGGTGGCTGCCGGTTCCACTCAGGCCGAAGATTGGCCGCAGTTTCGCGGGGCGCGCGGCGATGGGCATTCCCCCGCCACGGGCTTACCTAGCGAGTGGAACGACACGACCAATGTCGCCTGGAAGACCGAGATTCCGGGCAAGGGGTGGTCATCGCCTAGCCTGTATCAGGGGCGGCTTTACCTGACGAGTGCCGTGCCGGTAATGGAAGGGAGCACCAGCGGCGACCTCTCGCTGCGGGCCCTCTGTGTCGATGGGCAAAGCGGCCAGATTTTATGGAACGACGAGGTTTTCACCCAGGCCAGCGCGACCGCCCCCAAGATTCATAGCAAAAACAGCCACGCCAGCCCGACGGCGATCGTCGAGAAAGACCGGGTGTATGTTCACTTTGGTCACATGGGTACCGCGTGCTTGGACCTGGCCGGCAAAATCCTGTGGAAAAACGACAAGCTGGCCTATCGCCCCGTGCATGGCAACGGCGGCTCGCCGGTGCTGGTCGATGGCGTGCTGATCTTTAGTTGCGACGGGGCGGCCGATCCGTTTGTCGTCGGCCTGGATGCGGCCACCGGCGAGCAGCGGTGGAAATTCCTCCGCGAGGCGGACCCTGCCAAGCGGTTCGCCTTCAGCACGCCGGCCGTGATTGAAGTCGCGGGCCAGAAACAAGTTGTCAGCCCCGGTGCCGGCGTCGTCAACGCCCTCGATCCCGCCACCGGCCGCGAAATTTGGCGCGTCGATTATGACAACGGCTACAGCGTCATTCCCCAGCCGGCATTTGGCCACGGGCTGGTGTTCCTCAGCAGCGGCTACGACTCGCCGACGATCTACGCGATTCGCCCCGATGGCCAGGGAGACGTGACCGATACGCAAGTCGCCTGGACGCTGAAAAAGGGAGCCCCGCACACTCCTTCGCCGCTCGTCATTGGCGATGAACTGTATCTCGTGGCCGATAAGGGGGTGGCGACCTGCGTCGATGCCCGCACCGGTAAGGAGCATTGGCAGGAGCGAATCGGCGGCAACTACTCGGCATCGCCCCTGTTCGCCGATGGCAAAATCTATATCCAAAGCGAGGAAGGGGCGGCATTTGTCTTGCGGCCCGGCAAAACCTTCGCCAAGCCGGCCGAAACTGGCTTCCCCGAACGAACCCTCGCCAGCTACGCCATCGGCGACAGCTCGCTCTTTATCCGCACCGAAAAGCATCTCTATCGCGTGCAGCGGTAGCTGTAGATGTCAGTTGTCCGTGGTCAGTTGTCAGTGGCTGGCCCCCAACAGACAACTGGCCACGGACAACTGACCCTGAACCAATTCACCACTCACTTCCCCCACTCCTCATGCACTACCGCTCTCTCGGCCGCACCGGCGTCAAAGTCTCTCCCTTGTGCCTGGGGACCATGATGTTCGGCGGCCAGGCCAGCGAAGCCGATTCGCTCCGGATGATCGACCAGGCACTCGATGCCGGCATCAATTTCGTCGATACGGCCGACATGTACAGCACCGGGGAATCGGAGCGGGTCGTGGGCAAGGGGCTCGCGGGCCGCCGCGATCGGGTCGTTCTCGCCACCAAGGGTCGGCACAAAATGGGAGAAGGCCCGAATGATCTCGGTGCCAGTCGCCTGCACATGCGGCAAGCACTGGAGGCAAGCCTCAAGCGGCTGAACACCGACTACATCGACCTCTACTACGTTCACGCCCCCGACTACGAAGTGCCGATCGACGAGACGCTGCGGTTTCTCGACGATGCCGTCCGCCAGGGAAAAATCCTCTACACCGCCTGCTCCAATTTCCGGGCCTGGCGGGTGTGCGAGGCTCTCTGGGCAAGCGATAAGGGCGGGCTCGCGAAGTTTTCGTGCGTGCAGCCGCTGTATAACCTGGTGAATCGCGACATCGAGGTCGAGTTGCTGCCCCTGTGTCACGAGCATGGCCTGGGGGTCGTCAGTTATAGCCCCCTCGCCCGCGGCATTCTGACCGGCAAATATAAGCCTGGCGCGGCCTTTCCCGAAGGAAGCCGGGCCGCCCGCAACGACAAGCGCATGCGCGAGGCGGAGCTACGCGACGAAAGCCTGAACATTGCGCAGGCCCTGGCCGACCATTGCCGGGCGAAGGGTTGCCCGCCGTCGCAATTCGCCCTGGCTTGGTGCATCGCCAATCCGCTGCTGACGGCGGCAATTCTGGGCCCCCGCACGTCCGAGCAACTGGCCGATAATCTGGGCGCGCTCGCCGTCAGCATCACCGCCGAGGACGAAGCCTTTGTCGATAGCCTCGTTCCCCCAGGCGAGCACAGCGGCAAGGGGCACCAAGACCCGCTCTATCCGATCACCGGCCGGCCGCGGCGATAAGCGGCGATAAGGACCGATAAGGCGAACCCCCATGCGGATCGTCTCGCTCCTCAGCAGCGGCACCGAAATCCTGTTCGCCATTGGCCTGGGAGAACAGGTGATGGCTGTCAGCCATGAGTGCGATTATCCCGCCGCCGCTGCCGCGTTGCCCAAAGCCACCCGGTCGCTGGTCGATTCATCGCAAGCCAGCGGTCAGATCGACGAGCAAGTGAAGTCGCTTGCCGGTGCCGGCGCGGCGCTCTATGGTCTCGAGGGGGAGTTGATTCGCTCCTTGCGGCCCGAGGTGATCGTCACGCAAGCGCAGTGCGATGTTTGCGCCGTCCGCTATGCCGACGTGGTAGAACTGGTGGCGAATTCAGCGGACTTGGCGGCAACGCGGGTCGTCCCCCTTAATCCGCAGTCGCTCGACGAAGCGCTCGCCGACGTGCTCCGTGTCGGCAAGGCTTGCGCGGCGGCCGCCGCGGCACGCGAGTTCGTGGCGGGGCTGGTCGCCCGCGTGGGGCGCGTCGCCATGACTTTGAAGAATACCCGGCCCCGCGTGGTCTGCATCGAGTGGACCGATCCGCTCATGGCCGCCGGGAACTGGACGCCGCAGCTGATCGACCTGGCCGGTGGGCAAAGTGGCCTGGCCAAGGCGGGACAGCATAGCGGCTATGTCGCGTGGCCGGAGGTGGTCGAGTTCGACCCCCAAGTGCTGCTCGTCGCCCCGTGCGGCTTTGGCCTCGCAAGGTCGCTCGCGGAAGCGTCGATCTTGCGCGAGTTGCCCGGCTGGGGCGAACTGGCGGCGGTAAAGGCCGGCCGGGCCCATGTGATCGACGGCAACGCCTATCTCAACCGGAGCGGGCCGCGACTGGTCGATAGCTTGGAAATCCTCGCCCACCTGATTCACCCGGAGCTATTCCCTCCGCCGACCGGCGAACTGGCCGAGGGAGCCGCCTGGGCGCGGTTACTTTAGCGGCAGGGCTTTCAGCAGCATTTCCGCATACTCTCCGACATCCTTCAGCACTCCCTCGCGCGGCTTGGTGGCGGCTTCGGCCACGCGGCGGACAATCGCCGAGCCGACAATCAAACCGTCGGCCACGGGGGCGAGCAGCTTCACATGCTCGGCCTGGCTGATGCCAAATCCGATGCAAATCGGCAAGTCGGTCTTCGTTCGCAGCCAACTCACGTTTTCGAGCAGCGACGGTGGCAGTTCGGTTCGCTCGCCGGTGATGCCTGTGACCGAAACATAGTACAAAAAGCCCGTGCTGCTGCCAGCAATGCGGACGGCCCGCTCGCGGGGCGTGGTCGGCGTGACGAGCTGAATCAGGCTGAAATCGGCCGCCTTGCAAATCGCTGCCAGGTCGTCGGCCTCCTCGACCAACAGGTCTGGCACAATCGCCCCGCATACGCCGGCCGCCTGCGCGTCGGCCACATACTTCGCAAGGCCATAGCGATGGACAATCGCGTAGCTGACCATCGTCACCAGCGGCATCTTCACGTCGCGGCTGGCGGCGCGAAGCATGTCGAAAATCGCCTGAACCTTGATGTTGTGGGCCAGAGCCCGCGTGTACGACGCCTGGATCACCGGCCCGTCGGCGATCGGATCGCTATACGGAATCCCCACCTCGCACATCGTCGCGCCGCGGCGATCAAGCTCGCGAATCACCTCGCCCGTGAAGGCCAGGTCCGGATCGCCCGCCGTCACGAACGGCATCAGCGCCTTGCGGCCCTGGCGGCGGAGGTCGGTGAAGAGTTGGTCGAGACGAGACATAGGTGGGGCAGGCGTCCCGCCTGCCAAGTAGAGTGAATCAATGACTAGGCACGCGAGACGCCCGCCCCACTTTTTAGCCTGGCAATCTCCGCCGCGTCTTTATCTCCCCGACCGGAAAGACAAACGATAATCGCCTGGTCCTTCCGCATTTGGCGGGCTTGCTCCATCGTGCGGAACACGGCGTGTGAGCTTTCGAGAGCGGGCAAAATCCCTTCGCTGCGGGCTAGGGCGTCGAAGCCGGCGAGAGCGTCGCTATCTTCGCAAAAGGTGTAGGTGGCCCGGCCGGTATCTTTCCAGTAGCTGTGCTCCGGGCCGACACCGGGATAATCCAGGCCTGCCGAGATCGAATGCACGTCGCAAGTCTGTCCGTCGCCGTCTTGCATCACGTAGCTGTAGCTGCCGTGCAGCACGCCGGGGGTGCCATACGACAAGGGCGAAGCATGGTTGCCGGCCTCCGGGCCGCGGCCGCCGGCTTCGACGCCGAGCAGCTTGACGCTGGCATCACCGACAAACGGGTAGAACATGCCGGCGGCGTTACTGCCGCCGCCGACGCAGGCGACGACCAGATCGGGGAGCCGGCCGAGCCTATCGAGCGATTGTTGCCGTGCCTCGCGGCCGATGACCGACTGGAAATCCCGCACAATCCGCGGGAACGGGTGCGGTCCGATCACCGAGCCAATGATGTAGTGCGTGGTTTCGACGCTCGACATCCAGTCGCGCATCGCCTCGTTCACTGCGTCGCGCAAGGTTCGCGAGCCGCTGCTGACGGGGCGAACTTCGGCCCCCAGCAGCTTCATGCTGTTCACATTGGGGGCCTGGCGGCGAATGTCCTCTTCCCCCATATAGACCACGCAGTCGAGACCAAAGTGAGCACACGCCGTCGCCGTCGCCACGCCGTGTTGGCCGGCCCCGGTCTCGGCAATGACTCGCTTTTTGCCCATCCGCAGCGTCAGCAGGGCCTGGCCGATCGTGTTGTTGATCTTGTGAGCGCCGGTGTGGTTCAGGTCCTCGCGCTTCAGCCAGATTTGCGCCCCGCCACATTGCTCGGTCAGCCGTTTGGCGAAGTACAGGGGCGAGGGGCGGCCGACATAGTGCTGCAATAAATCGTCGAGTTCGGCCTGGAATACCGGGTCGCGGCTGGCCTTGTCGTATTCGGCGGTCAGCTCGTCGAGGGCCCGCGTCAGGGTTTCTGGGACATAGCGGCCCCCGAAAGGGCCAAACCTACCCGCCTGATCGGGTACCTGCATTGAGGCGGAGGGGCGAGCAAGGGTGGCGGACATGATGGCGACCGAGCGAGGGAAAATTCGATTCTGGGCACCCCCGGCAGGCTGGTCAAGGGCGGCGTGGAGACTGTTAGGGTGTTGGTGGCAAGGCGGCCGTGGCGATAATCTCGACCGCGAGTCGGCGGACATTGAACTGGCTCTTGGCAAAAGTCGCCTTCAGCTCTTCGGCCCGATTGGGACCATAGGCCAAAACTGGCTGCTTGACGACGTGGTGAAACAACTGCTGGACGAGGGCGGCGTGCGTTTCGTCGCTCGCAGCCAGGAACGTGGCCAGCTCGCGGGGGCCGGCAAAGCGGGCCGTTTCGCCGCCGCGCGTCAGGTACGAGCCGCTGGCGTCGATCGGCCGCCCCTTCTCCTCGGCTCGGAAGCGGCCGACCGCGTCGAAGTTTTCGAGTGTGAAGCCGAGCGGGTTGATCATGTTGTGGCAGGTCGAGCAGATTTGCGACTTGGTTTGCAGGGCGATCCGCTCGCGGGTGGTCAGATCGGCATGCAATTCAGGGGCCAGTGGCGTCACCGCCTCGGGAGGCGGCCGGAGCCGGCGGCCCAGTACGCTGCGCGAAATGAACACGCCGCGGTGAATCGGCGAACTCGTCGAAGTGTACGCAAAACCGGCCAGAAGATACGGATGCGTGAGCACCCCCAGCCGCTGCTCGGGATCGAGGGCCACTTTTTGAAACGGCGCGTCTTCCGGCAGGTCGGCACCATAGAATTTCGCCAGCCTACCGTTCAGATAAATCGAATCGGCCAATAGAAATTGCCGAAAATCGGCCCGTTCGCTGGCGATTACTTCCTCGACGGTCAAATCGAGCGAAGTCCGCAAATCAGCGGCGATTTCCGGCGTGAAATCGGCAAACTCGGCCGGGTCTTTTGTCAGATCCACCGGCTGGTCGATCCGCAGCCACTGGCGAAAGAAGTCGCGCAGCTTGGCCTGGGTGCGCAGGTCGGGGAGCATTCGCTCGGCCTGGCTGGCGATTTGCGCCCGATCCGCGAGCTTGCCGGCCTTGGCCGCGTCGAGCAGGGGCTGATCGGGGAGCGAGTCCCACAGGCCGAACGAAATTCGCGCGGCGACGTTATAAGGATCGGCCGGGTCTCCCCCGACTTCGCGATACAAAAACCGGGGGGACTTGAGCGCGAGCAGCACCACGCGCTTGACGGCAATTTCGCGGCTTGGCGCGGAGGCAAATTGCTCGTCGATGTGCAGGCGCTGTTGCTCGTCGGAGAGCGGGCGGCGAAAGGCCCGCTCAACGAACCGCCGGCAGAAGTCCTTGAGCTTATTTTCAGCCGAAGCGTCGTCAGCATTCGCGCCGGATAGCTCGCGCAACCGCGCGGCCACATAGCCCGCCACCTCGATGGCCGCGTCGGTGGTAGCCTGGTCCCAGGCTTTCGAGATCGTGGTTCCCCGCTCGTAGCCGATGCTCCGGTCGTCGGGTGGAAACGGGGTTTGCAGGACGAACGCCTCCGGCCACTTCTGCGGCGTCAGGCACCGCTCGGGAATCGTCTCGTCGATCCGTCCCGGCAGCTTCCAGAGAAGGGTAATCGAGGCGGGGGTCGGCCTCTTGTTCGGGTTTTTCTTGGAGTCATCGACCCCTTGCTTGGCCTTCGAAAATTCCAGCTTGAGCGGATAGACCCGTCCGCCGAGCAGGCGAATCGACTGGCGGAATTCCGTATCGCTGCCCGATTTGACCCAGGCGTCAATGAGTGGCGTTTGCGGGCCATTCAGCCAGAGCCGGGCGGCGTGCTCGGTCCGGACGATGAACTCATAGTCGCCGGTTTCCGGGGCCAGGACCGAGCCTTCCCAGCGAATCGAAAACTCGTTGGCGTCAAATTTCTCGCTCGGCCCTGCTTCGCCGAAGTCGAATTGCACCGTGGGGTCGATCCGGTCGATTTCGCGCTCCCGGCCGCCGACCCGCCGCGACTTGTAATATTCGCCCCGTAAACCGCGCTCCCCGGTCCATTTGCCGGGCGGGCGAAAGCTGCCGACCAGATCGAGCACCGTGTTATGATATTGCCGCACCGTGAGACGCGAAAGATCAATCCGGGCCGGCCGGTTGCGAGCTTGGGCAATGGGGGAATAAAAGGCGTCATAAATATAGGCGGCAACACGCTTTGCGTCCTCGCCGACGCACTTCTGCGGGTCGTCCACCGGCATGGTTTTGTCGATGACGGCGGTGAGCTCGACGACCGACTTATCGCCGATCAGCGGGTCAGAATATTCGTCGGTCCCTCCTTCGCCCGCGGCACCGTGGCACTTCGCGCATTGCTGCTTATAAAGCTGCTCGCCCGAAAGCTCCGCCGCGGAGATCACGCCGGCACCAAGCAGGAGCGCGACGGATACCAACCCGAAGCGTACGCGAGGGCACCCCGTCAATGGCGAATTTCTCTCGCCTACGCTTCGGGTTGGTGTGGATGTGTAGGGACGAGATTTCATGGCACGATCCGGCAGGAGGTACCGGCGAAAGGGCGGAATCAGGCGGGACTGACGGCGGTCAGCGGGCAGAGAGGGGTCGAGTCGCAACTCGATGCCACGTTCGATCTTAACGCGGCATGGCGGAAAAGGTCAAACGCTTGCACCAAACTGACATGCCAGCGAGCGGGTCGGATTCGGCTGGGTTATGCTACGCAAGAACCCAGGCATCCTGTCGGCCCCAGCGGCTGCTCCACTTGCGGCCCAGGGCGGAACGCACGAAGATCAACAAAGCATTCGCACCTAAGTTCTTGTCAGCGGCCAAGTTGCCTCTCCCTCATGGATCAGCAGCGCGAGCGAATTCAGGCCGATTTGCGAGGGCTGCTCGCGGGCGAAGTCTTCTGCGACGATCCCTGGACCCAGATGTATGGCAGCGACGCCAGCATCTATCAGATGCGGCCGGTCGGTGTCGTCCGGCCCAAGGGGCTGGCCGATGTCCGGGCGACCGTCCGTTACGCCGCCGAGCAGGGGCTGCCGATTCATGCCCGCGGAGCCGGCACGGGGCTCGCCGGCGAATCGCTCGGGCCGGGGCTCGTCATGGATTTTTCGCGGGCCATGCGGCGGATCGTCAGCCTCGATGGCGATACCGTCACCGTTCAGCCGGGCGTCGTGCTGGGACAGCTCAATCGCTACCTGGGACATTTCGGCCGGCACTTTGGCCCCGACCCAGCGACCGGCGGCGTGACGACCATGGGGAGCGTGCTCGCCCTTGATAATTCGGGCAGCAACTGGCTGCGCTATGGTTCGGCCCGCCGGCATGTGCAGTCGCTGCAGATCGTGCTGGCGGACGGCGAATCGTTCGAGGCGGGGCAGCACCCAGTCACCGACGATCCGCAGGTCGATCCGGTCCCGCGGCGGCGCGAAATCGTGCGCCGACTGGCCGAGCTCATCGAACGCGAGGCGACCGTCATTCGCGAGCGGCAGCCCAAGGCGTGGGTCAATCGGTGCGGCTATCACCTCTATGACGTGCTGAAAGAGGGGCGGCTCGATCTGGCGCGCTTGCTCGTCGGGAGTGAGGGGACGCTCGCCCTCATCACCCAAGCCAAGCTGCGCACCGAGCCGATTCCCAAAAGTCGCGGCATGATGTTGGTCTTTTTCGACCGGCTCGAAGCGGCGGCGGTCGCGGCCGCAGAGGCGCGGTCACTCAACCTGGTGTCGTGTGATTTGTTCGACCGCCGCGTGCTCTCGCTCGCCCGCGACACCGATCCCCGCTATGCCCAGGCGATCCCGCGCGATGCCGAGGCGATGCTGCTGGTCGAGCAACAAGGGGACGACGAGCGCGAGGTGATCGATAGTCTGCAGCAAACGATCATTCGCTGGCAGCGGCGGCGGCGGCTGGCGTTCGCCTTTCATCAGGCTCTCGCGCCGGAAGATTACGACGCCTTTCGCCGCCTCGCGCGGCGAGTTTCGCCGACGCTCTATCGCGTGCAAGGGGCCGACCGGCCGACGCCGTTTATCGAAGACATTGCCGTTCCGCCCGAGGCGCTCCCCGATTTTCTCGTGCGGCTGCAGAACACGCTCAAGCTGTTCCAGGTGACGGCCAGCTTTTTCGCCCACGCGGGGCATGGTCAGCTGCATGTACGGCCGCTGCTGAATTTGGCCGACCCGGCGGATGTCCGCAAAATGCAAGTGCTGGCCGAGCAGCTCTATCACGAAGTGCTGGCGGTCGGCGGCACCATCAGCGGCGAGCACGGCAGCGGCCTCAGCCGCACCCCCTTCGTGCGTTTGCAATTTGGCCCGCTGTACGATGTTTTCCGCGAGGTGAAGCGGATTTTCGATCCGCAGAATCTGCTGAACCCCGGCAAGGTGGTGGCCGACGTGCCGCAGCCAATCACGGGGCATTTGCGGAGCCACCGGACCGACGGGATGCTAAGTGCGGCGGAAAGTCGAGAGGTGGGCAAGGCCGAAGCAACGCCCCTCGCGCCCGAAGCAAATGGCCGGGCGGCGGGCAGCAAACCGCTCGATTTGCATCTGGTGTGGAATCAGGATTTGCCGCAAATCGCCAACTCGTGCAATGGCTGCGGCCGCTGCCGCACGCAATCCCCCGACATGCGGATGTGCCCGATTTTCCGATTCGCGCCCGCCGAAGAAGCCTCCCCCCGCGCCAAAGCGAACCTGATGCGCGGCATCATCAGCGGCGAGCTTGATGCGGGCCTCTTGGCCAAGGACGAGCTGAAGTCGATCGCCGATTTGTGCGTCAATTGCCACCAATGCCGGCTCGAATGCCCGGCCGCGGTCGATATTCCCAAGCTGATGATCGAGGCCAAGGCGCAATACGTCTCGACGAGCGGCCTCGACACGGGAGACTGGATTCTCTCGCGGCTCGATAAATTCACGCCGGTGCTCTCGGCCTTCAGTTCGGTGGCAAACTTCGTGCTCCATCGCCGCTGGACACGCTGGCTGCTCGAAAAAATGATCGGCATTGCCCAGGGTCGCAAGCTGCCGCGAGTCGCCGCCGCGAGCTTTATCCGCCGGGCCGAGCGCCGCCGGCTGACGAAGCCGACCCGCCGCACCGGGGGTAAGGTGCTCTACTTCGTCGATCTCTACGCCAATTGGTACGACGTGCAACTCGCCGAGGCGCTGGTGGCGGTGCTGGAGCACAACAACATCGCCGTCTATGTGCATCCCGAGCAGCGGGGCGCGGGAATGGCCCGCATTTCGCTGGGAGATGTCGAGCGGGCCCGCCAGCAGGCCTCTCGCAACGTGCGGCACCTTGCCGAAGCGGTGCGGCAGGGGTATGAAATCCTCTGCACCGAGCCGACCGCCGCGCTGTGTCTCAAACACGAGTATCCGAATCTGCTCGACGACGACGACGCCCGCCTGGTGGCCGACCACACGCACGAGGCTTGCACCTATCTCTGGAAGCTGCACGAAACCGGCAAGCTGGCGCTCAATTTTCAGCCGCTGAACCTGGTGCTGGGCTATCACCTGCCGTGCCACCTGCGGGCACTCGAAGTCGGTTCGCCCGGCGAGGCGCTGTTGCGGCTGATCAAGGGGGTGAATGTGCGGCGCATCGAGCGCGGCTGCAGCGGCATGGCGGGAACTTTTGGCCTGAAGCGCGAAAATTACCGCGCCAGCCTGCGAGCCGGCTGGGGTCTCATTAGCGCTATGCGCGATCCGGCCGTGCAGATCGGCACCACCGAGTGCAGCTCGTGCAAAATGCAAATGGAACAAGGAACGACCAAGCCGACGATCCACCCGCTGAAGATTCTCGCCTATGCCTATGGCCTGATGCCCGAGGTCGAAGCGCTGCTCGCCGCGCATAGCGGGGAACTGACGATAACTTGACTCCCGTGCGCGCCAATCGGCTGCTTATCGCCTAGTCTCCGCCGCCGCAGCCACCGCAACCCCCGCCGCCGCAGCCACCGCCTCCACAACCACTCCCGCCGCAGCCGCTGCTGCAACCGCTGCTGGAGGAATCGCTACCGACATTGCCCCACGATTGGCGTTCCCACTGGTTCAGGCTGGCATAGGCGGTGCCGGCGAGGGCCGCGGTGCCAAACAGGGCCACCGCGACGGCGATTTCCGCCGGTCCGAGCGCGGCGGCTGGCGTCCCTCCCGCTTTCCAGCTCGCGTGCCGCGTCTGCAAGTCGGCGATCAGCTGGTCGCCCGCTTTCGAGCGGCGGATGTGCTTGAACAGCCCCACCACGACGAAAAACGCCACCAGGCAGCCGATAATCAAGTATCCCACCGGCTTATCGCGATACATACCGACGCCGATTTTGGCCAAACCCACCAGCAGCACCAGCGAGGTGAGCATCACCGGCAGCCACCGCGGCAGAAAGACCTGCCACGGCTCATAAACGAGCCCCCGGTTGATCAGCTCCGCTTCGGTCCGGTCGAGGGTTTCGCCGGCTGCCGATTCGAGTTCGCGGAGCGTGGCGTTGGGATTGGTGATAATCGCCTTCGTCAGCGCGTGTTCGAGCGGCTCGGCCGGCTGCGCGGTGCCGGCGACGAGCTGCTGCTTGGGCTTGGTTTTGAATCCGAGGACCGTCGATTCGGTCGCTTGCAGCTTGAGCACGTCTTTGCTCACCAGTTGGCAGAGCGTGGCGGTGATCGTCCCCCGCTTGCCGCGGGCGAGCTGCGCGATTTCGGCCGGCGACAACGGCGGCTCGAGCCGAGCCTCGGTGGAGGGGCGCAGCACGCGGCGGAGAATCAAACCGGTAAGGAGCGCGAGCAAAAACGTAATGCCAAAAAACCACAGGAACTGCGGCCCTTGCCAATCGAGCGGATTCCAAGTGACCGCCAGCAGCGGCGCCGCCATTGCCCCACGCCGCCACGATCGCAGCCGGGCGAGCGGATTCGGAATGACCCAGTTGCGCTGCAAGTTGACTTGGCGATGCTCGGTGTCGGCACCGAAGCGGATGTTCGCGGGGGGCCAAATGTCGCGCGGCGGCTCGGCGGCGAACGTGTCGCGATAGAGGTTGAGCGTGTGCTCATAGAGGGCGACGTGCTTTTCGTACTCGCTATTTCCCCCTTTCGTCGGTTCATGGTGCAAAGGTCGGCGGAGCACCTGGCCGCAGAGGTCGTTCCAGTACGAGCGCGTGTAGGTGAGATGCAAATGCCACGCTTCATCGACCTGCTCGGAGGGGCAAGGCGGCCGGTCCGAAATCTGGCACAGCAGCACGAACCGCTTGTATTCGTCGGCGACGCGCAGGGCAAACGCCCGCGACCAGCCGTTGTCGCGGGCGAGGCGCGCCGTGAACGGATAGTCCACCGCCGGATCGTCCAAAACAAACGCCGCGAGCCGGGCCCGAAGGTCGGCGATCTCGTGAGCATTCATGGTGGTTCCTCC
>JANRLS010000175.1:0-9391 GCA_033762315.1 Pirellulaceae bacterium
CCCCTGCGCCAGCAAGTCAAGAATCGCCGCGGTAATCGCCCCCTGCAGAATCAGCGTCACATCAAACAGCCGCAGTCACTGCATGATCGGTTCGCCATAGCCGCCGGCACCGATCAGCGCGCCGATGGTCGCGGTGCCGACGTTGATAACCGCCGAGGTTTTGATCCCCGATAAGATCGACCGCGACGCGATCGGCAGTTCCACCAGATAGAGCCGGGCTTGCGGCGAAAGGCCAAGCACGATGGCCGATTCCTTAAGGTTGCCGGCCACTTCCTTGAGACCCGCGTAGGTGCCGCGGACGATGGGGAGCAGGCTGTAAATGAACAGCGCCACGATCGCCGGCCGCGGCCCCAGGCCAAACAGCGGAATCATGAACACCAGCACCGCCATCGAGGGGAGCGTTTGCAGGATGCTGATCGCGCCGAGGATGACATGCCCGAGCGGCGGCCACTTGTAGGACCAGATGCCGAGCGGAATCCCCGCGATCACCGCCGCCGATAGCGACAGCGCGACGAGATACAGGTGCGCCCGGGTCGTCTTCCACAAATCGCGCCACATGCCGTGCGGGGGGAGATCGATGGCGAGACCAAGCTCACCGCGCAAAAAGTCGGCCGCCACTTCGCTTTCGCGGCGGCGGTCAAGCTTCACTTGCGAGTTCATTTCGACCATGCGGGCATTGTCGATCCGCCCTTCCAGCCGCAGGATCGACTCGACAACGCGGGGCGCTCGCTTCGCGAGATCCTCCCGGTAGAGCAGCACGCAGTAATACTGAGGAAAGTACCCGCGATCATCGTCCAGCAGCCGCAGTTCGTAGTAGCGCACCTCGGCGTCGGTCGAGAAGAGATCGGTCAAGTCAAGCGCCTCTTGCTCCAGGCCGTGATAGGCCAGGTTGTGATCGACGACCCGGGGCTTGTGCGGCAAGCCATAGTGCCGCACCAGCCCCGGCCAGCCGTCGCTCCGGTTCATGAATTCCTCGCTGAAGCCCAACCGCAATTGGGGATGCTCGGCGAGTTGCGAGATGTTCGTGAGCCCTAGCTCTTTCGCGAGCGACTCCTTGAGGCCCAGGGCGTACTTGTTGTTGAAGCCCAGCCGCTTGCTCATCCGGATGCCGCGCTCGGCGAGCGCGGCGCGAAGCTGCGCTTCGTTGCGGACGGACTGACCGGCGAGAATGTCTCCCGCCAGCGTTCCCGTGTATTCGGCATAGACGTCGATTGCGCCCGATTCGAGCGATTTGAAGACGATGGGGGTGCCGCCCAGGTCGTTTTTGTGAATCGCGTCCGCCCCACCGTCGCGGGCAAGCAGCGTGACGATCTCCCCCAGGATCACGTTCTCCGTGAAGACCTTGGAGCCGATTTTGACGACGGGGCGCGGGCCTTCGTCGGCCGCAAGCGAACCGGCGAGGCCGAGCGTGGCGGCGGCGATTCCACGGGCGAGCCAGTGGCGAAGTTTCATGCGAGCGCCTTTCCGTTGCCGGCGGCCGCCTCAACTCCCGGCAGGCGCTGAGCACTGATGAAGCGGCGGACGAAGTCATCGGCGGGATTTTGGATCAGGTCGTCGAGCTTTCCTTGCTGCACGATCCGCCCGCCGCCGAGCAGAATGACCGTATCGCCGAAAAAGCCCGCTTCGCCCATGTCGTGTGTCACCATCGCGACGGTCTTGCGTAGCGACTGGAAAATTGCCCGCAGATCTTCTTGCAGGTCGTAGCGGACGAGCGGATCGAGCGCGCCCATCGGCTCGTCGAGCAGAATCACGGCGGGATCGAGCATTAGCGCCCGCATGATTCCCAGCCGCTGCCGCTGGCCGCCGGAAAGTTGGGCGGGATAGCGGTCGAGCGCGCCGGAGGGGAGGCGCGTCAGCTCGGCCAGCTCTTCGACGCGAGCGTTCACTCTCGCCCGCTCCCAGCCCAAATGCCGGGCCAAGAGGCCGACGTTATCGCGGGCGGAAAGATGCGGGAAAAGACCGCCGTCCTGAATGACGTAGCCGATTTTGCGGCGCATCTGCATGACGTTGGTCGGTCCGAGGCGCATGCCATCGAATCGCACTTCCCCCTGGTCCGGCTCGAGTAGGCCAATCATCAGCCGCAGGATGGTCGATTTGCCGCAGCCGCTGGGACCGATGAGGACCGTGGTTTCGCCCGGCGCGAGGCGCAAGGTCGTCGGCTGGAGCACCTGGGTGCCGGCAAAGGACTTGGCGACGTTGAGAAGTTCAAGCATCGGAGAGTGGTCTTGGTTCGTGGTCCGACGCAGTTTCAATACAACGAACAACGGACGACCGACAACGGACTAATTACAATTGATCTCATCTAGCAACTGTTGCACTCTGGCCTCCACGTCATCGGTCCATTTTTCGACCGACCCGCGCGCTTCGCGCTCCTTGGGCACGGGGACCGGCTCGCCAAAGCGGACCACCGCCCGCCGCGTGCCGCGAGCGCCCGGCAAATCGGCCCGTAGCACGTCTTCCTCGAATTTGTCGAGCGTTTCGGCCATCCGCTCGATCGTTGGCCGCTCGGCGACATAATCCCCGGCGTAGCTGAAGAGTTGCACCACGAAGAACAGGTCCTCAAGATCGGCCGCCAGCTTCTCCTTGGCATCGGCCGCGACGCCGTCTTGCTCGATCGCCTTAATCACCGTGCGGCGCACTTCCTTCACCCGCTCCGGCAAGATCCCCCCTTTGGCCGCCACGCCATGCTTCGCCTCCAGCCTGCCGACTACCGCCTCGGCCAACCGCTGGGTCCGCTCGTGGACCGGCCCCACCTGTGCCTGGCCAAGCTGCTCATATTCCTTTAGGGCGAGCAGCCCCTCGGCAAAGCGGTAGATCCGCTCCGGCAGCGGCAAGTCGGGACGCGGCCGCCAATGCAGGCTTTCCTCCAGCCGCGACATCAGCTCGGCCAGTTCGGCCGAGGGGTCGGCGACATAGAAGCACTTGAGGGCGCACGGAATGCAAACGACTGGCCGCTCCGCCTTTTTGGCCGCCGCCATGGCGATGGCGGCCGCTCCGTCGCGAAACGGTGTCACCCGGTCGTTGCTGTGATAAATGTCTCCCTCGGGAAATATCACCAACGGATGTGGGCTGGCGCGGAGGATTTCGACCGACGTTTTGAACGCCTGCAGGTCGCTCGCTTCGCGGTTGATGCTGAAGCAGCCGTGCCATTGCAGCATGTTCCGCTCGATCCATTTGCTCATCGCGAAGACTTGCCAGGCGGTGAGAAAGTGGAACGGCGTGCCGACGCGGTGGGCCGCTTCGATCAGGACATATGAGTCGTAGTGAAACGAGTGATTGGGGGTGATCAGCACTCCCATGCCGCTGGCGAGGGCCGCGCGAACGTGCTCGCTCCCCGCCACGTCGATTTCGACGATCCGCTGGCTGCGGCGCAATTCCCGGTTCAGGAGCGGCCGCCAGAGCCGCACCAGCCAGGGGGTCATTTTCGGCGGCCACCAACGGGGGGGCGTTTGGAAGGGTTGTCGATTCACGCCGTAGTTGTAGTCCCCCTTGCGGAGGGCCGCAACGCGGGATTCAGGCTCGGAAAGCTGGCCGCCAAATCGCGCAGTCCTGACAGAGCCGTGCCCAGCGCCATTGCCGTCATCAGCCACGAAAGCCAGCCGTAGCTTACCGGGGTGAAGCCGGCCGGCAGCGTCCCCCAAATCCACACCTGCGGCAGCAAATTGGCGAGGAATGCCCCGTACACGATCGCCAGCAACGTATGCATCACGCGCTCGCCCGGCGGCAGCGGCCGGCGAAGGTCTTCTTCAATAAAGTCCCACAGCGTGATCAGAATCTCAGCGGCGAGCACCGTGACCAACAGCCACGCCAGCCAGCCGCGCCATTGCGTCCAAGCCAGCGATCCAAACAGCAGTGCGTAGAAGAAATCGCGCGCCGCGTGCAGGCGCAGTTCGAGCGCCCCGGTGGAGCGGGCCGCAATTCGCTGCTGGAACTCGTGGTAGTAGAGGGTGTCGAGTGCGCCGAGCACTCCTTGCACGATGAGTAGCGACAAGGCTGCCGTCATGGGGGAGTCACCTTTCCGTGATAACGCAGCAATTTACCGAATAGCGGCACTTGCACCCGCACGTCAATGTTCCACCCGCCTTGCTGATCTTCTTCCGCCCGCGCCACGATCCGCGGTCCCAGCCACGCCGGCAGGGGGATTCCCAACCACCAAACGCGCCGCGATGCCAGGCTTAGCGCTCCCCCCGCGACTTCCACGGCAAAGCCGACCGTGACGGTGCCCATCGCTTCGACGAGCAGGCCGTCGCGCTCCCTTTGCCGCGTCACAAATCGCGACGAACCAAACTGGCGATCCCATGTTTCACCGGCGGGCGAGCCTCGCACGGCCAGCTTCGCCGGGCAATTCTCGGCAGCGGGGGGCAATCCCACGAGCCAAGCCAGCCAGCCGCAGGGCCAGCGGCCATGCTCAATGGTTATCGAGCCGGTCGCCTCGGCGGGAGTCGAGTCGTGAAACTGTCGCAAAACGGGCGAAAGGCCAGCAAATTGCGGTCCTAGGACACGCCGATAGAGAGATGGTGTTGTCATGGGTCGCTTGGATGCCACTGTCTTAACCGCGGTTTGTACCCTTCATCAACCCGAACCGCACGCCGCGCAACTGCTTGCGGCCAAGGCATTTGCGTTGCGTGTCGGGGCGGCCTCAGATAGCTTGGTAGCTGGGACACTGCGCCCCAAACGCCTATGTGGCACCCTCCATCCCCACCGCCGCTTGCCGATTTCGACTGGCAGCCTCCTGCCGAGCCGCTAGAACCGCGCGCGCCTCCGGGCCCCCGGAGCGCTCGCCAGCGCCAGCAGTGGCGGCGAAGTTGGCGATTTTCCACGCTGCTGCATGGTTGGCTCGCCGCGGCATGTGCGTTGCAACTCCTGCTGGCGATGAAGATGATTGTTCCGGCCAGCGGCGAGCCGCGACAGGTCGAACTAAGCGCCGTGCAAGCGGACGACCCTAGCACCCCCGGCACGCCGCTCGCGGATTTGCCGATTCAGATTCACGACGACGCCACGGCCGAGCAGATTGCCGAGGATCAGATCAGCCGGGTCGCCGCGCGGGTGGATCCGGCGCTCGCCGAGCAGATTCTGACCGCCCGAGATGCCAGCTCCGAAGATGCCGCCGCGAGTTGGGTACAGGCTCGCGTCGCCGCGGAAATCGCCGCCGCAGAGGCACTCAGCGGCGACGACCAACTCGCCAAATTGCGTCAGCTGACCGGCACGCTCAACCGCATCTCGTCCCCCGACTCGGTCGAGGCCGTGACGGGCCGCTTGCAAACCTTGCTCGGCACCGAACATCGCGCCAGCCAGCCCGCCAGCGAGCCCGTGGCCGGCGAGTTTGATCTCGACACCGCGCAGCTGCACGACGTGAAGCGGATTGACGACGGCAGCGGCGGGCACAACTATGTCGCAATCATGCTCGATTCCGCTGGCCGCACGCTCGAAACGCCCCTCGATGCCGCCGAAGGAGAGCGACTGTTTGGCATTTTCGAGCTGATTAAATCGAACCCGCTGCTGGAGCGGGTTTATCGCGGCGTGGTGCTGTCGTTGCTCGATAAGTTATTGAAAGCGCCCGCCGCCCGGGCCCCTAACCAAACCGCCCCGTGACGTACGATTCGGTCTCGCGGAGCTTCGGCCGGGTGAAAATCTCGGCGGTTGGTCCATATTCAATCAGCCGGCCCAAATACATGAACGCGGTGTAATCGCTCACCCGGCTCGCCTGTTGCATGTTGTGGGTGACGATCAAAATCGAAAAATCGCCGCGCAGCTCCTGCACCAGGTCTTCCACTTTGCCGGTCGCGATCGGATCGAGTGCCGAGCAAGGCTCGTCGAGCAAAAGCACCTCCGGCTCGCCGGCAATCGCCCGGGCGATGCACAGCCGCTGCTGCTGGCCGCCGGAAAGGCCGAGTGCGCTGTCCTTCAGGCGGTCGCGCACTTCGTCCCACAGCGCCGCGCCGCGCAGGCTTTGCTCCCCCGCCGCCGCGATGACTTTGCGATCACGCTCGCCATCGATTCGCAGCGGATAAACGACGTTTTCGAAGATGCTCATCGGAAACGGGTTCGGCTTCTGAAAGACCATGCCCATCCGCTTGCGGAGCTCGATTACATCGACGCCGGCACCGTAGATCGAATCGCCGTTGAGCCGCATGTCGCCGCTGATGCGGACGCTTGGAATCAGGTCGTTCATCCGGTTAACGCACCGCAGGAGCGTCGATTTGCCGCAGCCCGAAGGCCCGATGATTGCCGTTACCTTTCCCTTGGGAACGCGGAGCGAGACATTGTGCAACGCCTGCTTGGTGCCATACCAGAGGCAGAAATTGTCGATCTCCAGCACCGCCTCCTCGGCTGCGAGCTGCTTGTGGACGACCGAATTGATCGTCTCGCCGCGGGCAATCGCCTCCAGCCGGTTGATGCCAACAGGTTCCGCCACCGCCATAAGAGCCTCGCTCGAAAGTTGCCAAGTCACCGCATCTTATGCTGCTCGCCCGGAAATCGGGAGTCACGGTCGGTTAAGAATGTGCAAAAGGCAGCGAATTCCCTCGCCCCGACCGGCTCTTGACCCAAGTCGCCCAATTCTGCTATTCCCCCACGAGATAAAGCTGTGGTTCGTGCTTGCCAGGAGTAGCCTCATGCGTTCGTTGCCAATCGACTTGCTGACCTTGATCGTCTTGACCATCGTCACCATCAACCCGCTCGCCGCCCAAGATGTGCCGCCGGCCAATCCCACCGGCATGGATCTGGTCAGCCTCGACGCGGTCGAAAAATCGCTTAGCGAAAAGGCGGCCGAAGTGTGGACGCTGGTTCAGGAGGTCTGGGGCATCGTCCTCATCAAGGCGACCGACGGCAAGCCGCTGATAACGATCGGCACGCTGAGCGGCGGCCTCGTGCTGCTGGGGCTGGGGTACATCGCGGCGGGGATGATCAGTCGCTGGGTTGCCAGCCGGCTGCTCACGCGCCTGGGCTTGAATAAAAGCGCCGTGTCGCCGCTGCAATCGATTTCGTTCTACGTGCTGCTCGCCACGTTCACCATGCTGTCGCTCAACGTGCTGAACGTGCCGCTGACGGTTTTCAGCTTCCTCGGCGGGGCCCTCGCCATCGGCGCCGGCTTTGGCAGCCAGAACATCGTCAACAATTTCATCAGCGGGCTGATTTTGCTGGCCGAGCGGCCGATCCGCGTGGGCGACGTGATCGAAATCGACGGGATGGTTGGGTGCGTGACACTGATCGGCGCGCGAAGCACCAAAATCGCCACCGCCAAGAACCACGAGATCATCGTCCCGAACAGCAAACTGCTGGAAACGTCGGTCGTCAATTGGACCCTCAGCGACGACACCGTTTGCGGAGCGATCGCCGTCGGCGCGGCCTATGGCTCACCGACGCGCGAGATCGAGCGGCTGCTCTTGATCGCCGCCGCCGAACATGAAGATGTGCTCAAAGAGCCGGTTCCTCGAGTGCTGTTCATGGATTTTGGCTCGGATGCCTTGCTGTTTGAGCTTCGATTTTGGGTACACTTGCGGGACACGAACAAAGCCGAAGTGGAAAGCGACCTGCGGTTTCGCATCGACGATCTGCTCGCCGACCGTGGAATCGTACTCGCCTTTCCGCAGCGGGACGTGCATCTGAACGTGCTCCGCCCCGTGGAAGTTCGCCTGACCAACCCCCTGCCAACCCGATCTGCCGCGTGAGACGCCGCCGCCGCAAGCCCGATCCGATCGCCAAGGTCCATCGCCGGTCCGCGCCGGGAAGTTCTCCCGGCGAGGTGCTGCCCGACCCCGCCCACCCCAAGCCGGTAATCCATGTCATCGGTTACGGTCCCGACTATTTGATCGACCGCGATCCGGCCACGCCCGACGAGGCGCATGCCTTCGTCGGCCAACAGACCATGACGTGGATCAACGTCGAAGGGCTGGGTGATGCCCAAGTCATCGAGCGCTTTGGAGAGTTGTTCGGTCTGCATCGACTGGCGCTGGAGGACACCGTCAATGTTCACCAGCGGGCCAAAATCGATGATTTTGGCGACGTACTCTTCATCGTCGTCCGCATGGTCAACTGCACCGATCGTTGCGGCACCGAGCAGCTCAGCATGTTCATCGGTCCGAATTGGGTGCTCACGTTTCAAGAGGGAACGCCCGGCGATCCGTTCGACCGCGTCCGCCAGCGAATTCGCGAATCGAGCGGTAAAATGCGGCACGCGGGCAGCGACTATCTCGCCTATGCCCTGCTGGACGCCGTGATCGACCATTACTATCCCGTGCTGGAAGTCTATGCCGAGCGGCTGGACGATCTGGAAGACGCGGTGCTCGATGTTCGCCGCCGCGCGGTGATGGATGAACTGCATGCGGTGAAATCCGACCTGCTGATTCTGCGGCGGGCGATCTGGCCGCTGCGCGACGCGATCGCGCTCCTGGGACGTGACGAAATCTCGCGCGTCTCGCCCGATACGCGCATCTACCTCCGCGATTGCTACGACCACGTCGTGCAGGTGGTCGAGCTCGTCGAAACGTATCGCGAACTCACCGCCGACTTGCGCGATCTTTACATGTCGTTCCTCTCCACTCGCATCAACGAAACGATGCGCGTCCTCACCATCATCTCCACCTTGTTTATTCCGCTCACCTTCATCGCCGGCATCTACGGGATGAATTTCGACCCGCACGTTTCGCGCTGGAACATGCCGGAACTCGAATGGTATTACGGCTATCCACTCTGCATCGCCGTCATGCTGGCCACCTCGATCGGAATGCTGACGTACTTCTATCGGCAGCGGTGGATTTTCCCCAGCCGGCAGTAGTCGGGGCCGCATCCGCAGAGCACTGGGGACGGCATTTCTGGTCAAAACTCGTGACCAATCGGGCCATCCCAACGCAACCCGACGGTGCTTGCCGCTGGAAGGCTAAAGAATCTGGGCCGAGTTTGCCGATTGTGTCGATATTGCGGGTGTTCTTTGCGCTCGCGCGATGGACCCGGTGCGGCGACCTATGCCCAGTCTGATTGCCAACTTTCGATTGCTGATGGGTGCCAGCCTGGCATTGCTAGCTTCGGGCTGCGCGATCTTTCCGGACCGGGCGATTCAGCCCCAATATCACAATCCGTTTCCGCAGCTACACCGCGTGGCGGTGCTGCCGTTTTTCAATCAGAGTCACGAGCCAACCGTGGATGGCGAAAAGGTGGCGATGGCGTACTACAACGAACTACAGGCGATTCCGGGCTTCGAGGTGATGCCAGTGGGTGTCGCCAAGCAGTTGTTGCGAGCTAGCGGCCAGGAGCCGAGAACGGGTGACGATTTCCAGAAACTGGCCCGGCTGATGGGGGTCGATGCGGTGCTGGTCGGCTCGGTGACGGAGTATTCCCCCTACTATCCGCCGAGATTGGGGATCGCCGTCGATTGGTATGCCGCCAATCCGGG
>JANRLS010000176.1:0-7024 GCA_033762315.1 Pirellulaceae bacterium
CTTTCCCAGACCTGGCTCGTCGATGCGGCAGCGGGCAGCGTCACTATTGACGACGCCCCCGCGGTTGGCACCGATGCCCTGATTACCTTCACCGCCAACACCGAGTCGCTGGAAGTGTTCGGCCTCGAAGGAAACGACGCCTTCACCGTGACTCCCGGCGCGTCCACCGTATTCGTGGATGGCGGCGACCCGATCGGAGTCCCCAACGGCGACTCGATCCTCGTGGTCGGAGCGTTCGCTTACGTTGCTGGCCCCGAAGTCGATGAAGGCGGCGCTCTTTCCGGCAGCGCGACGGTCAGTTGGGACCACATCGAGCAAGTCTCGATCACTCCCGACCCCGATTGCCCGTTCCTCATCCTGGGAACGAATGCCGACGACGACATCACGATCATCGCCCGCGACGATAGTTACAACCCCGGTGCCAATGGCGTCCGCGATTTCACCTTCTCGGTCAATGCCGGCCCCGACATTTTGATTCTCAATTTGCCCGATAGCCCCGGCCAAGCCGATCTGTATATCGACGCGCTGAGCGGCGACGACGACATCGTCATTCGTGCTCCCGCCCCGAACGACGCCGATTGGGACGTGCATGTGCAGGTGGTCGGCGGCGCTCCCAGCATCGGCGAGGCCAACGAGGCCGACCGCCTCGTCTTTGAAACCCCCGGGATCGACAGCCTGGTTTACACGCCAACCGGCGCGGATACGGGCACCCTGCTGATTGACGAAGATGGCACGCTGACCTACACCGAAGCCGGCACCGACTCGCTAATCACCATCGCGCCATTCACCTACGTTTGCGACGATTTCACCTACGTCTCTTCGGCCGGAGGTGTTGAGCTTGTCGAGTACGATGGAGAAGATCAGAACGCCGCAGCGACCACGATTACAAACTCTGACGACACGATCTTGATCGTCGGCAACGCCGCCGATAGCACGACGACGGTCGCCCCGAAGGACTTAGGCACCGGCAGCTTTGTCTCCAGCCTGAGCCCGCTGTTCAACTTCCGCTCGTTCCAAGAGGTGACGGTCAATGGCGGTGGCGGCTTCGACGAAGTGGTGCTCAACGCCACCAATGGCCCGGACACACTGACCTCGGACACCGATACGGTTACGCTCGCCGGCTCGCTGGTCAATCTGGTCACCGTTGGAACCTCGATTGAGAATCTGACGATCAACACCTTCGGGGGCAACGACTCGGTGACGTTGACGACGTTCACCGCCACGACGACGACAATCTTCGCCGGTGACGGCAACGACACGGTGTTCGGCTCGACGCTCGCCGACCTGATCTATGGCGGCAGCGGCAACGACCGCCTGATTGGCGGCGGGGCGAACGACACCATCTACGGCGAGGACGGCGACGACACCTTTGGCGACGCCACGTTCGTGCTCGGCAATACCGTGGTTACTCCGGTTGGCCCCAACGGCGCAGCCGACGATGCCGGCAACGACCAATGGTTCGGCGGCGCGGGTTCCGATGTCTTTGTTTGGGAGAATGGGGACGGCAGCGACACGATCGAGGGTGGCACGGGCGAAAGCGATCTGCTCACCTTCTTTAGCGGCGCGGCGGCCGATGTCTTTACCTTGTCGGCCGTGGGGACTCGGCTGCTGCTGAATCGCGCCGGCGGTCCCATCAACATGGATATGGCCAGCGTAGAGCAGGTCAATGTGCAAGCGGCTGGCGGCGGCGATTCGGTCGTGGTCAACGACCTGTTCGCGACCGAACTGAAGGTGCTGAACCTCGATCTCGGCGCGGCCGACGGGGCATTGGACAACGTCTATGTCAGCGGGCGCAATGTATCCGACACCGTGAACGTGTCAGCCATCCCTGGCGTGGCCATCACGGGCCTCAAGTACGACATCAACATCGCGAACTCGGCGGCTGCCAATAGCGACCGCCTCACGCTGCTGGGCCGCGGTGGCAACGACGTGCTGAAGGCCAACGACGGCGTCGAAGGGCAGATCCTCGTCACCATCGACGGCGGCGCGGGCAACGACTTCGTTTCCGGCGATGCCGTGCTGATCGGCGGCGATGGCGACGACACCGTCATCGGCGGTGTCGGTCAGGACTTCGTCATCGGCGACGATCCGTATGTCGGTTTGACCACCGCCAACGCGCTGGTTCGCTTCATCGCCTCGACCACCACCACGCTTCTTGCCAACACCCCCATCACCGGCCTGCAAGCCGGCGAAACGCTGGTCGGCATCGACTATCGCCCGGCGACCGGTCAGTTGTATGGAATGGGTGTCACCGGCGGCAACACCGGCCGGCTCTATGTCATCGATGTCGGCACGGGCGCAGCGGTGCAAGTCGGTGCTCCGTTCGCCTTGCCGCAGTCGGCGGGCGTCGCCGCGGGCGGGGTCTATGGCTTTGATTTCAATCCCACCGTGGACCGGATTCGGGTCGTCAGCAGCTTGGGGGACAATTTCCGGCTCAATCCCGACACAGGAGCGATCGCGGGGGCCGACACCGCCCTTACCGCAGGTTCGACGGTTGTCGGCTCGGCCTACGACCGCAACTTCGCCGGCGCGACGGTCTCCACACTCTTCGGCATCGACTCGGCGACCGGTAACCTGGTGCGCCAAGGGGGTGTCGATGGCGCTCCTTCCCCCAACCTCGGCGCGATCACTCCGATTGGCTCGCTCGGCGTGGCCACCACCGGCAATGTCGGCTTCGACATCGCACCGGGCACCAACAACGCCTTCGCCACGCTCACCGTGGCTGGCGTGGCTGGTCTCTATTCAATAAACCTTTCCACCGGAGCCGCCACGCTCATCGGCAACGTTGGCCCCGGCGGCACGGCCATCTTGGGCTTTGCCATCAGCGCCGCCGCCGGCAACGACTTCCTCAGCGGCAACGCCGGGGCTGACTTCCTCGACGGCGGTCCGCTCGAAGACACCATGGTCGGTGGCCTGGGCCTCGACACTTACGACGGCGGCACCGGCTTCGATACGATCCTCGTGCAAGGTACCAGCAACAACGATCGGATCGACGCCATCCAAAATAGCCCGACCAGCTTGCAATACGAAGTCAGCGATACGCTCCTCGGTTACGACGGCGTGGTCGGTGGACCGGGTACCGAAACCGACACCTTGGTTGTGTTCCCAGTTGCCGGCACGCCAACGACGGCGACCGTCGAGAACGTCAAGATCGAGTCCGGCTCCGGCGACGATATCCTCCGCGTCACCCAAAGCGATTCGCTGATCGTCAATAGCTTCCAGGCGCTCAGCCTCCGGTTCACCGTCGATGCCGGTGCTCCCGCCGCCAGCGACCGGCTGACCGTGGTGGACGATGGCCTCGGCGATACGGTGATCCAGCGCGTGGGCGCGACGCCGGGCACCGGGTCGTATCAGATCGGCGGGATGGCCCCGATCGTCTATTTCGATGTGGAATACGCGAGCCTCAGCCCGCTGAATCCCATCACCGGTGGCACGGGAACGAATGGTCTTGGCCGACTGTTCGTCTTTAAGGCCGATCCCTACGAGAGCAACAATTCGCTGCCGAATGCGACTTTCCTCGGCAGCAACTCGGCGATCAACGTCGATCCGACGATCGATCCCGGTTTCGATGCCACGTTCAACAGTGCCGGCGACGAAGACTGGTATCGGGTTGTCGCCCAATACACGGGCGACCTCGACATCCGCGTCTTCTTCTCGCAATATGCCGGCTACACGGATGTCAACGGGCTGGTTCGCCCCGGTTTGCCCGGCAATGGCAATCTCGACATCGCGGTGTACGACATCAACGGCCTGACCACCGCTTTCCCGGCTGGCGGGGCGATTGCCGGTGTTGGCACGTTCGGCTCGAACGAATCGGCCGCGGCCGATGCCGACGAGCGGGTCCGCATTCCGGCGGTCGCGGGGCAGACCTACTATCTCCGCGTCCGCGGCGCTCCGGCGGGTGGACCGCTGACCAACGCTAACGGCGCGACGGCCAGCGATAGCCTGGCGGTCAACGTCTATAACATCTCGGTCATCAACACGCCGGTCGCCACTCCGTACGACGGCGAGCTCGACGATATCATCGCCACCAGCACGGTCACCGCCGCCGCCAGCGCCACGCAGTTCAATGGTGGCGCGGCCCTCTCGGCGGTCGATGATTTCTACAACGGCAAGGATGTCTATTTCACGTCCGGCCCGCTCAACGGCCAGCGCGGTCGCGTGTCCGACTATGTCGGTGCCACGCGCACCTTTACTTTCGTCGCGGGTACGTTCACCGGCATCTCCGCGGTGGGCAACGCCTTCCAGATCGAAACGTTCGACACCGGCCGTTCGCAGCTCGACAACGTCACCCGCGACAACACCCCCATCGTCCGCTTCCGCGTCGATGACGCCTGGCTGCTGCAAGACGTTCCCGGCAACCCGACCCCCGGCAACCAACTCGATCCGGGCCAGGGAATCATCTCGATTCCGTTCAGCGGCAATGCCGCCGCCCAGCGCGAAACGACCAGCCTCACCGGCATCAACGCCGGTTTCCGCGTGGCGATCTTCGACGAGGGGACCCCGCAGCAGCCCGGTCAGTTGCCGCAGGTTCCCGTCGGCTATGCCCGACAAATCGCCGAAGGGGTTTACGAATTCGACTTCGAGCGCGACCGAATCGTCGGTGGCGCCGTGGTGCCGTTTGCCCTTACCGACGGTAGCCATTTCCTCTCGGCTCGCGTGCAGATCGTCGATCCTTCGGACCCGAACGGCGGTGGCTTTGGCAACCGCAGCCTGTCGCTGGAAATCGTCGTCGATACGCAATCGCCGCCGATCTTCTTCGGTCTGCCGAACGTGGCCAACGATGGCCTGCACCCCGATAGTGATTCCGGCATTGGCTTCAACCAGCCGACGCTTGTTGATCGCGTCACCAACGCCACCACGCCGAAGTTCTTCGGCCAAGCCGAGGCCAACAGCGTCGTGCGGCTGTATGTCGATATGAACGGCAACGGCACGGTCGAGCCGGCGACGGATATCCAGATCGCCGTGACCACCGCCATTCCGCTCGACGGGACGAATCAGTATCCGACGGGCTACTGGGAAGCGACCTCGAACGTCGATCTGAATGGTCCGCAATTCCCGCTCGATGGCCTGCGGACCATTTTGGCCACCGCCGAGGATGTGGCGGGCAATATCAACGCCCTCTCGCCGCTCGACGTGACCGACCTGCAAATCTTCCTCGACACTCGCGGCCCGCAGGTGACCGATGTCGATATCAACAACGCCGGCAATCCCTACGACCTGTTCGATCCCAAGCCGAGCACCGACGGGCCGACGCCGCTCGTTAATTCGCTTGTGATCAGCTTCCAAGACTTGCCGGCCCGCGTGGTGCCATTCCTCTACACGGCCCTCAAGCAAGAAATCGCCGAGACGCCTGGCATTTACCAGGTTCGCGGCGACTACAACGGCATCATTCCGATTCTCGACGTGAACGTGCTGACGAATACGGTCGGCCCGGGCATTGCCACCGCCACGGTGGAATTGGTCTTCCGCCTGCCCGGTGCCGACGGCGTGTTCAACACGTCGGACGACATCGGTGCCGCCCTGCCGGACGACCGCTTCACGCTGACGATTCTCGACGAGCTGCAGGACTATGTCGGCAACAAGCTGGATGGCGAAAGCAATTCCAGCGAGCCGCAAGAGAACCCCCTGTTCCCGACGGGGGATCAAGTTCCTGGTGGCAATTATGTTGCCCGCTTCACCATCGATACGCGGCCCGAAGTCGGCGTCTATGCCGCCGGCTCGGCCTGGATCGACATCAACGGCAACACGACGTTCGATCCCGATAATCCCGACTACACCAACCGCGACATCACATATATTTACGGATATACGAGCGATAACCTATTCTCCGGCAATTTCGCCGGTGCGGGTCCGGATGGCGTTCTCGGCACGGCGGACGACCGCGCCGCCGCCGCCGGCAATGGGGTGGCCGATGGCTTCGACAAGCTCGGGGCCTATGGACGCGTGGGAACCGCCACTTGGCGGTGGCTGATCGATACCGACAACGACGGCGTTTCGGACATCGAGCGAATTGATCCCGCCAGCATCAACGGCAAGCCGATTGCCGGCAACTTCGATGGCTTCGACGTAAACGGCGACGAAGTCGGCCTCTTCACCGGCAGCGCGTTCTGGTTCGACACCAACCACGACTATCGCGTCGATGCCACCGTGTCTTGGCCCACCGTGGGTCAGGCCATCGTCGGCGATTTCGACGGCGACGGCAACGACGACCTCGGTACGTACACCGACGATGTCTGGTCGTTCGACCTCAGCACCATCGGCGCGACCTCCATCGCCAGCCTGCCCGGCATTTCGGGCACGGTCGAGCGGACGTTCAAGTTCGGCTTCATTGGCGTGGGCGAAGTTCCCGTCGCCGCCGACATGAACGTGGACGGCATCGAGGACATCGGCCTGTGGGTTCCGGCCCGCTCGGGGGTCGATCCGACCGAACAAGCCGAATGGTACTTCCTGGTGTCGGGGGTCGTGCAGAACGACACCCCCGGCGGACCGGCGGGCAACATCGGCCCGTCGATCACCGGCGGCAACTATCCGGTCGCCGCCGATGGACCGGGAGACTACCTCGCCCCCGGTCTCTATGGCGTGGGGAGCTATGCGAATGGCCGCATCGTCACCGATCCGCTGTTCCCGAACTTCAACATCGTCCGCTTCCAGCCGGTGCCGTTCGGCAACGACCAGTACTTGCAGTACGGCGACGAATTTGCCCTGCCGCTGCTTGGCAACTTCGATCCGCCGGTGACTTCGAGCTCGTCGGTCATTCAGAATCCCTCCACCAATAACCGGGTGGGGGCCGACGTGAACAACGACGGCATCGTGAACGCTCAGGACATCCTGGCGATCATCAGCTTCATGTCGGAGCATGGCGGGCCGGCCGCCGCTCCGACCGGCGACGAAGCGGTCGGTGGGTTGTTCTACGACGTGGACAACAGCGGTTTCGTGAACGTGCAGGACATCCTGGGGATCATCAACTACATGGCCGAGCACTACACGCCGCCGAGCGACGTGCCGACCGGTGAAGGGGAAG
>JANRLS010000177.1:0-75600 GCA_033762315.1 Pirellulaceae bacterium
ACAACCAGATTTCGCCCGAACGCCGGCAAGAAATTGCCGAAGTCGTCGGCATCGGAGCGCTCAAGTATGCCGACCTGTCGCAGAATCGGACGAGCGACTACACCTTCAGCTACGACAAAATGCTGCAGATGAACGGCAACACGGCGACTTACATGCAATATAGCTATGCCCGGGTCCGGAGCATTTTTGCCCGCGGCGGGTTCGACGCGGCCCAAGTGCGGGCGAGCGGGGCAAAAATCGCGCTGACCCATCCCGCCGAACGGGCCCTGGGCATTCAACTGCTCCGCTTCGCCGAGGCCCTGGCCGAGACGGAGTCCGACTACATGCCCCATCATCTGACCGGCTACCTATTTGACCTCGCCAAGAGCTACTCGGCCTTTTTCGAAAACTGCCCTGTTCTCAAAGCCCCGACCGAAGACCTCCGCGACAGCCGCCTGCTCTTGTGCGATTTGACCGCCCGGACGATCCGCCTGGGGCTGGAATTGCTCGGCATTCGGGTAGTGGAGAAGATGTAGGGGCTGCGCGGGCATCGATCGGGCCCGAAATTCTCGGTAGAATCACTACCGCCGGCAAAGTTGGCCGGGCTGCTCGCCAGAAGCGCAATTTGGCGGCTAGAATTGGGGACGAGGTTTTCATGCCCCCCCGAATTGTTGCCTGCTGGTTGGTCCTGGCCTTCGCCGCGCCCTTATTCGCCGACCAGCCGGCCGAGATTTTGCCCCCCGGCCGCGCGGCCCGCGAGGTGCTGCCGGTGTCGTCGCAGTCGTGCGGCAGCGCGACCTGCCACGGCAATCCGTCGCCGCGCCCGATTCGAGGCAGCCTGGCCGGGCACGAGTTTGTGCGGTGGAGCGAATTCGATCCGCATGCCGGCGCGGCGGTGACGATCCTCGGGAAGCCTTTCCAAGACATTCTGGACAGGATGAATGTTGGCCGCTCGCCGGAGGAAATGCCCGCGCTGCGCGAGCGCTGCGCGGCGTGCCACAACCCCGAAGCCACGGCAGCAAAGGGAAGTGGCGATTCACTTACCGCTCTGGGGATCGGCTGCCAATCGTGTCACGGCGACGCCCGCCACTGGATCGCCCGGCACTACGAGCGCGACGTCACGCGCGAAGAGCTGCACGGCCTGGGGATGCTCGATACCAAGGATCTGCACGTCCGGGCCAAACAATGTGCCGGCTGCCACATCGGCGATGCCACGCACGACATGAATCACGACATGATCGCCGCCGGCCATCCGCCGCTGCGATTCGAGCTTTCGGCTTATCACGACCTGATCGGCAAGAAGCACTGGCCCGAAGCCGAACGCCTTCGCGAACCGGAGTTCAAAGTGAAGCTGTGGGCCGCCGGTCAGGCCGCCGCCGCCGAAAACACGCTCGCGTTGCTGAAATCGCGGGCCAGCCGCGCCGCCCGTCATGAGCCGGTCTCTCCCTGGCCCGAGTTCGCCGAATACGACTGCTTTGCCTGCCACCAGCGCCTGCGACCCGGCGGCGAACCCAATCCCGTTCCCGCCCGCGCCGCGAGCCAGCCCGGCATGCCCGCCTGGCAAGCCTGGAACCTTTCGTTCGCCGAGTCGCTGCGAAAGGATTCGCAAATGGTCCAGTTCCGAGCTGCAATGGAAGGGCCCTTCCGCGACAATGCGGCCGCAGTCCACGCGCTATTCCCAAGCGAAATTCCCGCCGTCGCTCCCGCCAACCTTTCGCTGCCCGATCTTCTCACGCTCCTCAGCCGCGACCCCGCTCCAGCCGTTCCCTCCTGGTCCTCCACCACTCACCGCGCCCTTGCCCTGCAAGCGGCCTACTTGGCCTCTCGGGATAACACGCCCGCCGGCGAGAGCGCCGCGAGTCAAGCATTCGCCAGGCGACTCCGCGCCATTAAGATTTCGCTGGCCTTCGGTTCCAAGCAGTTCGAGTGGCCCGCTTTTGACTGGATGGGGCTGCCGCGGCCTGCCGCCGTGCCATTTTCCGACTTGCCCGCGATTTCGGCGGAGTTGACCGAACTGGCAAGCCAGTTGCAAGCGGAGTCCGCAGCTCCTCGAGCCGACACCCCTCAGCCGAGTCAACCATGATCCGCTCAGTCTGGTCGCTCGCCATTTCGATTACCTCGCTGTTACTGGTTCAAGGGGCGACTCGCGAGTCCCGTGCGCAAGCACCGCCGACTTTCCACGCCACTTCGACCGACAATTGCATTGGTTGCCACTTTCGCGATCCGATCCCCGGTCAACGCGATTCCTTCGCCGGGAGCAAGGATTTCTGTCGCCGCCAGCAAGGGTCGCTCTGGTCGCACGAGGACAAGCACCGGCAGTCGCTATTGCTCTTGCTCCGACCAGCAAAGAACCTCGAACTAACGGAGCGGATTCTCGGCTTTCCGATCGCCGACGTCTTGGACTTCGAGCCGGCGGAGTTGACTGCCGTGCCTGACCTGGAGCGGCTAAAAAAGCCCATCAGCTTTCGGCCGGGCGCGAAACAGGAACAGATCACCAAGGTTCAGCAATGTTTGTCGTGTCACGCTCCATTGGCGGAGCCCATCGACGCGAACCCACTGCAAAAGCTGACGACGCTCGAATTCGGCGTCTCCTGCCAGGTTTGCCACGGGCTGGGAAGAGAGTACGAACTGGCGCACGCTCGCTCCACTTGGCGCCTCGTCAAGGCGAGTGCGAAGGAGCAAAAATACGGCATGACGGACTTGCGCGATCCGGTGGAGCGGGCAAATTTGTGCGTCTCCTGCCATGTCGGCAGCGTGACGACCACGCCCCCCCGGTTTGTGCGGCACGAGTGGTATGCGAATGGTCACCCGCCACTTCCCAGCTTTGAGTTTTCCTCGTTTTCCACGCAAGAACCCCCGCATTGGCGGCCCATTCAAGAGAAGCTCGCGCAGCCCGCCGGGTTCAACTACGCCCGTGGCAGCTTGACGATGGACGATCGGGCCGCCATCGCCGGCTCCGATTTCCGCGGAGTGTTGCAAGCCGACGATCTGGCGGAAAATTACTTCGCGGCCAACCCCGGAAGCTATTCGACAAGTCCCGAGCAAGACTGGGGCCGAACGAAGGATGTCGCCATTTCCAGCCTCGCTGTCTTGCGCGGCTACGCGGCGCTCATCGCCGATTGGCCCGCGAACGAACCACTCGACTTCTCGCACTTTGACTGCGGCTCTTGCCACCACGAGCTCCGCTCCGAATTTCCGTCGAGCTTCAGGGTGCGACGCACGGGCGTCGTCGGCCGGCCACCGGCCGCGCTTTGGACGACGGCCCTCCCCCGCCTCGCCGCCGGGTCGGTGGGCCCAGCGAATCCGCCTGAGTTAGCCAAATTCGACACGGCAATCATGCAACTCAACCAGGGCTATTCCGCCCGCCCGTTTGGCGACCGGACCATCGTCACCGAAGCAGCCCAAGAACTGAAAGCGACCTGTGATTTGCTCGGAGCATCACTGGCGAGAATGCCAACCGACGCCGCCGCTGGAAAAGCGCTGCTGGCGAAATTGCTGAACCCCGCAAACGACGACCACCGAGATTACCACGCCGCGCGGCAGATCGCCTGGGCGACCTGCGAGATATTAAAGGACGCGGCCGGTGTTCCGGAACGAAACTTTGCGCTGGCGGAGCCGGAAGAAAACGACAAGCCCGAACCCGCTCCGAAGCTGACTCCCGAAATCCTCAAACTGCTGCGCGGACCGGGAAACGCCCAGATTGCCGCTGATAACAAATTCGTGCGGGAGCGAATCGAACGGATTTTCAACGAGCCAATCTATGGCACCGAGAGCAATCCGTTGCACCTCAAGCTCCCCGCCGGTCAAACGGAAACGGTGACGGGACACCTCGCCGAATCGCTGGCCGCGATTGCCGCCTTTGATCCTCAGCTCTTTAACAAGCGGCTGAAAGAGATTCGCGAGGCGCTGGGGATCGAGCCGGCGAAGCCGTAGCTCGCCGGCGACCTCCAACCCGCGCGACCGATCGCGCTTACCTCCCCAGCGGCACGTACTGCCGTCTCGCAACCGGCGGCGGCGGCAGCTTGGGGGGGGGAACGTCGCGGGTCAGGCGGAAGACGGGATCGTACGGATCGTCGCTCACTTTGAAGACCGGCCCGTGCCACATGCCGGGGCCGCTGGGCTGACGATACATACGCTGTTGCTCGGGCAGGTTGAGCGGCCGGGCGCCCACGCGGCCGAAAACGGCGATCTGGTGCCCCGATTCATCGACGGCCCGGTCGCGGTCGATTCCTTCGCCGATCGAGTGGGCATGCCCTTCCTCCGGGATGGGGAAAGTCGCGATCAGCCGCGGCATCGGGCGCGGACTGAAGCCGGCACTGCCGGGGGTTTCGGGCGAAGTGAGCTGCACCACCCGCACGCCGTTCTCACCATCGGCGATGTAGGCGAACTGGCTGGCGTTGGTGATCCCCAGCTTCACGTCGTGCGTATCGTTCAGGCAGCCCCCGGCATCGAACATCTGATCGACAAACGGCCGTTCGGGATTGGTGACATCGACGATGGCGAGGCCAAAGTGACCGGCCGCGACATACGCATAGGTCCGGGCCACGTACACGTTGTGGCACTCTTCCAGCGGCAGGGCGGCGACGTGCTTCGGATCGTGCAGGTTGGTCACGTCAAAAATCTTCAGGCCATGATGCTCGTCGCAGACGAACGCATAGCGGAACTGCACCGCCACGCTGACGGGATGCTCCAAAATCTCGTGACCGATGACGCTCGTCACCTTCGGGTGCTTGGGATCGTCGAGATCGACCACCACGAGCCCCGCATCGGCGCAAATATAGGCATAGGTGCCGACAATCGTGATCGCCCGCGCTCCGGTGAGGATGCCATCGGGATTGAAGGTGACTTCCCGCTCGAGGAAGTTATTGAGCGGATCGCCATCGAGCAAGGTTCCCGCGCCGACCAGAATCAGCCCCTCGTATTTATCGGCGACATAGATATACGCATAGAGCGCGTGGATCGGCTGCTCTTTGTTTTCCGGCGGCTGGACGCGCGTCGGGTCGGGGGCAATCGTCGTTGGGGCGGCGATCGCGGCGGCGTACTTGGTCGGCACATAGAGCCGCTGGCCAAGGGGGGAAACCGGGGCGGTGGTGATCCGCTCCGAAAACGCCTTGTTGTCGATGAACGCGATGTCGAACACGCGGAGGCCGCCGTGTCCGCAGGCAGCATAGAGGAATTCGCCGCGCGGCTGCACCTGCAGAATCTCGGCCTCGGCTCGCGGATAGCGCAGCTGGGTGATGACATCGAGCCCCGGATGCTCGTGGGCATGATGCAATTCGCCGCCGCGCTCAAGGTGCTCGCGATAGTGGTCGGGATACGCCAGCTTGTGCAGCGTGCTGCCGATGACCGCCTGCGGCTCTTCGGCTTCGGTGACGACCGGCGCGAAGACGCCGTGCTCCTTGCAAGCGACCCAGCAATAGCGGCTCATGAAGTTCGTGAAGTTGGTCCCCTGCATCAACAGCTGAGCCATGATGGCGTTGTTGTCGTCGTTTTTCGACAAATGGCAGTCGGTACACATCTTCGTTTCATGGACGCCCGCCGCCATCGCGTGTCCTTCGGGCGCGGACGCGCGCACGGTATGCGGCACATTGGTGCTGAACGCGATGCCGCTCATCCCGCCGCCGGAGATGGTCTGCTGCTGCGTGTAGATATTCTCGCGATTGCCGTTGTAGCTGGTGACGTGAATCGCGCAGCTGGAGCGGGCCGGATTGATCCGGTTGCCAGTGACCAGCCCATCGCGAGCGAGCATATACACGTCGTCGCGGAGCGTCTGGAAGTTGTAGGCCACGAGATTGCGCGACACATCCCCTTCGTTGTGCAGCGCGGGCATTTTGCGATTGGCCTTCTGCGGCAAATGGCAGCCGAAGCAGCTCGGGTTCCACGAGGAATGGCAAGTGATGCAGCTCATGTTGCTGGTCTGGTGGGCACACTTCACGCCGCCGACCATTTCGCGCCCCGCCCCTTTGGCGTGCGCCGAACTGACCTCGCCACCCCAGACCATGTGCAGCGCGCCGCTGGCGTCGAGTTCCCAGCGGACGGTTTTCGCCTGGTGCGATTTGCGGTTGTAAAAGGCGGTTTTGGGATTGGTCGTGTCTTTCGTTTGCACGATCCGCCATTCGCGCCCCTCTTCGACCATCGCCCGCTGAATGAGCACCTGATGCGGCGTCGGAACCCCTTCGACCGGGATCATCTCCGTCCGCACCTCGAACCGTGGCAGGCGTTTTCCAAACGGGGTGCGCATCGCCAGCAAATTGCGGCCGGCGGGAGTGGTCGGCGTCGCTTCGGCCGAGGCGGGGCCGGTCGTCGGCATGCGCCGGCCTTGCCCTTCGCGAGCCAGGCGGTCGATCTTTTCGGGGATCGTTTCGTCGGCCGTGCCGTGGCAATCGACGCAGGTGATTTCAATCGCGGCCCGCACCTCGCCATAGAGCTTCGTATCGCCATGCACGTCTTGCACGAAGTGGCAATCGATGCAGTGCATCCCCTTCTCCAGGTGAATGTCCATCAAGTGAACGGGCTGGTCGTTTTGCGCCCGGCAGCCGGCGATGGTCGGCGAGCGGGGATTGTTCGGATCCGGCGGAAGGTACGGATCGGTCGGCTGCACGACGGCTCGCATCAGCTTGTCGGTGGTGACTTCGCTGACCGGAATGCCCAGACGGTCGAGCAATTGCCCCTTGCGATCCTTTTTGAAAACCGCGCGAAACACCCAGCCGTGGCCGTGAAAATCGGCGAATTGCGAGTGCCGGGCGACCTGGTTGAGCTCCGGCACGCGGGCGAGAAACCCGGCATTCCCCCAGTTGCCGCGGGCTGCCGCTTCCTCGGGATTCGACATCGACGAGTTGGTGAACTCCTCCGACGTCGGATGCCGCTGCTGGGCGGGATACATCAGCTCGCCATCGGTTTCGTTGTCCCACCACATGAAGCCCAGGTAGCTATTGAGCACGTTGGTGCCGGGGTGAATGTGGCACACGATACACTGGCTGGTCGGAATCGCGGTGGTGAAGCGATGCGCGATGGGATGCCCCGGCTCGCCGAGCGGAATCGTCGGATCGACGTTGTTGACAAAGTTGTCGGTTTGGTGGGCGGCAAAGGCGCTGTTGCCATATTTGGCGAACGGCCCGGAGTGAACCGGCGAGCGGTCGTTGGCATACACCACATGACACGCGCTGCAGCCGCTGCTGCGATAATCTCCCGCGTGGTCGTTCGTGCCGAGGAAGTTGAGTGTCGGATCGAGGAGGCGGGTTTTTTGCAGGCCGATGAACACTGGGTCGGTCCGGTTTTCGGTGCCCAAACCGCGCACCGAAAGTCGTGTTCGCGGACGTCCCGGCTCTTCGGCCTTTTCGGGGATGCCGATTTCCGGCCGAAAGCGCCCACCCGGCTCGAAAATGCGGAGGATGTTGCCCGGCTGGCTGATCTCGAAGCGGGGCAAGGGATCGAGAAACGGCACGATCCCCTTGTAATTCATGTCGTAGGCGATGCGCTGCGTCTCTTCGGGCTTCCAGACATTCTGAATTCGCTGCGGCACGCCGGTCATACTGTAGCTCTCGCCATAGCGAGGCCACTTGTTCGGCACCGCGCCGTTGTTGTAGAGGGCCGCTCCCCACAGCATGCAGCCGTTGGTCATCATTCCTTTTTTGACTTGCAGCACCTCTTGCGGATGGCAAGCCCCGCACGAAAGATGCGCGATGCGCAGATCGCCGGGATTGACGAAGCGAATGAACTCCGGACTTTCGTGATTCAGCAAGGTGTAGGTGCGGACCGGATTGCCCGAGCTGGGCCAGGCGGGGGCGAAGCGGGGAGGAACATGCGCCCCTTCCTTGGTGCCGCAATCGGCATTGCCGCCGTGGCAATCGGTGCAACCGAGCTTGACAGTCGGGAGGGCGTGCATGTCGTGAACGCCGTGATGGCAGTTCTTGCAGCCCCAGCTTTTGCGATGGGCATCTTCGTCGGTCTGGCGATAGAGGTCGTCGGCGCTCGGCCAGCCGGCAGGAATCGGAAAAGGCTCGCCGCCGTGAATGCCCCCTGTTTTGGCCGGCGGGTTGCCGGCGGACGGTTGACCACCGGGAGCTGGAAGCGGGTCTTGATGGCTTGCGGGCCGAACGGGCTGCGATTTATAGGGGAGCGGGAAGATGGCCCGCAGCGCATCGAGGGGCGACTTCTTGGCCGGCGCGGTGGGTGCCGACTGCTGCGCCTGCGCGGTGGCCGCGCACACCACGAGCGCCAGTCCCGCCATCAATCGATATTTCGCCAAGCGCTCCATCGCCAGGTTCTCCAGCCCACCGCGGTGGTTAGTACGTCAAAATCATGTTCACGAAGCCTTGCACCAGCCCCTCGACCTTCCCCACCAGCGGGTCGTACAAATCGCTAAAGCCTTCGCCCGGCAGCAGCGTCGCCACGCCGCCGACAATGATGATGTTGTTGTGCAAGATGGGGCGATACTCGAACCCCATGCTCAGATCGACGCCGATGAACGGCTCGATGTTCGACTGAAAGACGAAGGTTTCCAGCACTTCAGTCTGGTTGAACCAGAGGAAGTTGACGTTGTTGATCATCCGCAGCTTGGGGGTCAGGTCGGCATCGACGCCGAAATTGAGCAGATGCAGGCCGGGATTCACGAAGTTGGCCTGCCCCTGAAATTTGCTCGACCGCAAATCGGGAACGAGGCTATTGCGCTGCACAAGATTCACGCCGAAGAGGCCAATTTGCTGCCGCTGCCAAAAGCTAAGCCCGCCGCCGGCAAAGGCGGGGTTGTCGAAGATCGTATCGAAGCCGGTGGCCGATTGGTCGTTGGGGTTCTTGTCGCCCGAGGAGAAGAAGTATGACGAGCGGAATCGCATCCAGTCGCGGTCATACGACAGCTCGACGGCTGCCATTTGGGCGTTGATATTCACTTCGCGGCCGGCGATCGGGTTCAGTTCGTCCTGGCCGACAGCCCAATAGAAAGCATGCGAGATGTTGAAGCGGTTGATGTGGCCATCCCCCGCCCAGCCGATGTAGTGGGCGTTTACTTCGTGCGGGGCAAACACGCCAACCGGATCAGGGCGGACGAGGAAATCGTTGTCGTTGAACTTGAAGCTCGGCTGGTCGCGGTTGTAGTGGTAGCTGATTTGCGAGGTATAGCCGGGCCAGATGAAATCTTGGGTATAGAGGTTGGCGATGACGGTGTTCTGATGGCGGTCGTCCCAGGTATTGAGCAGGCTATTCGTGTCTTTTTCGGTCTGGTCGAGCCACATCAGGTTGTATTGAAAGCGATTGGCGTGATAGTTGCCGAAGAGACGCACGCCGCGATTCGTATCCGAGAAAATAAACCCGCGAAAGTCGCTGCTGAAGAATTGCGAACCGGCCCGCAGCGAGACGAAGTCGTAGTCGGGGCTGAGATCGGCCAGCTTGGTTTCGATGAACCACTCTTCCGTGGCGTAGTCCTGCTTAAAGCGGGCGACCCCTTTCCGCACGTCGGGGTTGACGACCCCCAGTTCATCCACCACCAGGTGGTTCATGTTGTAAATCTGCGTCACCTTGATGCGCCAATCCGCCGGCTTGAAGGCGGCATCGCCGTGGTTGAATTCGAGCGAAAGGACGAGGTTGTTGTTGATGAAGAATTGGTCCGGATCGCCAAAGAATTCTTCTTCGCCGGGGTGCGGGGTGCTTTCAAACGGAGTCGTCGGCGTGGGAACTTGCCGCCCTTCGACCAGCAAATCCTCGATAGCGGTCAGCACGAAAAACGTGTGCTGACCCAGCACCGGATAATCTCCCTTGAGCACGTTCTGGTGATACGGATCGCGCTTGCTTCCCGGCACGAAGGGATACTCGAATTCGAGCGGATGCCCGCGGCCGTAGCGATCCCATTCGGGAAAGCCGATCCGCCAGCGGTCTTCCATCGGAATGAAGTGGCTGTCGGTCGCTCCTTCGCGCGGGGCGATGCCCGAAGGACCGGTGTATCCCAGCGGTGGATCCACCGGCCAGCGAAGCCACGGATCGTCGTCTTCGAAGACGTCCGTCCGCGGAATGAAGTCGGGAACGGGGGTGTCGCGGAGCACCGGCGGCCCGGGCAGCAATTCGTCGGGTGGTGCGGAAGGCTGGGTGATAACCGGATCGTCACTCACTGCGAGCCACGCGGCGACCGGCATGATAAGGCCGGGCGGTTCATCGGCGGCGGAGAGAGGCTGGCTAAGGCTGGTCACCAGCAGACAGACGACTGCAGCGAGACGTATTTCGAGCGCCGCCGCGGCGCAGCACGCCGAGCGCAAGCATCCGTCGCTAAAGGATTTACGTCTCACGATGGAATGTCCATCCGGCCGCTCGGCGGTCTGAAATCACTCACTACAGGGGGATCTCAACGCCGCGCGGCAAGCTGTAGCGGTTGTATCGGCTGTCCGGGAAAGCACGTTAAATGCAACTTTTCCGGATTTTGCGGTCGAATCAAAAAAAGTGAGAAAACCGCGCCCCCCAAGGTAGCGGCATGGTAAGACGGACCTAGAGTTGCTGGCCGGGCTTCCCCTAGCGCAAGTGAACGCCATGAAAGCACTTCGGAACAAATCACGCCCACACAAGCAGACCCGCCGACGGGCTTTGAGCGTCGAACGGCTAGAAACCCGCGAGATGATGGCCGCCGACTCGTTCATTACGAGTGCCGAGGTCTCGCAACTGCTTGACCGGGCGGCCGCGGCCACGTCGAGCGAAAATGCCATCATCGCGATTGTCGATCGCAACGGGCGAATCCTGGGAGTTCGGACCGAGTCCGAGGTGCAGTTCGATTCGGACCTGAATACCCGCGTCTTCGCGATCGATGGTGCCGTCGCCAAGGCCCGCACTGCCGCCTTCTTTGCTAGCAACGAAGCACCGCTCACCTCGCGCACGATTCGCAACCTCAGCCAATCGACGATCACGCAGCGCGAGGTCGAATCGAATCCGACCGTCCCCGATCCGACGACGCAGGATCCCTTCGATCCGTCCGATCCGATCTCCGAAACCTTCGGGCCCGGCTTCGTGGCACCGATTGGGGTCGGCGGCCACTTTCCGCAAGGGGTTAAACATACTCCCCCGGTCGATCTGTTTGGCATTGAGCACCAAAGCCGCGATAGCCTCTTGCATCCGGGGGCGGATGGCGTCAAAGGAACCACTGACGACATCGAACTCGACAACCGGTTCAACATCGAAGAGTTCGCCACGGACAAGGAGCTTTTCGCGCCCGAGTCGTACGGCTATCAGACCGACTTGCTGCCGCACGCCCAAGCCCGCGGCATCGCAACGATGCCAGGGGGCATTCCGATTTACAAGGTGTTCCCTGGCGAGTCGTTGCCGACGCTCATTGGCGGCATTGGGGTGTTCTTTCCGGGCGACGATGGTTACGCGACATACGAGCAGAACTTCAAGCACGCGAGCCAGATGCCCAAAAAGAAGCCGCAATCGAACGAGGACCGGCTGAATTCGTCAAAGGCGATCGAGGCGGAATACATCGCGTTCGCGGCGGTCGGCGGCTTGCGCTGGTTCAATGCCCAGCTCAAGGACAAAGCCTACAAGAACGGCGAAGTCGGCACGCTCGGGGGCATCGCCCCGCTGCCGGGCTTTGGATTGCCATTTGGCCGAATCGATCTCGTCGGCATTCAGCTCGAAGTGTTCGGCCCGAATCCCTCGGCCAAAAATCGCCTCGCCGGCTATCAGCAGCTCATTCAGAAGGGGCGGCAACTGGGCCAAGGCAATCCGAACAACGGCATCGATCAGCCGATCAATCCGGGCGGCGACCTCGCGCAAGATGGCATCCCGGCCTCCGAAGGTTGGATCGTGGAGCCACACACCACTGCTTTCACGGATTTGACCGCCGAAGAAGTCGAGCAGATCATCGAGCAAGGGATTGCCGAGGCGAACAAAACCCGCGCCGCGATTCGGCTGGACGTGGAGAATCCCAAGCGGTTCGGCAGCGTCTTCGTGTTGCAGCCGGGCACCGAGACGCGGATGGTCTTTTCCGTCGCCGACCGCGAAGGCAACATCCTCGGCCTCTATCGCATGCCCGACGCGACGGTCTTCTCGATCGACGTCGCCGTGGCCAAATCACGGAATACCGCCTACTACGCCAACCCGGATCAATTGCAACCCGAAGACTATGTCGATGACGATCTGCTCGTGAATGCCGGCGTCGTCACCGCCCAGCAGGTTCGGCAGGCGGGAGGCAAGATCAACGGCGTGCTGGAGCCGCTCACTTACGAGGCCTTCAGCAATCGCACCTTCCGCTTTTTGGCCGAGCCGCGCTATCCGTCGGGGGTCGATGGCAGCCTGCCCCCCGTTTTCTCAAGCCTGCTGACCGACGGCGTCAACCGCAAGACGGCCGAAAACACCGTCAACAACGATCCCCCTCCCGCCTCCAACTTCTTTACCGTCTTCGGCTACGACGCCTTCCACGCCAGCCGCAATTTCCACAAGCCTGGCGGCACGCCGGGGACTCCGGAATACGAGATGGCAATGGGGAACCAGAACGGCGTCGTGTTCTTTCCGGGCAGCACGCCGCTGTATGTCAGCGGAACGCTGCAAGGGGGATTCGGCGTCAGCGGCGACGGCGTCGATCAGGACGACGTGGTCACGTTCGCCGGCCAGCAAGGTTTCGCTCCCGCCAACAACATCAAAGCCGACAACAACTTCTATCGCGGCGTTCGCCTGCCGTTCCAGAAATTCAACCGCAATCCCCGCGGCGGGATCAAATAGGCGGAACTAACCGCCGACCTGCCTCCGCTCCCGCCCGAATCCCACCACCGCCGGAAAAACCTCGCATGGATGCCCATCTTTATCGCCGCGCGCGCGGACTTGCTCCGCTCGCGCAGCTTGCTGCCGGAATTCTCGCCAGCCAAATTGCCTCCCCGCTCTTGGCCGACGAGCCGCCGGCGTTGTTCCCCAGTCACGCCACCATCCAAGTCGGCGATGAGCCGATCGGCCGCTCTCCCTATGAGGATTGGACCGATCAAGGGATGCAGCCGCTCCCCGACCGACAAGCGCGGCAGGACGACATCACGATTTGGCAAGCCAATCTGATCAACGCCGCCTATGGAGGCTACGGCTGGCGCGAGGACGAGCACTACTGCGCCGGTTGCCCGCAAGGAATTCGCAAGCGGGCCACGCCGTCGAACACGCACCACTATTGCGGCTACTACGTCGGCGGCGGCGTGCCGTGCTTCGGCGAGGGGCGTTATTTCGACGAAGGAACCTGGGGCTGGGACTATCTCGGCATCACGTTCCCCAAGAAGGTCGGCCTGCAATGGACCCACTGGCGCTACCAAGGTGGGACCGGAGCCTACAAAACCGACGGCCCGCACATTCCGCATCATTAGCGGTCCGATTCGCGCTCGCCGCCGCCACCTTCTAGCATTGCCGTCCCCGCCAACTAGAATTGCCCCCGGAAGCCGCGCGGTCGCGCGGCAATTCAAGGGGCGGACATGTATCTGCATTACAATCACGACGGTGAGCGGGCTCGACTGCGCGAAACAGCGGCCCGCGAGCGAAATTGGTCGCGCTGGGGGCCGTATCTTTCCGAGCGGCAATGGGCGACGGTTCGCGAAGACTATTCCGCCAGCGGCGATTCGTGGGGCTATTTCAGCCACGAACAGGCCCGCAGCCGGGCCTATCGCTGGGGAGAAGATGGCCTGCTCGGCATCACCGACCGCCAATGCCGGCTCTGCTTTTCGGTTGCCCTGTGGAACGAGCGCGACACGATTCTCAAGGAGCGGCTGTTTGGTCTGACCGGCCCGCAAGGGAACCACGGCGAGGATGTGAAGGAGCTGTACTACTATCTCGATGCCTCCCCCACCGCGGCCTATCTGAAGGCACTCTACAAGTATCCGCAGGCGGCCTATCCGTATCAGCAATTGGTCGAGCGGAATCGAGCGCTCGACAAGCTGGCCCGCGAGTACGAAATCACCGATGGCAACCTGTTTGCCGACGGTCGCTATTTCGATGTCTTCGCCGAATATGCCAAGGCGAGCCCCGAGGACATTTTGATCCGCCTGACGATCGCCAATCGCGGCCCCGAAGCCCGCGCGATCCACGTTCTGCCGACGCTGTGGTTCCGCAACACTTGGGTCTGGGGTTGCCGGCACGAAGGCTGCACCGCCAAGCCGCGCATCTGGATCACGCCGCCGGGCACGCTCGAAACGTGGCACGAGTCGTTCGGCCCGCACCAGTTCGCGGCGGGAGTGGCGTCGGATGGCACGCCGCACGAGTGGCTCTTCACCGACAATGAGACGAACAACGAGCGGCTGTTTAAGGCCAAATCGCTGACTCCGTATGTCAAGGACGCCTTTCACGACTATGTGGTTCAGGGGCGCAAAACGAGCGTCAACCCCAAGAAGATCGGCACCAAAGTCGCCGCGCACTATCGCTTGACGATTCCGGCCGGCGGCCAGGTCGAAATTCCACTCCGCCTGGCGGCGACCGGCGAAAAGCCGGCCGAGCATTTTGGCCCGGAATTCGGCGAAGTGCTGGCCAAACGCCGCGACGAAACCACGCAGTTTTACGGCGATGTATTGCCCCGTGGCCTCGCGCCTGACGAAACGGCCGTCGCCCGCCAAGGCTATGCCGGCCTCGTCTGGACCAAGCAGTTCTATCACTACATCGTCGAGGATTGGCTGCAGGGGGATCCCGAAACGCCCACGCCGCCGGCCCAGCGCAAAACGGGCCGCAATCATGACTGGCCGCACCTGTTTAATCGCGACGTCATCTCGATGCCCGACAAATGGGAATATCCCTGGTATGCGGCCTGGGACTTGGCGTTTCACATGGTCCCCTTTTGCCGGTTCGATGCGGACTTCGCCAAGGAGCAGCTCTGCCTGTTTCTCCGCGAATGGTACATGCACCCCAACGGGCAAATTCCGGCCTACGAATTCAACCTGTCAGACGTGAATCCGCCGGTTCATGCCTGGGGCTGCTGGCGGGTTTATAAGCTGGCGACCAACGGCAACCGCGACCGCAAGTTTCTGGAATCGGTATTCCAGAAGTTGCTGCTCAACTTCACCTGGTGGGTCAATCGCAAGGATCCGCGCGGTAAGCATCTGTTCGCCGGCGGGTTTTTGGGGCTCGACAACATCGGCGTCTTTGACCGCTCGCGCGAATTGCCCACCGGCGGCCACCTGGAACAAGCCGATGGCACCGCCTGGATGGCCTTCTATTGCAGCACGATGCTGGCGATGGCCCTGGAAATTGCCCAGGCCGAAGAGCACCGCGCGAACGAGGACATTGCCTCCAAGTTCTTCGAACACTTCGTGCATATCGTCGATGCGATGAATACCCTCGGCGGCACCGGCCTGTGGGACGAGGAGGATGGTTTTTACTACGACCAGCTCATCGTCGATGGAGCGACGATGCGTCTCAAGGTACGGTCGATGGTCGGCCTCATCCCGCTCTTCGCCTGCGAGGTGCTGGAGGACGAGCAGCTGCAATTCCTCGGCGGGTTTCGCAAACGGTTCGAGTGGTTTCGCAAGTTCCGCCCGCAGCTCGCCAAGCATCTCACCTTCGGCGAAGCGGGCGAGGGGGAGTTCGCCCGTGGCCGCTGGCTGCTCGCCATTCCCTCGCGCGAGCGGCTGGTCCGCGTCCTCAAATATATGCTCGACGAGAACGAGTTCCTCTCGCCGTTCGGCATCCGCTCGCTCTCGAAAATCTACGAGAAAAAGCCGTATGTCTTCACCTTCGGCGGCCAGCGCTTCGAGGTGGGCTACGTTCCCGGCGAATCGGATAGCAACCTCTTCGGCGGCAACAGCAACTGGCGCGGCCCCATCTGGTTTCCGGTCAACTACCTCATCATCGAGGCCCTGCAGCGGTATCACTATTTCTATGGCGACTCGCTGCAGGTCGAATGCCCAACGGGCTCCGGCAACCTGATGAACCTCCGCGATGTCTCGCTCGAATTATGCCGCCGACTCAATAGCCTGTTCTTGCCCGACGCGGCCGGAAATCGGCCGTGCCACGGGGGCGACCCCCTTTATCGCGACCAGCACTTCCGCGATTTGCCCTTGTTCTACGAGTATTTCCACGGCGACAACGGCCGCGGACTGGGCGCGAGCCACCAGACCGGCTGGACGGCGCTGGTGCTACGCTGCCTCGACATGCTCGCCCCGACGCGAAAGCCCAAGTAGCCTGACGCGGCGGCTTGTTACCGCGCGCCAAACGTCCGCAGCCGCAAGTCCTTGAAGCCTGCTTCGGTCTCCCAGGTGACGATGCCCAGCGGCCGCGCTGGCTCTTGCTCCCACCAGACCGCGAACTTTCGGTCCTTGCGGGAGAGCGCGACGATCTCTTCCTTATCGACCCAGGCCGTGATTTTTTCCGGCGTCACTCGCAGGCGAATCGTGTACCACTGATTCTGCTGGAAGGTGACGCTGCCGGTCGTTTCGTTTTCGACCGCCGAGGCATCATCAATGTTGGAGAGTCCGGTCACGCTGCCTCCCCAACCGCCCAGCACCAAGGTGCAATGCTCGTCGCCGACCGGAAAGGTTAGCCCGCAGAAAAAGTCGTCCCCCGCCCGCCGCCGCGCCAGCAAACTCAGCTCGTAGTTGTCGCGCGGCGGTTTCCCCTGCCAGACAATCCCGGTGCCTGGCGCGCCGGCGGCGAGGATCAGTTCGCCGTCGACCACCTTCACCGGGCCATGCTTCTCGAACGAGAATTTGTCGAGCAGTTTCCAGCCCGCCAGAGACCGGCCGTCGAACAGCTTGGTTTCTGACTCGGCCACGCAGCCGTTAACCGGTTGCGAGGCAGGCTCGGCGGCCCCTGCCGGCGGCAGCAGCGCTGCCCCACCGGCAAACAAAACGGCTAGCCAAAACGTCATTCGAGCCGTGGTCATTTTCCGCCCATACCTGGGAAAAACTAGACCAAGCCCTTCTTAACCGCCCACACCGCCGCTTCGGTGCGATCGCCGGCTTCGAGCTTCCGCAGGATATTCTGCACGTGCTCTTTCACCGTCTCGATGCTGATGTCGAGCGAGCGGCCGATTTCGCGGTTCGACAGGCCGAGGGCGACGTGGCGCAGCACCTGAACTTCGCGATTGGTCAGCGGGATGTCTTCATCATACGTCGGACGGCGGCGCCCCATCGTATTGCGAACCTTCCCCATCATGCTCTCGTTTTCCGGCGGCAAGCCGGTGTGAGCACGGGTGATCGCCGCTAGCACGTCTTCCTTGGGGGCCCCCTTCAGAAGGAAGCCAGCCGCACCTAGCGCGACCGCGCGGGCGACGTAGGTCGGATTATCGTAACTGGTGAAAACAACCACCTTCGACCGGGGGGAGCGATCAGTGATCCGCTCGAGGGCTTCCAGCCCATCGGTCTCCGGCATCCGCACGTCGAGCAGCACCACATCGGGATGGAGCTTCATCGCCTGTTCGATGGCCTGATTCCCGGTCGAAGCCTCGGCGACGACATGCACATCGGTCCCCTCGACCATCGAGCGGACCCCCTCGCGAACGACCTCGTGGTCATCCGCCACCAGCAGATTAATTTTCATGGAATTCCTTGTTCCCCTCGAAAGTGTGAGGCCCTTTCTGAATGCGGGTGGCAAACCGAATGGTTCCGGCCAGCCCTAAAAAACAAAATACTCTAGAAAAGTTCTTGCACTTGTAAACTAGCCGCCCCCCAAAGGGTGGCTCAACACCCATCATGCTATGCTTTAGAGGGGATTTGACCAGCGGTTCGTCAGCAAGTTTTTTATTTTGCGTTTCCCCGCACTTCCGCCTTAAAACAATCGCCGTAAACCATTGTAGTGCATGGATTTATGGATCGTTTTCTTGATCACAGAAGCCACTCCAATTGCTAGAACCAACACCCCCCATTAGAACTAATCCGTAATCTGTGTCAGATTCTGTCACTTCCCCGACCCCTGCATTTTGTTGACCGGCCGCCACCATGACGTAAATCAACTACGTGGGTTGTGTTGCCAAATTCCACCCGGTTTGCAGGGGCTGCGGATGACTGCCGCCAAACTTTTGCTTGTGGACGACGACCGTCAACTGCTCGACTCGATGGCGGCCTGGCTCCGCGAGCAGGGATACGAAGTTCGCACCGCAAACGGGCAAAGCGACGCCTGCCGCCTCATCGCGGCCGAGCCGGTCGATCTGGCCCTGGTTGATATACGCCTCGCCGACGGCGATGGTTTCGACATCCTCGCCTGGTGTCGCCAAAATCATCCGCAGCTCGATGTGATCCTCGCCACCGGCTATGGGACGGTCGAAACGGCGATCGAAGCCATGCGCGGCGGCGCGGTCGATCTCATCACCAAGCCGATCATCGACGAAGAGCTCGAAATGGCGATCGACCGCGCCCTGGCGCGGCGGCAAGTCGTCGTCGAAAATCAGCGCCTCAAGGCGCAGCTCGATCTGCGTTTCGGACTGGAAAACATCGTCGGCCACGACCACCGGATGCAGCGCGTGTTCGACATGGTCGATCGCATTGCCGACACCAAAGCCACCGTCCTGATCACCGGCGAAAGCGGCACGGGCAAATCGCTTCTGGCCCGCGCGATTCATCGCCGCAGTGGCCGGCGCGATCAATCGTTCGTCGAAGTCGCCTGCGGAGCGATGCCCGAAACCTTGCTCGAAAGCGAACTCTTCGGCCATGCCGCCGGAGCCTTCACCGGCGCGACCGGCGACAAAATCGGCAAGTTCACGCAGGCCGACAAGGGAACGATCTTTCTCGACGAAATCGGCACCAGCTCGCCGGGTCTCCAGGTCAAGCTGCTGCGCGTCTTGCAGGAATTTCAATTCGAGCCGGTCGGCAGCACGAAAACGCAGCGGGTCGATACGCGCGTCGTCCTGGCGACCAACGAAAACCTGACCACTGCCGTCAAGGAAGGGCGCTTTCGGCAAGATTTGTATTACCGCATCAACGTCATCAACATCGAAATTCCTCCGCTCCGCGAGCGTCTCGCCGATATTCCCTTGCTCGCCCAACACTTCTTGCAGCGCACCTGCGAAGAGGCGGGCCGGCAATGCGCGGGCTTCGCCGAGGCCGCCCTCGCCGCCATGCAGCGTTACGCGTGGCCGGGCAATGTCCGCGAGTTGCAAAACACCGTCGAACGGGCCGTGCTGCTGGGGCGCGGCTCGCACGTCACGCTCGAAGACCTCCCCGCGCATATCGCCGCCGGCGAACCGGGCCAATTGCAGGCCGCCGCCGGCAAGGCCCTCAAAGAGGCGATGTCCACCCCCGAGCGGGCAATCATTCTCGGCGAACTCGAACGACACGCCTGGAATCGCAATCACACGGCCCTCGCCCTCGGCATCAATCGCACCACGCTCTACAAAAAAATGAAGCGGCTGGGGCTGATGGACCCGCCCGCCGTTCGTTCGTAAGACGGCAGGCGGCGGAGAATTATTGCCCCGGCCCCTAAGCCAGCTTCCAACCCTCCCGATATTCGCGGCGGCTGAACCGGTCCGCCTCCGGGCAATTCACGGCCCGCAGCTCGGCCGGATTCCACACGATTTTTTTCCCGACCCGATACGCCACGTTCCCCAGGTGGTTCGCCTCGGTTAGCCAGCCGGAATATTCAAAGTCGCACGTTGTCGGCCCGCCCGTTTTGCACGCGTTCAGCCACTCGGCATGATGGCCGAGCGACTTGGGGATGAACGGCTCCGGCCGCGAGAACCCGGCAAAGTCTTTCTCCGGCAAGAGCAAGTGCTTGCCGTAATCGGCGAGCAGCATCCCCTTATCGCCGATAAATAGGCACGCGCTATTCCACTGCGGAATCCCCTTCTCGTTCCAAATCCGCGGCTTATTCACTCCCTGATACCACGTCACTTTTACCGCCGGCATGTCGCCGCGAGCAGCGTATTCATACGTCGCCTGCATCGAGGCGGGGGCGAGCTCGGCGTGCGGCGGCGGACCGGCGGCTTCAATCGTCAGCGGCGCTTGCAGCTTGAGCGACCAGAACGGCAAATCGTTCCAGTGGCTCCCCAGGTCCGACATCGTCCCGCTGCCAAAATCCCACCAGCGATACCACTTGGGTCCGGGAAAATAGACCTCATGAAACGGCCGCTCCGGAGCGGGGCCGAGCCATAAATCCCAATCGAGCCCCGCCGGAATCGTGGAAGCCCCTGTCGGCCGCTCTTGGACGGACACAATGTCGCCGAACTTTTGAGCGTCTTCCGCCGACTGCCGCCCCCAGGCCCGCGACACCCACACGTGCGCCTCGCGCACCGGGCCGATCGCGCCGGTCTGAATCAACTCGACGACGCGGCGATAGTTGTCTCCAGCGTGAATCTGAATTCCCATTTGCGTCGCCACTTTGGCCTTCGCCGCCGCCTCGCGAATGACGCGGGCCTCCCAAATATTGTGCGTCAGCGGTTTCTCGCAATAGACGTGCTTGCCAAGCTGCAGCGCGCCGAGCGTCGCGAAGGCATGCGTGTGCTCACAGGTGCTCACCACCACCGCGTCAAATTCCTTGGCGTGGTCAAACACGCGGCGAAAATCGGCGAATTTGCGAGCCCGCGAATGCTTCTCCGCCGCGCGATCGACATTCGGCTGAAACACGTCGCATAGGGCGACGATATTCTCCCCCGCGACCTGGCTCAGGTTGTGCCCGCCGCGGCCGCCGGTGGCGATCACCGCAATATTCAGCTTGCTATTGAGATTCTCCCCCCGCAAAATGGCCGGCGCTCCCAGGATCGCCGCGCCGGCCATGGCCGCCGACTGCCGCAGAAACCGCCGCCGCCCGTGCGAAACTGGTCGCTTCATCGCTTCCTCTTTTGCCTGCGAGTAAACTGATCGCCACGCGGCCGATTGTACCCCGCGTCCGTGCCTCTGGCTTCCACTTTTTTCCACTCCTTCCCACCATGAAAACCCTCCACCTCTCCCGTCCGTTTTTGTTCTGCTTCGTTTTGCCTTGCGCGGCCGTCGCCTTGGCCGACGAACCGAAGCTCGTCGATAGCACTGGCCCCGACTGGAAAGCGGTCAGCGAAGACGACCTCGTCAACGTCAACTGCGCCGCCGACACCTGGAAATGGAAGGATGGCGTCCTCACTTGCACCGGCAAGCCGACCGGCGTGATCCGCACTAAAAAACCCTACAAAAACCTGGAAATCGTCGTCGAATGGCGGCATTTGCAACCCGGCGGCAACTCGGGGGTGTTCCTCTGGGCAACCGAAGTATCGCTTGCCTCCCTCAAGCCGGGCGGCCTCCCCAAGGGAATCGAAGTGCAAGTGCTCGACCACGCCTTTGCCGAGCAATACGAAAAACGGACCGGCAAGAAGGGGGATTGGTTCAGCACCAACGGCGACGTCTTCCCCGTCGGCGTCAAAATGAAGCCTTTTCCCCCCACCTCCCCCAACGGCGAGCGGAGCTTTCCCAAAAAGAACCTCTCCAAAGGCTCGCCCGAATGGAACCACTACTACATCCAGGCCAAGGACGGTGTCGTTCGCCTGCATGTGAACGGCGAAGAGGTCAGCGGCGGCGAAAACTGCGACCCCGCCAGCGGTTTCATCTGCCTCGAATCGGAAGGGGCTCCGATTGAGTTCAAAAACTTCAAGATTCGCGAACTGCCGTAACCCAAGCCGGATTTGAGTACCGGAGCCACGGATGGAACACAGATCCAACACGGATAGAAGAAAGGGATTCATGAATAGGCTCTCTCGTCCGTGTTCCATCCGTGTTTCATTCGTGGCTACCTGCTGCTGCCTCATCGCCGCATCGTTGGCTTTCGCCGACGTCGGCGATCCGCAGATCAAGACCGACCATGCGTGGTATCCGGGCGAGCTCGCCTGCACGACGTTCGAGCGCTTGCAAGCAACGCAGGCCCAGGTTTACGAGCGCGTCACCGGCCGCAAGGTGCGAACCGATGAAGACAAGGCCCTCGCGTCGTGGCTGTGGCGCAACACCCACTATGCCCACGGCGAGGAAGGGGCCGAAAACCTCTGGGGCAAGGGTTTCACCGCCGGCGGCGACCTGCGGACCCGCGAATATTGGACCGGCCTCTTCGCCCACGGCTTTGGCTTGTGCGGCACAACCCACTCGCAGTGGGTGGCCGAAATGGACGCCATTCTCGGCTTTAATCGAGGGCGCGGCGTCGGCGTCAATGGCCACAACGCGTTCGAGGTGTTGCTGATCGGCGGCAAATACGGCAACGGGAAGTGGTGCCTCCTCGATCACGACCTCTCCACCGTCATTTTCAATGCCGATGGCTCGGCGCTGCTGTCGCTCGCCGAGGTGCAAAAGGATTGGAAGCGGCTGACGGACCGCCAGCACGATCCCGCCCGGCAGCAGGGCTGGCTGGTGTGCGGCCTGCATCCGGGGGACGGGGGTTCGTATGCCAGCTACAAAGTCGCCGAGTATCTCGCCGGCTACAGCGGCCCGCCGCCGACCGTCCACCTTCGCCACGGCGAAACGCTCCGCCGCTATTTCCGCCCCGGCCTGCAGAGCGGCAAAACCTTCGTCTTCTGGGGACGCAACTACAACACCGCCGGCATCCCCGGCCCCGAACGCTCGCACACTTGGGTCAATCAGCCCGACGCCATGCACCGCTCGACCACCGGCGCGGGCTACAAGCCGGGCCAGGCCCGCTTTGGCAACGCCGTCTATGTTTATCGGCCCGACTTCCAAACCGGCGGCTTCCGCGAGGGAGTCGCCGCGGCTACCGAGACCTCGCTCACGTTCGACTTCTACACCCCCTACATCATCGCCGCGACCCCGCCGGACCATTCCCCCTGGGGCATCTACAAGCCCGGCTGCAAAAACGGACTGATGCTCACGACCTCGCAGCCGACAACTTGCGACGTCGCCATTTCGGTCGATCAAGGTGCGACCTGGACGAGCGACGTGCCACTGACCAGCGGCCTCGATTTCACGGACGTTGTCAAAGGGCATCGGCAGTATCTCCTGCGGCTGAAGTCGGCCAACAATCTTCTCAATCTCCTCCAAGATGCCGGCCTCACCATCACCACCGTTTGCCAGCTCAACCCCGCGATTTTGCCGCGTCTGAAAGACGACGGGACCAACATCGAATTCGCGCAATCGAATCGCGCAGTCATCTCCGCCGGACCGAACCTCCCGCAAGCCAAGGCGCATCTCGTTGCCGGTGATTTCGGCACGCCGAGTGTCACTTTGGAGCTACGCCATCCCGACTGGCTGCCGACAAGTCGCGACACGGGATTCGCAAGGAGCGTGGAAGTCTTCGCCGCCGCACACGTGCAATCGGGCAATCCTCCCCGCACCGACGTTCGCTATTTCATTGAGTGTTCTCCTGACGGCGGAAAAACCTGGGCCGACCTCCTCACCAATTGGCATATCGTCCGCCGCGGCGACGAGCCGGGCGATTTCTGGTCGCAAAGCCTGTGCTGGGGACGAAAGCCCATTCGCGCGAGCCATCAGCCGATCCTCGTCCGCTATCGCAACAGCGGCGGGCGAAACTATCTGCGGGCCGAGGCGCACCTAGGCTACGTCTTGCCGGCGCAAGATCGCACCCGCGTCACCTTCGCCTGGACCGACGACACCGGACCGCATCAAGCCGACCACGAGTTCTCGGCCGAAGACCGTAATCCCCTCTGGCACTTGCCCACCGGGCGCAACGTCTCCACCGACTGGGTTGAGTTCCAGCCCATTCCCGCGCGCTAATCCTCCACTGCCGTCCTAGGGAGGGCGAGCCTCCGGCCGAGCCGTCGTCCTTCGCGGCGACCGCCCCCAGCCACCCCCTTTTGCTGCGCTGCCGAGGCTCATTTCGTACGTCTGGCATCGGGGGGGCGCGGTGGTTTTTTAGCCAATTGAGCAGGGGAGAAAAAATCATCTCTTCCCTGCTGCCGCTTGGCGGAGGCGTCGTCGCAAACCTCGTAAAAGCAAGCACTTGCGCTCGCACAAAACTGGCAGTTCGAGTTTTGGGACCCCCTGCGCACCGCGCTTTTTGCGCAGGCCCTAAACGGGGGATTTATTCCCTTGCTATCGTTGGCCGGAACGGCGCTCACCTTCTTCATCATCGCACCACCTCCCAAAGTTTGCCGGGGACTCCAAAACCGATTCCCAGTATTCGTTCCCCCCGTGACTAGTCTGGTCACGCCCCGGAATTTTGTCCGCCGTCGTCTTGCGTGACCCGCCCGATCCACCCCGTTACAATCCTGCCCATGAGCCACACTTTGCCCATTTGGATTTGCCTATCCGCCGGCTTGTCGTGGGCTGGCCAAGGCACGGCCGCCGAACTGAAATTGGACCCCGCAAAACTCTGGCAGCGTAGCGTGGCCAGCAATGTCCGCCTGGCCGACGACGGCCGGGCGATCGCGCTGGAGCGAGGAGTGCTGATCGAAGATGATGGCCCCGCCGCCGGCTACACCTATGGACCCAACGAAGAGAAACTCGGGCCGGGCATTCAGCTTCGCAAGCAACTTCCGGTCGCCGACCCGCGAGCTGACCGGGCCGATCTCTTGATTGGCCCCGGCGGCGATTTGGCCATTTCAATCAACGGCCAGCCACAATCGCTCGACAAGCGGGAGAATGCCGGCAACTACTGGCAGCGCTATTCGTTCTCGCCGAGCAGCCTGCGGGCCGGGCTGAACGACATCGTCGTCACAGGCACCGGCAAAGTGTGGATCGCCCGCGACCAGGACTATGCCGCCGGCTCGCGGGAGCGAACGAAGCACCCGAATCGGAGCGCCAAAAGCACCGACGGCGGCCAGGCCTGGAGTGATGACAAGCTCGGCACCGGCGGCGATTTGGATGGCGAGTACTACGTCCGCTTGTTCCTCGACCAGTTTCGCCCCGCCGGTTCGCTCACGCTTCCCGTGCTCGATGCGGGCAACTTGAACCAAGACGCGATTTCGCCCGCGCTATCGGCGCTCGGCTCGCTCGAAATCAAACTTGCCGCCAAATTGCCACCAGAGACCAAACTCATGCTTTCCTGGCGGAGCGGAACGACCCCCCTGCCGGACGACAAGACTTGGACGGCGTGGAACATTGCCGAGGCGCTGGCACTCAAGATTAACGAGCCCACCGGCCGCTACTTCCAGCTCCGCGTCGATTTCTCCACCCAGAGCGGCCTCGAAACGCCCGCCTTGCAAGAGATCACCGTTCGCTCCACTCCCAAACTTGCCGATCCTTGGCACGAAAATCTCCGCGTGCTCGAAAGCCGCAATCCGGCAATCGTCCGCTCGTCGATTCCGTTCACCTACGAACCGCTCGACCAGCCGAAGTTGGCCGAATTTCGCCGCCAACATCGCCTGGACGAGGTCGTCGCCGGCGCCAACCACGAGCTCGACGAGCTGGCGAAGCTGGCGGTTTGGTCGTCGCAGCGCTGGGAAAAAGGGCACTTATCGCAAATCTATCCCGCCTGGGATGCCTTCGAGATTCTCAAAGCTCACACCGACGGCCAGCCGGTTGGGGGCTTTTGCCAGCAATACAACGTGGTCTTTTTGCAGGCGTGCCAAAGCCTGGGATTCGTCGGCCGGGCCGTTTCGATTGGCCCCGATAGCGGTGGCCTTGTCAAAATTCGTGGCGGGCACGAAGTAGTCGAAATCTGGTCGAACCAGTTCGCCAAGTGGATTTATATCGACGGCAACACCGCGTGGTATTTCGTCGATCGCGACACCCGCGTGCCGCTTGGCTTGCGCGAACTGCGCGAGCGGCAACTGCAAACCATGCAGGGTCAGCCCCACCGGCCAGTGGAAATCGTCCGCCTGGCGGAGACGAAATACGAATGGAAGGGGCTGGAATCGTGGCCCCCCTTCGCCGAATTGCGGCTGATTCCGCGGAGCAATTTTCTCGCGGAAGAATCGCCGCTGCCGCTGAATCAAGGGATGCGGGGCTGGTTTTGGACCGGCCACCACGCCTGGACCGACGACATCGCCCCCGCCACGCTGCTGTATGGCCACCGTGTCAGACAGCCCGGCAATTGGGATTGGTCGCTGAACCAGGTCCGGCTTCACCTCGAGGCGACGCCCACTCCCGGTGAGCTGCGGGTCTGGCTCGACACCGAAACCCCCAGCCTCGCCAAGCTGCTGCTAAAGCCAGACGATCAGCTCCCAAACGACGTCCGCAGCGAATTCCTCTGGCGACTGAGGCCGGGAACGAACCGCCTCCGAGGCTGGGCCCGCAATACTGCCGGCCGGAGTGGCGCCGTCAGCGAAATCGCGCTCGAATACACGCCGCGCGACTAGCTCCGACCGGCTAACGGCGTTTAGGGCGTCTTCGTTGGCATTAGAGTGGCGATTTAGCCCCCGTAAGGAAAACGATCGCGCCTTGCGCGGTTCGTTCCGCTTGGCCGAGTTCACTCGGCTGCATACAATAACGGCCCGCCCATAAGTTGAACTTCTCCGAGGAACCTAGCATGTCGAGCCCTCTCTCTGCTCCGACAAAGCGTTTGACCAATCTCAAACGGGTCGCCATCCTTTTTGCCGGCGGCCCCGCTCCGGGCGCCAACGCCGTCATCTCGACCGCCGCCGCTGCCTTCCTGCGAAACGACAGCGAAGTGCTGGGCATTATGTATGGCTACTCGAACCTCGCGAGCTACACCCCCGACAAGCCGCTCGTGGAGGGGGAGCACTACATCAAGCTCAACCACAGTGTTCTGAAGCGCACCCGCAGTGCTCAAGGAATCATGATCGGCACCGCCCGGACGAACCCCGGTGTGCATATTTCGCATCCGTCGCACCTCGACGATCCGCAGCTTTCCGCCCCGATGAAGCGGGTCTATGAGGCGCTCGTTTCGCTCGGCGTCGATGCCCTGATCAGCATCGGCGGCGACGACACTCTCAAATCGGCCAACAAATTCAAGATGTTTCAAGACCGGCTCCCCGCCGGCGCAAAGCGGATCCCCGTCGTGCATCTGCCGAAGACCATCGACAACGACTACATGGGGATCGATTTCACCTTCGGCTATTTCACGGCGGTCGAGTTCCTCGCGGGCGAAATTCGCAACTTGCTGCACGATGCCGAGGCGTCGCGGGCCTATTTTCTGGCCGAAACGATGGGGCGCTCGGCGGGCTGGTTGTCGTATGGGGCGGCGATCGCCGGCGAGGCAAGCCTTGTCATCAGCGTTGAGGACATTATCGGCAGTTATCGCCTGACGGAGACCGAGAAGAACCCCGAAACGGGCGAAGACGAAACGCGCGACGTGATGGACGTCGATCGGGTCGTCAATCGGATCGTCAAAACGATGACCGCCCGCGATGCCGAGAAAAAGCACTTTGGCGTGATCGTCCTCGCCGAGGGGCTGGCCGAGCTGTTGCCCGCGAAATACCTGAAAGGGATTCCGCGCGACGACCACGGCCACATTTCGATTTCGCACGTCAACCTGGGCAGGATGTTCTCAAAACTGGTCAGCGAAGCCTACAAAACGCAAACCGGCAAGAGCCGCAAAGTGACCGGCCTGCAACTCGGCTACGAATCGCGCTGTGCCAAGCCGCAGGCGTTCGATGTGATGCTCGGCAGCCAGCTCGGCGTGGGGGCTTATCGGGCCTTGGTCGAAGAGGGGATGAACGGCGTGATGGTCTCCGTTACCGGCCAATTGCAGTTGCATTTCGTGCCGTTCGAGAAGCTGATCGACCCCGCCACGCTGGTGACGGTCGTCCGCTATATCGATCCGAACAGCGATTTCCACCGCCTCGCGCGATTTTTGGAAACGCACGTCAACGAGTAACGACCAGCCCGCTCGCGTCCATTGGCAGAAGACGCTTGACGGCGGGCAACTCGCCGCGGGCGGCGGGAATTTCGCGCTCTTATCACGGTTTTCTGGGGGGATTTTCGATGATTCGGGGCCGAATTTTGGTGTTGGCGGCTTGCGCGGCGGCCGTCGGCGGAGTCACTTTCGCCCCCGCTGCCGAGTGGGATTTGGCTCACATGGTCACGCGCGACAAGGACGGTCGGCCGACTTATCACGCCCGCCCCATCGAGGCCAAATTTCGCAATACTTGGCCCGCCGACCTCGAAGCCGAATTCCAAAAACGTGCCGGACACATCATCGCCGAGCAGGCGAAGGTGAAGGTGAACCCCGGCAACACCTATTTCGAGAACGAGAAGCGGACCTACGGCTATTTAATGTCCCAAGCGCTCGCCGCGCAGGGATTGACCGCGGTGCAAGACTTGCAGCGCGAAGATGCCCAGCGCGACGAGTGGCATCGCGAAACGGCCGGCATCGATTTCTATGCCGCCTTCACGCTCAAGCATCAGATGCGCAAGTACTTCTACTTCGGCGACCTGCTCGCGCCCGACTATCGCCGCCGGATGTTCGATGGGGGGAAGGCGTGGACCGCGCAAGACCCGCTTCGCCGGCCGCACTACACGTTCAAAGCGCCCAAAGAAGGGTGGGGCCCCGATGCGCGAAATAGCTGGGTCGATGTCCGCTCGACCGAGAATCTGTTCCTGATGCGCGTCACCAGCGTTTATCTCATGGCCGAAGAGACCGGCAATCGCGAAACGGCCGCGCAGTATAAGCAGCTGATTCTCGATTACGCCAAGACGCTTTATCGCATCGGCATGGGGGAATGGGACTCGGAGAATTATCACGGCCACTCGCTCGCGCCGCTCGCCAATCTCTATGACTTCGCGAAAGACGACGAGGTGCAACTGGCCGCCAAGGCCTGTCTCGACTGGATGTACACCGCCGGCGCGGTCAAATACTGGCGCGGGGGCTTCAATGGCCCGACCAAGCGCGACTACAACCACGCGCAGCCCTTTGGCGGCAGCGCGCCTTGCATGTTGTGGGTGCTGTTTGGCGACAGCCCGCGCCCCAACGAGCACTGGGAATCGGACGAGGTCCACTTGATCACGAGCGCTTATCGCCCGCCGGTAGCGGTGGTCAATCTGGCGCGCAAACAGTTCGCCAAACCGCTGGAGCTGTTCGCCGCCAAGCCCTCGTATAGCGCGACGACGTCGCTGCAGGCCGGTAGCGCGCCGGAATATCTCGAAACGCAGTATTTCGGCCACTCCTATCAAATGGGCTCGCTCAGCGGCGGAACCACGCCGGGTGTGAGCGATGTCAATGGCTTCAAAATCCTGGTTTTCGACAAGGAGCACGGCGCTCGCGCGCTGCAGGTCGTGCCGGGGCCGGACCCGGAATATCCCGGCTCGCCGCAGTATCAAACCGGCAAGGTCTTGGCGGAAAACCGGGTCGGACAATATCGCAACCTGGCGGTGTGGCTGGCGAAAGATGGCAGCTCGCCTTGGCGGTGGGTGATTCCACAGTCGGCCCGCGTGAGCGTGAAAAACCGGGTGAACTTCCTCGAGTGCGAGAAGACGTGGGTCGCCATTCATGCGCTCGGCACGGGCGAACTAACGCGCGACGATGGATTGACCGCGAAGATCTCCGGCGGCGAGAAGGCCAAGTTTCCGGGGCATCAGGTGCTGGCTGCTGCCGGCAAAGGAGGGAGCTTCTGCGGCCTGGCCATCGAAGTGGGGGAGGCCCAGTCGCACGGCTCGTTCGAGAAGTTCCAAGCGGCGGCGCTGGCGGCCAAAATCGATACCACCAAGCTGGCCGAGGGGGTCGTGCAGTTCCAAGCGGCCGACGGAACCTGGCTCGGCTTCAACTGGCAAGACAATGCCCAAAATTTGGGGGTGTGGCGGAACGGCCAGCGGCACGACTTCGCCGATCACGCGCGCTACCTGTATCGCAGTTCGCCGACAGGCGAAATCGTGGGGCCGATTCACCAGGCTTGGGGACAAGGGACGCTGTACGTCGAAGCCGGCGGCGAGGCCTTTGCCTGCACCGTGGCGGAAAACGGCACCGTGAGCTTTTGCGGCGGCCCCCCGAGCGAAGTTCGCGCGTTCTTGACGCCCCCCACCGCAGCCGGTCCGGCGAAATAGCGCTGACTAGGTGGTGAGCGTCCCCTTAGTGCTCGGCACTCCCGTCAGCCGCGGATCGGCTTCGATCGCCATCCGCAGGGCACGGGCGGACGATTTGAAGATGGCTTCGGCGACGTGGTGGCTATTCCGGCCATAGTGAACCAGCACGTGCAGATTGCACAGGGCATTGGCGGCAAAGGCTTGCCAGAAGTCCTCGACCAGTTCGCTGTCAAATTCGCCAATCTTGGGACTGGCGAACTGCGCTCCGAAGACTAGAAAGTACCTGCCGGAAAGGTCGATGGCCGTCGTTGCCAGCGTCTCTTCCATCGGCAGGGTGAAGTGGCCATAGCGGCGGATGCCGGCTTTGTCGCCGAGAGCCTGCCTCACCGCTTGACCGAGGCAAATGCCAACATCTTCCACCGTGTGATGCTGATCGACGTGCAAATCCCCCTTTGCTTCGACCGATAAGTCGAACGCCCCATGTCGCGTGAACAACTCCAGCATGTGGTCGAAAAAGCCGACCCCCGTTTTCCACGAGCCGGTGCCGGAGCCGTCGAGGTTCAGCTCCAGGCGGATTTGGGTTTCGCGGGTAGAACGATTGATCGTTGCGGTGCGAGGCATGAATGAACTTCGGATTTCGGATTTCGGATTCGTTTGGTTCTTGGTGCTTGAGGCTTGGTTATTTGAATTCTCTCATACCATTCCCCGGAGCAACCCCAGCAGCGCTTCATTCTGCTCGTCCGTCCCGACGCTGATCCGCAGGCCGTCGCTCCAACCGGCATAGTTCATATAGCGGACGAGCACGTGAGCCGACTTGAGTTGCTCATAGAGCGGCTTGGCGGCGTGACGCGGGTGAGTACACCAGACAAAGTTAGCTTGCGACGGGATCAGGCTGAAGCCCAGATTGGTTAGTCCCGCCATCAAGCGGCTGCGGGTGGCGACGATTTTGCGGCGATTGTCGGCCAGCCAGGCGGTGTCGTCGATGGCGGCGGTCGCGGCCGCAATCGCCAGCGAATCGCAGTTGTACGAGTCCTTCAACTTGATGAGCTGCTCGATCATCTGCGGCTGGCCAACCAAATAGCCGAACCGCAAGCCGGCGAGGCCATACGATTTGCTGAGTGTGCGGCTGACGAGGATTTTTTCGTTTTGCTGGACCAGGTCCACGCAATTCCAATCGGCGAAATCGACATACGCCTCATCCACGAGCAGCGGGCAGGGCAAGCGGTCGGCCAACTGCAAAATCGCCTCGCGGCCGATCATGGTGCCGGTCGGGCTGTTAGGATTCGGAAGGAAAACCAGCTTGAGGCCCGGGGCCGACTCACCAAAGGGGGCCGGCAGCGACCAATCTTCCGCAAAGCGAATTTCTTCCCACCTCGCTCCCTGCAACTGCGCCAGCGTGCGATACAAGATGTAACTTGGATACGGCAGGCGGAGTAAATCACCGGGGCCGACAAAGGCCCGCGTGCAGATCGTCAGGATGTCGTCGCTGCCGTTGCCGCACAGCACCCACTCTTTGCCCGGCAACCCCAAGAGTTCGGCCGCCCGCGTGCGAAAGGCATTCGCCAGCGGGTCGGGATATTTATTCAGTCCGCGGGCCAGCACTTCGTCGATCGCGCGGCGAATGCCCGGCGGCGGCGGATACGGATTCTCGTTGGTATTCAGCTTGATGAACTTGCTGATGCCTTGCGGCTGCTCGCCCGGCACATAGCCAGCCATCGCGGCGATTTCAGGACGGAAGTAAGACACTGGTGAGTTGGGGGCAAGGGTCAGGAATCGGAAACAGTTCGCACTTCCACACTCGCTCGATGTGCCGTCAGACCTTCGACATTCGCCATTCGCACAATGTCCGGTGCGATCTTGCACAGAGCCTCGGCCGAATACTGGATCACGCTGCTGCTGCGGAGAAAGTGGTTGGCGGAGAGGCCCGACGCCCACCTCGCGGTGCCGCCGGTGGGAAGCACGTGCGAGGGGCCTGCGGCATAGTCGCCCAGGGCCACGGGACTGAAATTGCCGAGGAAAGTCGCTCCTGCGTTGCGCAGCTTCGGCAGCAGGCGCTCCGCATTGTCGATAGCGACATGAAGGTGCTCCGGCGCGATCAGATCGGTGATGCGGCAGGCTTCGTCCTCGTCGCGAGTCAAGATCAGGCAACCAAAATCGCGCAGGCTCTGGATCGTCTCTTCGCAGCGCGACAGTTTAGCCACCTGTTTTTGAAGTTCCTGCGCCGTGGCCTCCAGCGTCTGCTCGCTCCAAGTGACGAGGATGCTCGCTCCCGGCGCGTGCTCGGCCTGGGCCAGCATGTCGGCCGCGGTGAAATCGGGCCGCGTCGAGCCGTCGGCGATCACCACCACTTCGCTTGGCCCGGCGATGGAATCGATATCGACCTGGCCATACACCTGCCGTTTGGCGAGGGCAACAAACAAATTGCCGGGGCCCACGATCTTATCGACCTGCCGCACCCCCGCGATACCATAGGCCAGCATCGCCACCCCTTGTGCTCCGCCCACGCGATATACCTCACGAATCCCCAGTTCGTGGCAAGTCGCCAGCACATCGGGATTGTTCGCCCCGAATTTCGTCGGCGGGGCGATCACCACGATCTCTTCCACCCCCGCCGCCTGCGCGGGAACCGCCGTCATCAGCACGGTTGATGGATACGCCGCCGCTCCGCCCGGCACGCAAATGCCAATCCGGGCCAGCGGGGAATAGCGCTGCTTCAGGACGACGCCGGGGCGATTGACGGTCACTTCGCGATGCAAAATGGCCTGCTGAAACTCGGCAATATTCGCGCGAATCCGGCGAATCGTTGCCAAAAACTCCGGATCGGCTGCCGCATGGGCACTGGCGAGCTCATCGGCCGAGACGCGAATCGTGGCGGCCGAAAGCTCGGCTTTGTCGAGCTTCTGTGAGTATTCGAGAACCGCCGCGAGCCCTTTCTCGCGCACGTCGCCGCAAATCCGCTCGACCACCTGCACGGGGAGCAGCGGCTCGCCAAAGACTTCCATCGTCCGCCGCCGCCCCGCCTCGCTCACCACATTGCCCGCGGGGCTCAGCTTGCGGCGCAGGGCATCCAGGGAGGCGCGAACGTCGTCGCGGCGAGTATCGATCCGGTCGATGGCAAACGGCAAACTCATGATTGGTTGCAGCCGGCAGAGAGGACAAGTCTCGCGCTCATTGTGTTCACGCCGGCCAGGGTGCGGAAGGGCATCGGCCAGCTATCTACGCCCCGTCCGGCCGTAGATATCGACCAGAAACGCCACCGCCACGCCGGGGCCCAAATTGTCGATCCGGTGCGGCACATCGGCCGGATAATGGGCCGAATCGCCCGGCCCCAGCTCGCACGACTCGGCCGCCGACGTAAGCCGCACCCGCCCCTGCTCGATGGTCAAAAACTCCCGCGTCCCGGCAAAATGGGGGCTACTCACGAGCGATCCCCCCTCCTTGAGCGTCAGCTCGTAGAATTCCACGTCTTTTTCCAGCTGCAGTGGCGACAGCGTGCGCACCCGGCATTGGTCGTCGTCCCGAAATAGCGATGCCGGGTCGTTCGCCCGCAGCACGTCAATCAGCGGCCTTGGAGGAGGCGAATCGACCAGGTCTCCCAGCTTCATGCCGAAAGCCTGGGCGATCCGAAAAACCACCCCTAAGGTGGGGTTCGCCTCGCCCCGCTCGATCTGGCTGAGCATACTGCGGCTGACCCCTGAAAGCGACGCAAGTTGTTCCAGCGTAAGGTTTTTTGACTTACGCATCGCCCGGACCCGTTCACAAACCAGCTGCCCCAGTGGCTCGTCGGCAGGTTCGGCTTCGGAGCGCGATTTCTTCGCCATCGGAGCAAATTCCGAAATAATGGAATAAACATCTTGCAAAGCGGATTCTAGCCTCTACTATAGCAGACAGAAGTTCCATAATCCAGGAAAACTCGCTTCGAGGCGATGATGACTGAGCTTCCCCGCACGATGGTGGCGATTCGCAAGCTGCAAAACGCCCCCGGCCTCTGGCTGCAGCGCGATACGCCCGTTCCCACCATCGGCCCCCGCGACGTGCTGATTGCTGTCACCCATGCGGGCATTTGCGGGACCGACCGCCACATTTATGAGTGGGACGCCTGGAGCCGCAGCCGCGTCGTGGTCGGCATCACCACCGGGCACGAGTTCGTCGGCCGCGTGGTGGCCATCGGCAGCGCGGTCACGCGGACCAGCGTCGGCCAGCGCGTCAGTGCCGAGGGGCACATTGGCTGCGGCGTTTGCCAGCCCTGCCGCACGGGCAACGGTCACATTTGCGAGAAGGTCGATATCCTGGGCATCGACACCGAAGGTTGCTTCGCCCAGTATGTCTCCGTGCCGGAAGAGAATGTCTGGCCGGTCCACCCCGAGATTCCCGATCACATCGCGGCGGTGTTCGATCCGCTCGGCAATGCGATGCACACCGTCATGGCGGCGGGCGTCAGCGGGCGCAGCGTGCTGATCACCGGGGTGGGGATCATCGGCCAAATGGCGGTGACGATCGCCCGCGCTGCCGGAGCCGGCAAAATCCTGGTGGCCGATGTCAGTCCGCGGCGGCTGGCGCTGGCGAAAAACCTGGGGGCCGATGTCGCCTTCGACTCGCGCGACGCGGACTGGTTTCGCCAAGCCCGCGAGCTCACCCACGACCAAGGGCCCGAAGTGCTGCTCGAAATGAGTGGCAATGCCGGCGCGATCCGGCAAGGTTTTGCCGCCCTGCGTAACGGCGGTACCGCGGCCCTGCTTGGCCTGCCGGCCGAGCCAGTGTCGCTCGACCTCCCCAACGATATCATTTTCAAAGGAGCCACGGTCCTGGGGATCAACGGCCGCAAAATGTTCGAAACGTGGTACCAGGTCGAAAACTTCCTCCTTTCCGGCCGGCTAAACCTGGAGCCGATCATCACCCACCACCTGCCGCTGACCGATTTCGAGCGCGGCTTCAAGCTGATGCAAGCGGGGGAGGCGATCAAAGTGGTGCTGGAGGTTGGTTCGTGAGATAGAATTACATGAAGAGGTCACCATGCTTCCGATTATCGAGAACAGCCGCGGCGAACTAGAGAAACTGTGCCAGCTGCACCACGTGGGTCGGCTAGAGCTTTTTGGTTCGGCAACCTCCGTGGAATTCGATCCCGCCGGCAGCGACCTGGACTTTCTGGTGGAGTTCGCACCGCTGTCTCCCAGCCAGAAGGCAGATGCGTATTTCGGCCTATTGCACGGACTAGAAGACCTTTTGCAACGCAAAATCGACCTGGTCACGGTCGAAGCCGTGAAGAACCGGCGCTTTGAGCGGAGCATCGCCGCGCAGCGCACTCTTCTTTACGCCACGTGAATTGCATGCCGCACGATCCGCGTAAGCTGCTCGACGATATTCAACAAGCGGTCGTGCGCCTTCAAGCCTTTACGAGTGGAGTTTCGCAGGACAATTACCTCCGCAGCGAGTTGCTGCAATCGGCGGTTGAACGCCAGTTTGAGATCGCCGCTGAAGCGCTGAATCGATTGCTGAAGCTGGCCCCACACCTGGCGCAGCGAGTGACGGAATATCGCCGGATTATCGATTTTCGCAACCTCTTGAGCCACGGTTACGATCTCATCGATCCGACCATCGTTTGGGGCGTTCTGGAGAAAGATGTCCCTGTCCTACGTCGGGAAATCGAACAATTGCTCCGAGAACTGGATGATCCTGCCTCGCTCAAGTCAGAAAACCCGTAGCGTCAAACCATGCCCAACACCAACTTCGACCAGCGTGCTCGCGACCTGCTGAAGCAACTCGCCGATTCGCGCCAGCTCAAGTCGTTCTATCACGTCACCGGGCCGCTCGGCGCAACGGCCCATGTCGAGGGGCGCGGTGAGGTGATCGTCCTCTGCTCGAACAACTACCTCGGCTTAGCCAACCACCCGGAAGTTGTCGCGGCGGGCATGGCGGGATTACAGGTCTATGGAGCCGGCACGGCGTCGGTCCGGTTCATCTGCGGCACGCTCGATTGCCATCGGCAAATCGAAGAGACAATCGCCCGGTTCGTCGGCACACCGGCGGCCCTCAGCTACGTCAGCTGCTGGAACGCGAACGAGGCAGTTTTTCCAACGCTCGTCGGACCGGACGATGTGATCTTGTCCGACGCCCTGAATCACGCCAGCATCATCGACAGCATTCGCCTGGTCAGCAAAGCCATCCCCCGCGAAGTCTATCCGCACAGCGACCTGGCCGATCTCGAAACGAAGCTCAAAGCCCATGCCGGCAAGTCCTGCCGCTGGGTGGTGACCGACGGCGTCTTCAGCATGGAAGGAGACGTAGCCAGGCTCCCCGAACTGGTCCGCCTTTGCCGCGAGTACAACGCGCTGCTCGTCGTCGATGATTCGCACGGCATCGGTGTCTTGGGACGCGGCGGCCGAGGCACGCCCGAGCATTTTGGCCTACACGGCCAGATCGACATTCTCACTGGCACACTGGGCAAAGCCCTCGGCGGGGCTGCCGGCGGCTATGTCGCGGCTGGAGAGCATGTGATCGAAATGCTGCAGCAGCGAGCCCGGCCGAGCCTCTTTTCCAACGCTTTGCCCGCCACCGTCGCTTGCAGTGCTCGCCGGGCGATTGAAATCGTCGAGCGCGAGCCGCAGCGCGTCGCCCGTCTGCACGCCAATGTCGCCGCCATCCGCGGCGGCCTCGCCAGGCTCGGCTTTCACCTGCACGACAGCCCCACCGCCATCATCCCCATCATGATCGGCGACGAAGCCGACGCCATCGCCAAAAGCCAGCGGCTGATGGAACTCGGCATCATGGTCATCGGCTTCGGTTTTCCCGTCGTCCCCAAAGGGCAAGCCCGCCTGCGCGTGCAAGTCTCCGCCGCCCTCGAAGAGCAGCACATCGAGCGGGCGCTAGATGCGTTCGCGAAGCTGTAAGTGAAGGGCTGGGGCTGGGGGCTAGGGGCTGGGAAGGGAAGCGTCAGGCTTGCTGCGTGGAAACATGATGTTGCTCGGTCGGGCGTCGAAGTAGTGGATGCCCAGATTCAAAAGCGCCGCCCGCACTAGCCTGACTTGCCGCCACTCTTCGTCGGAGAACAACTCGCGTTCTGCCTCCTCGGCTTCGGCCAGCGTTTTCGTCGAATAGTCGGGCGGATAATCGACATAGGCTTTGCCGAAATCGAGGATGCAAGGTGGCGTTACCAATGTCATTTCCACAACCCACAGCGAATTGTCGAAATCAACCAATTCCGGAACGCGAAATTGCGCTAGCTTGACGACATCGTGCGTGAGTAGCCGCCGATAACACTCGCGTTCTCGAAGATAGGTCTCCTGGCGGGCAAAGCACTTCACGGCAGATTGGCGACGGGTCTCCCAGACGGTACCATCAATCCCCTAGCCGAGTTGGCGCACCAACTCGGTTTCCCTCAGCGTGGCGAAGGATCGTGCTCGTTGTTCCAGTTCAGCGAAGGAGTTGCCCATGTTGACAAGTTCCGGCGGCTATTCGAGCGACGTGGAAATGTACCTGCAATTGGGATCCCGCAAGCTGTCGGTGGGCCAGGTTGGGCCGACGCATTGTATTCTGGATGAGCCGCTGGATTGTGCTCCAACAAGCGGAACGCTGGTCATTGTCGTCGATGGCGATCAGCGGAATGTCCCCGTTTATTTGCCGGACGGAGCTTCACGAGACAATTACCGTGTCTCGTATCGGTCCGAAATCAACGCTGCCGCTGAGCGTTAAATCCTGTCCCTCCCCCGAAGATTCCCACCCATGCCTCCCATCGATCTCCGCTCCGACACCGTCACTCGCCCCACCCCCGAAATGCGCGCGGCCATCGCGAGCGCGGAGGTGGGGGACGACGTGATCGATGTCGATCCGACCTGCCACAAGCTGGAGAAGCTGACGGCCGAGATTTTGGGCAAGGAAGCGGCGATCTTCATGCCGTCGGGCACGATGACCAACCAGGTTGGCGTACGGATTCATTGCAAGCCGGGGGACGAGTTCATCTGCGAGGCGGGTTGCCACATCTACAACTACGAGCAAGGGGCATTTGCCCAGCTAAGCGGCGTCTCGACTCGCACGGTCGAGGGGCCGGCGGGCGTGCTGCATGTCGATCAATTGCGCGGGCTGATTCGCCCGGATAACGACCATCTCGTCCGCACGCGCCTCGTGTGCCTCGAAAACACCCACAACCGCGGCGCGGGCAAGGTGCAGCCGCTGGCGAACGTCGTCGAAATCTGCCGCTGGGCCCACGACAGCGGCCTGCGGACGCATCTCGACGGCGCTCGCTTATGGAACGCCGCCGCCGCCACCGGCATTGCCGAAGCAACGTGGTGCGAGCATTTCGACACGGTCAGCGTCTGCTTTAGCAAGGGGCTTGGCGCGCCGGTCGGCTCGGCATTGGCGGGGCCCAAAGAGATGATCAAAGAGGCTCGCCGCCATCGCAAGCTGTTCGGCGGTGCGATGCGACAAGACGGCATCATCGCGGCCGGGGCACTGTATGCCCTGCAGCACAACCGTGCGCGCTTGGCCGACGACCACGCCAACGCCCAAATTCTGGCCGAGGCGATTCGCGCGGCCAAGGGAATCTCGCTCTGGCCCGCCGAGGTCGAAACCAACATCGTCATCTTCCGGGTCGAGCCGCGGCTCGGCTCGGCGGCCGAGTTCGTCGCCGAGCTCAAAGCCCAGGGGGTCTGGTCGCTCGCCATTGGCCCCTCGCAGGTTCGGCTGGTAACGCACCTGGATGTGAGCGAAGCCCAGTGCCGGCAAGCCGCAGCGGTGCTGCGCGAAGTGGCCGACGGTTTGGCCGCCGGCAAGCGCACCGCCGCGGAGCTGGAGCCGGCCTACTAACCCCCCGCTCCATCTGAATCTTGGCCGCAGAATCGTTATCGCTCGAATTTTCGGCGTCCGGCGGAGTCGAATCGCAGCCGGACCTGTCTGGCCCGCCCCCTCGCGCTTGGATGGCCCTCGCGGCGCAACTAGCCTGAAAGCAGGTAGCGCTGTCGGCCTGTTTTCGCGGTGAGTTGCCCCCATGCCCCCTTGGCTTTCGCATCCGACGGTTCGCGTTCTCGTGCTCGCGGCGTTGCTCGTCGCCGCGGTGCTGGCGGCCTATTCCAACTGTTGGCGGGTGCCGTTCCAGTTCGACGATTTCGACAACATCGTCGGCAACGAGGCGATTCGCACGCTAATCGTGCCGGCGGAGGTCGATAATCGCCTGATGAAGCGGCGCCCCGTTGGCCGCTGGTCGCTGTGGGCCAGCTACGCCACGGGCGGGCTGAACCTCGCGAACCTGCATCTGGGGAACGTCGCCATTCATCTGGCCGCGACGCTGGCTCTCTTCGGCCTCGTGCGGCGAACCTTGCTGCTGCCGCAATTCGCCCCGCGCTTTGGTCCGCAAGCCGAGCTGATCGCCTTTGCCTGCGCGCTCCTCTGGAGTTTGCACCCGCTGCAAACGCAGAGCGTCACCTACCTGATACAGCGGCTCGAAGCGCTGATGGCCCTGTTCTTCTTGCTCACGCTCTATTGCCTCGCCCGCAGCCACGCCAGCCACCGCGGCTGGCTCTGGCAAATCGCCGCGGCGGCGTGCTGCTCGCTCAGCATCGGGACGAAGGAAGTCGGCATGATGGCCCCGCTGGTGGCGGTGCTGTACGACCGGGTCTTCTTGGCTCCCAACTGGATCGGCCTCCTGCGCCGCCGCTGGGGAATGTATTTCGCCATGCTGCCGGCAATGGTCTGGTTCGTGTTCGCGATGCGAACCGTCGCCGACGGCACCGAGCAGGTCGGCAAGGGGATCAGCTCGTGGGAATATTTCCGCTCGCAGCCCGGTGTGATTTTGCACTATCTGCGGCTGGCGGCCTGGCCGAACGTGCTGGTGCTCGACTACAACTGGCCGATCGCGACCAGCTGGCCGCAAATCGTGTTGCCCGGCCTCGTGCTCATCGCCCTGCTCGCCGCGAGTCTCGTGCTGCTTTGGAAACGGCCTCCACTTGGTTTTTTGGGGCTGACGTTCTTCCTCGTCCTCGCGCCGACCTCCAGCCTCCAGCCGATTCTCGACCTCTGTTTCGAGCATCGGATGTACCTTCCGCTGGCGGTGCCGGCCGTGCTGCTGGTGCTGGGAGTCGTGGCATTCCTCGAAAAACAAGCGAACCGCGCGCGGGCTGGCCAAATTGCCCTCGCGCTGCTCTTGCTCGTGGCGCTCGCCCTGGGCTGGCGGACGCACCGCCGCAATCAAGATTGGCAAAGCGACCTGGGGCTCTGGGGGGCAAACGTTCGCGACAACCCCACCAGCCGCCGCGCCTGGGGCAACTTTTCCAAGTCACTGCTCGACCAGGGTCGGCACGCCGAGGCGATCGCCGCCGCCCGCCGCGCCCTGGCGATCAAGGACGACGACCATTGGTGCCATGTCGTCCTGGGGGCCGCCCTGCTCGAAAGCCAGCAAATCGATGCGGCCCTGGCCGAATATCGCGCGGCCGAGCGGCTGAAGCCCAAGTATCACCCGGCATCGCTGGGAATCGCCAAGTGCTACTGGGAACTGAAGCAGCCCGCCGAGGCCGAGAAGTACTTTCGCCGCTCGCTGGAACTAGAGCCTGATTCGACCGACGCCCACGACGGCCTCGCCCGCGTGCTGGCCGAGCGGGGAGACGACGCGGCCGCGATTCGCCACTTCGAGTTTGCCTGCGAGAAGGAGCTGCTCGACCCGGTCTTCCGCCGCAATTATGGCAATTTCTACGTCCGCCGTCGGCAATATCCGCAGGCGATCGAGCAGTATCGGCGGGCGCTCGAACTGAAACCCGACGACCCGCAGATTCATCTCTACCTGGCCCTCGCCTATTTCGAGTCGGGCGATTTGCCTCAAGCGTCGAAGGCCGCCGTCAAGCTCCTCCGGCTGCGCCCCGGCTCGAAGGCGGGGCGCGAGCTGCTCGACAAAATCGACGCCGCCCAACGCGGCGAATCGGCCGAGCCGGTCGCGCATCGCGACCCGGCATAGCAGCCACACCCGCGCTGGCTTCGCGCGGGCGTCCCGACTACCATGCGGAGCAACGCGGCCTGCTGACTCGGCCGCAGAATGGAGGCACCCCTCATGCGTCGGCCGCTGCTTGTTCTCGTGACCTATTCGTTGCTGCTGAGCACCGCGCTCGGGGCGGAAGAGTTTTCTCTGGAGCTTCGCCGGCAAGTGGAAGCTCCCGCTCGCAGCGGCAAGTACGAGCGCCAATCGCGGCCCGAATCGTGGCTCGCCCGCGAAACGGCGGTCATTGTCTGCGACGTCTGGGACTATCACCACTGCCTGAATGCCGTCCGCCGGCTCGAAGAGTTCGCTCCGCGGCTCGACCAGCTTTTGGCCGAGGCTCGCCGCCGCGGCGCGACGATCATTCATGCCCCCAGCGACTGCATGCCCGCCTATGCCGAGCATCCGGCCCGCAAACGGGCAACTGCCGTCCCCTTGGCCGCCAACTTGCCGAAAGAAATCGACACTTGGTGCTCGCGGATCGAGGCGGAAAAGAAAGGCGTTTATCCGCTTGACCAATCCGATGGCGGCGAGGACGACGACCCGGCGGAACACGCCGAGTGGGCCGCGAAGCTGAAGGCTCTGGGCCGCAATCCGGCGATGCCTTGGAAGATGCAATCGCCACTGATCACCATCGACGCCGAGCGCGACTACCTCAGCGACCGCGGAGACGAAGTCTGGTCGATCCTGGAGAATCGATGCATCAAGCACGTCATTCTGACCGGCGTGCATACCAATATGTGCGTGCTCGGCCGGCCGTTTGGCTTGCGGCAGATGGTCAAAAACGGCCAGCAAGTGGTGCTGGTCCGCGATCTGACCGACTGCATGTACAATCCCCGCCGCTGGCCAAAGGTCGATCACTTCACGGGCAACGACCTCATCGTTTCGCATGTTGAACGCTACATTTGCCCCACGATCACCAGCGACCAGATTCTCGGTGGCAGCCCAGCCCGGTCGAAATTCGACACGCGGACGACCGTTGACATTGCCGAATTGCCCGCCGCCTCGCCGATGACCAGCCTTGCCCCGTTCCAGGCCGACTGGACGCTGATCGACCTGCCGATGACCTGGGAAAAGCTGACGGCCGGCGCGATCAACAACAACAAGGGAACCGCCTGGTATCGCTGCGCCGTTCGTTTACCCGAAAATTGGGTCGCGGATGGCGGCGCGGTCCTCGCCACCTCACAGCAGCCCGCTTGGTGCGAGGCCTGGCTCAACGGCGAGCCGCTCAAACCCGTGGCGGGCGATCAAGCTACCGCCAGCTTCCAGATCGAGCCGAAATCGCTGCCGCCCCGCGAAGCCAATCTGCTCGTGCTGAAAGTCGTCCATGCTCGCGGCGACTATGGTTTGCAGGGACCGCCGGTGCTCTCTTCCGGCAGCCGCAAACTCGTGTTGCAAGGCCGTTGGCAGATGCGCCTGGGCAATGATCCAGCCTGGTGCAACCTGCCGCTTCCCGCCAAGTTTGGCATCTCGCCCGATATCCTCTTCGAAGCCGAATGACCTCCCTGGAGTCCGCACCATGCGACCTTCTCTGCTGCTCACGTTTGCCATTTATTGCCTTTCCACCATTCCCGCCAGCGCCGCGACGACGATCATCCATGCCGGCAAGCTGATCGACGGCCGTAGCGACCAGCCGCGCGAAGGGGTGTCGCTCGTGATCGAGGACGGCAAGATCACCCGCATTGTCGATGGCTTCCTGAAGTTCCAGGGTCAGCCAGGCGATAAGCTGATCGACCTGCATGACTACACGGTGCTTCCGGGCTTGATGGACATGCACACGCACCTGATGTCGCAGCATTCCAAGGATTCGTACACCGAGCGGTTCTTCATGGACCAGGCCGACTACGCCCTCCGCTCGACGCTGTTCGCCCGCCGCACGCTCATGGCCGGCTTCACCACGGTTCGCGAACTGGGCGATAACGGCGTCAACTCGATCGCCCTGCGGAAGGCGATCAACGAAGGCTGGGTGCCTGGGCCGCGGATCTATACCGCCGGCAAGTCGCTGGCGACGACCGGCGGCCATGCCGATCCGACGAACGCCCTGCGGGGGGATTTTCGCCGCGATCTGGGGCCGCTCGAAGGAGTAGTGAACGGCCCCGACGACGCCCGCAAGGCAGTCCGTCAGCGCTACAAGGATGGGGCCGACCTGATCAAGCTAACCGCGACCGGCGGCGTGCTGAGCCTGGCCGCCAATGGCCAGAACCCGCAGTTCACCGACGAGGAGTTGAAGGCCGTCGTCGCCACCGCCAAAGACTACGGCATGACGGTCGCCGTTCACGCCCACGGCGCGGAGGGGATGAAGCGGGCCGTACTGGCGGGGGTCGATTCGATCGAGCACGGCACGTTCATGACCGACGAAATCATCGCGCTGATGAAAGAGCGAGGCACGTTTTGGGTGCCGACGAACATGGCGGGGGAATGGGTCGCCGAAATGGCCCAGCAAAAGGGTTATTTTCCCGAGGTCGTGCGCCCCAAGGCGGCAGCGATTGGCCCCGTCATGCGCGAGACCTTTCGCAAGGGGCAAGCGGCCGGCCTCAAAATCGCCTTCGGCACCGATTCGGGAGTTTCACCCCACGGCGACAACGCCCACGAGTTCGAGCTGATGGTCGCCGGCGGTATGCCGCCAATGAAGGCGATTCAATCGGCCACGCTCGTCGCCGCGCAGCTCCTGCGGATCGATGACCAGCTCGGCACGCTGGAGGAAAACAAAATCGCCGACGTGATTGCCGTCAAGGGAGACCCGCTCGCCAACATCAGCGCGATGAAGGACGTCGTCTTCGTGATGAAGGAGGGGGCCGTCTATAAGTCCCCCTAGAATGTCCGCCCTGGCCGCGCTCGCCAGCCCGGCTACAATGCGTTGTTTACGGGCTGCGAAACTGGCGGTAACTCGATTCATGGATGCAAACTCTCCTCTTCCTTGGCTGCTGGCCGATGCTCCCAGCGGCATGCCGGGCTTTTTGGGGACGCGCGGCTCGCTGATGCTGGACGTGGTGTTTCTCGCCATGTTCGTCGTCGTGCCGGTGCTGGCGGTCAGCCTGTTTCTGGTCAAGGCGCGGCGGCAATATCAGTTGCACAAAACCTTGCAACTGACGATGGCCTGCGTGCTGCTCGCCGCCGTGCTGCTGTTCGAACTCGACATGCAGCTCTTCACCCGCTGGGAAGACCGGGCGGTCGGCTCCCCCTATTTCACCGGCGAAGCAACTAAATGGACGAGCCCCGTCGGCCGCGCGCTGCTGGTTCACCTCTCGTTCGCGATTCCCACGCTCCTGCTCTGGATCTTCGTCGTCGTGCAGGCCCTGCGCAAATTCGCCCGGCCCCCAGCACCCGGCCCGCACAGCCACAGCCATGCCCGCTGGGGTTGGCTCGCCAGCATCGGCATGGCGCTCACGGCGGTAACGGGGTGGATCTTCTACTGGATGGCATTCGTCGCCACCGCGCCCCCCGCTTAGGTGCCGCGCCGCCGCCCGCTCTCTCCCTATTCCAAAACCAACCCGCTGACCCGCTTCACCAAGATCGTGGCATACGAGCCGCGGCCGAGCGTGAAGCGGAGCGTCAGCTTTTGCCGGTCGGCATACAGCTCGTCGGGCTCGGCGCCGCTGGTCACGCCGCCGGGGCGCAAGATGGCTGGCCGTTCTCCCTTCGAGAAGAACGAATCGCGCGGATACTTGACCCGAATTTCCCGCAGCGAAATCCCCTCGGCGGCGAGCGTCTGGTCGTACAGCACCGCCAGCGGCGTCCCTTCCAAATGCAGCCGGGCCGATGGTAATGGCAGCGCAAGCCGCGTCAAATCGCCCGCTTGTTCCGGGGCCAGCGTGGTGAAAAACGGCAGTTCGCGGCGGCCAATGGTTTGCCTCGCCAGTTGCTCGGGAGGGCAAACTTGCCGAATCCGCGTCGCGAGAATCTGGTTCCACAAGTGGCTCTGAAACGCCGCCAGCCAGATGCTCCGCAGGTCTTGCCGCACCAGGGCCAGCGCCCGGCGGAAATCCCCCGGCTTGTCGGCCAGATAGGTGACGATGCTCCGCCGGTGCGAACGGTCGAGCTTCGCCTTGCACGCCGGCCAGTCGTTCCAGTAGTCGCGCAAAAGCTGCTTTTGCTGGCGGTCATCGGGCGTGTCGTGTACGTTCGGCTCGGCCAGAGCCAGCCACAAGGCCCGTTCATAGTCTCCCAGGCACCACGGCTTGGCGATGAATTCGCCCGATTCCCCCAGCGAGCCGAACCGCTGGTCGTCGAAATAGTTGGGCAAGCCGCTCGTCGCGATCGTTTCGAGTGCTTGCGACGCGGCGGCGAGCTCGCCAGCGGTCAGGTCGCGCAGTACGACGACAAACCGGTTGGCGACGATATCGCGAGCATGAATCGGCCGGCCCGTTTGGCCGAGATATTCGAGTTCCAGGTTGGTCTGCGTCAGCTTTTGCCGCGGCCCCCCCTGGATCGTCACGAACTGCGTCGTCCGGGCGTGCCGATCTTTCAGCCCCGCATAGGCGACTTGTCCGCGCCCCAGATTCCACCGCCGCAGGATGGCGTCGATCGCTTCGGGAGTGCCGAGCGACTCCTTAGTCAACCGATACAGGGCGAACGGCCCCCCGCGCGGCGCGAGCGCCACCTGTTCTTCGACCTGAAAATCACCGACTGTCCGCTTGAGTTTCATGCCTAGTGGTCGTCACAATGGGCGGTTTCCCGCGTGGATTCCCTCTCTCCTCGGTTCGCTTTTGACGCTCATGCAGTCTAACCTCCGTGCGTGTTTTTGTTTGGTGCTCGCGGTGCTCTTGCTCGCGGGCTGCGGCGAAGTTCCGCAGGCCGGCAGCAGCAGCACGAAAAAGAAGTCCAAAAAGCCGCTCCCCAAGTCGCCGCCGATGGTGAAGATGCCGGAGGTTTCGGCCGACGCGTATGCGAGCGTCGATGCGGCGATGGCCGAGGTCGAGTCGCTGAGTACCGTGTCGGGTGCCGAAGTCAGCCAGAAGCTGCTGCGGATCGAACAATGGTTCATGCTGCAAGGGGACAGCATCGCCCCGCAACTGGCGAGCAAAATCAACAACCCCAGCGTGGGCATTGCCACCCGCCTCACCTCCTGCCGCGTCCTGGCGAAGACCAAAAGCCCCCTCGCCATTCCCACGCTCATCGAAGCGACGGGCAACAAGGACTCGCGGCAATTGCGGCTGAAAGCGATCGAGTCGCTCGGCCGCTGCAAGCCGTCGAGTACCGAGGCGGTGTCGAAGCTGCTGTCGCTCGTCGATGAAAAAGAGAACGACGTGCGGCGCGTCGCGATCAATGGCCTTGCGAGCGTCGGCCCTTCCGCCAAGCGCGCCGTTCCCAAGCTGATGGATATTCTGAACGACCCGAAGGAAGACGAAACGATCCGCTCCGCCGCCAAAGCCGCGCTCCGCAGCGTCGATCCCCGCAAGGGGCTGATGTAGCCGCTCTCCTTCGTAGCACGGAATTCGCCTGTTGTGCGCGGGTCTCCGACTCTGTTGTGCGCGGGTCTCCGACTCCGTTGTGCGCGGGTCTCCTGCTGGCCTGGTTTGCCAGCAAACCCGGCCACCCGCTTCAAGATGTTGTGCTGAAGCACAACCTACCGGGTTGGCAGGCGAGACGCCTGCCCCACCCTTAGCCCCGGGCGCGGCGGCTTAAAAGATATTCGAGCAGGGCTTTGTCGAACTGCATGCTGGTATCGAGCGGGATGTAGTCGATGCCGGTTTGAAAGCACTCTTGCTTGTAGAGGGCGCGGAAGGCGTCGATCTCGTTTTTATAGTCCCGGCGATAGCTGGTGGCATCGACGACGACCTTTTCGTTCGTCTCGGGGTCTTCGAATTCGATCATCCCGTCGTAGGGAAAGTTCACCTCGGCTTCGTCCAGAATGTGGAACAGGATCACGTCGTGCGCCCGGTGCCGCAGGCGGCGCAGGGCCTGAAACACCGGCCCAGGCTCGGCCAAGAGGTCCGAGAAGATCATCACCAGGCTCCGCTGGCGAAACATGGCGGCGATCTGCGTCAGGCTTTTGGCGACATCGGTCTGTCCGGCCGGTTTGAGGTTCGCCAGGTGGGCGAGGATCGTCCCCAACTGCGTGCGCTTGCTTTTGGGGGCCAGCACATCGCGCACCTGCTGATCGAACGTGACCAGGCCGACCGGGTCCTGCTGATGCACCATCAGGTAGCAGAGCGATGCCGCCAGGCAAATCGCGTAGTCGAACTTCGTCAGCTCCTGGCGATACGTGAAGCCCATCGATTGCGAGAGGTCCATCACCAGGTAGCCCGTGATGTTCGTCTCGGCCTCGAACTTTTTGACGTAATACTTGTCGGTCTTGGCAAACACCAGCCAGTCGATGTCCTTCGGGTCGTCGCCGGTGCTATAGCGGCGATGTTCCGAGAATTCGACCGAGAAGCCGTGAAAGGGGGAAGCATGCAAGCCCTGCAAAAATCCTTTCACCACGAACTGCGCGCGCAGATCGAGCCGTTTGATCTGATTGATGACTTCGGGCTTGAGATATTTCTCGACGGCCATTCGTGTCGCCCCGTTGGGGCTAAAACGGTTTTCTTGGGGTCGTTACCCAGGGCGGCGCTGCGCTGGCCCTGGGCTATCACATTCTGCCCCGTTGGGGCAAAGACCTAACGCCACCTGGGGTCGCAACGTCGGTGTCGGGTTCAAACGCCCAACTTTGAACTTTGAACTTTGAACCTCTCACTCCTCCCCAGCCCTAGCCCCCTGCCCTTCCCCTACGCAAACTTCGCTACCTCCGGCTCCTTAATCTCTTTCAGCAGCCGCACAACCACGTCTTCGGTGGTCATTCCTTCGGCCTGGGCCTGGAAGTTGGTGCTCAGGCGATGCCGCAGGACGGGGACGGCGATTCGCTTGATGTCGTCGATGGCGACGCTGAAGCGGCCGTCCATCGCGGCCAGGGCTTTGCCGCCGTTGATGAGAAACTGCCCGGCACGCGGGCCGGCGCCCCAATCGACCAGGTCTTTGACGAACTTCGGGGCACTCTCGTCCTTGGGACGCGTCGCCCGGACGATGCGGGCCACGTACTTGATGATGTATTCGCTGACGGCCACCGAATGCACCAGCTTTTGCAAGTTGATGATCGCCCGGGCCGAGAGAATTTTGCGAACCTCGACTTTTTCCGTCCGCGTGGTCTGCGTCAAGATTTTTTCTTCTTCGTCCGCCGTCGGATAGCCGACCTTGATGTTGAACATGAACCGGTCGAGCTGCGCTTCCGGCAGCGGATAGGTTCCCTCTTGCTCGATCGGGTTTTGCGTGGCGATAACGAAAAACGGATCGGGCAGTTCAAATGTTTGCCGGCCGACCGTCACCTCCCGCTCTTGCATCGCTTGCAGCAGGGCGGCCTGCGTTTTCGGCGGCGTGCGGTTGATTTCGTCGGCGAGCAGAATGTTCGTAAAGACCGGCCCTTCGACGAACCGGAAATTCCGCTTGCCCGCTTCGTCTTCGTCGAGAACGTTGGTTCCCGTGATGTCGCTCGGCATCAGGTCGGGGGTGAACTGGATTCGCTTGAAGGCGACATCCAAAATGCGGGCGGCCGTGGCGACCATCAGCGTCTTGGCGAGGCCGGGCACCCCTTCGAGCAGGCAGTGGCCGCGGGTGAAGATCGCCGCGAACAGCTGCTCGATCACGTCGTTTTGGCCGACGATCACCTTTTGCAACTCTTGCTGCATCACTTGCCGATGCTGCGAGAATTCTTGCAGGATATCGCCGAGGCTGCGGGGCTTGGTGGTCATGGGGGAGAAGCACCGAGGATAGGGCTAGGGGCTAGAGTTGGGGATGGGAGGTATCAGAGGGCGAATGAGAGGAATTATCTCCCTAGCCCCAGTCCCGAGCCCTAGCCCCCGGTCTTTCGTCAAACCTATGATAGCGGTAGGGGTTGGCCAGTCTCAGCCGGGAGGCCGGACGAATGCGTGGCAAGGTTTGTTGCTTTCTGGCACTAGTTGTAGCGGGTGGGGGGATTGCGCCGGCCGTGCGGGCCGAGGTGACAGCCGCCCAGGTCAACACCGCCATTCAGGACGGCGTCAAATTCCTGCTCAAGCAGCAGCGCCCCGACGGCAGTTGGACGGAGCACAACTCGGAGCCCGGCGGCGGCCTTTCGGCCCTCTGCACGCTCGCCCTCCACAATTGCGGGGTGCCGAAGGACGATCCGCAGGTCGCCAAGGCCCTCGACTATCTGGCGAGCATCGATAAGCCGGGACGAACGTATTCGTCGTCGCTGATCGTCATGGCCCTCTGCCAGGCCGACCCGGTCAAATACAAGCTGCAGATCACGCAGATCGCCCACAAGTGGATCGAGGCCCAGCAAATTCGGGATGGCGGGCCCGACAGCAAAGGGGGGTGGAGCTATTTCGGCAAGGGGCAGGCCGACAACTCCAACACGCAATTTGCGATGCTCGCCCTGCACGAAGCCGAACGGGCCGGGGTGAAAGTGACCGACCAAACCTGGCAGCTCGCCTTCAACTATTGGACCAACAAGGGGATGCAGCTCCCCGGCGGCGGATACGGCTATCGGTTCGGCGGCGCTGGCCCCGGCGAGCAGCCCACCGGCAGCATGACGAGTGCCGCCATTGCCTCGCTGATTATCGCGGGCGACCGCCTCCGCTCCGGCGACGCCACGATTGCCGGCGGCCGCATTCAGTGTTGCGGCCCGCATGAGCCCGATACCGCGCTCGACGACGCGTTTGCCTGGCTGGGCAAAGTCTTTTCGGTGCAGGCCAATCCCGGCAACGAGGCGGGTTGGCTCTTGTACTACTTGTACGCGGTCGAGCGCGTCGGCCGGATGTCGGGGCAGCGCTACATCGGCGGGCACGATTGGTTCCGCGAAGGGGCGGAGATGCTCGTCGCCCGGCAAAAGGACACCCTCAACGGCAGCTGGATCGGCGTGAACCACGTCGAGCGCGACCCGGTCATCAGCACGGCACTCGCGCTCCTGTTTTTGGCCAAGGGGCGGAGGCCGGTGGTCATGGCCAAGCTCAAGCACGATCTGGCCGACGACTGGGACCATCACCGCCGCGCCGTGCAAAATCTGACCGGGCGAATCGAAAAGCAGTGGCGGCGCGATTTATCGTGGCAAACCATTGACTACACCCTCCGCGCTCCAGTTTTAGATAAGGATGGCAAGCAAATCGGCCAGCGCCTCACCGCAACTCCGGCCGAATTGCTCGAAGCCCCGGTCCTCTTCATCAGCGGCTCCGGCAGCCTGAATCTCGATGCCGAGCAGCGGCAGAACCTCAAGTCCTACATCGAACAAGGGGGCTTTTTGTTTGTCGAAGCCTGCGACGGCGCCGGCTGCAACGGGGCGGCGTTCGACGCCAGTTTCCGCGCCCTGATGCGCGATCTCTTTCCCGACAGCGAACTTCGCAAGCTGCCGCCGGATCACGCGGTCTGGTTTGCTCAAGAGAAGGTCGATCCCAAGCACCTGCCCGCCGACCCCGAATTTTGGCTCTGGGGGCTCGACGCCTGCTGCCGCACGAGCGTCGTTTATTGCCCCAAAAGCCTGTCGTGCTACTGGGAGCTGGCCCACCCGTATCGCGAGAGCGGCTATCCGCCGGAGCTGAAGGCCCAAATCGAAACGGTGACGCGGATCGGCGGCAATGTCGTCGCCTATGCGACCAATCGCGAGCTGAAAGAGAAGCTCGACCGGCCGAGCGTGGTGGTCAGCACGGCGGGGCTCAAATCGCCGCGCGGGGCGCTCGTCGTTCCCAAGCTGAGCCACGGCGGCGGCAGCGATGATGCCCCCGCCGCCCTCAATAACCTCCTGCTCGTCATGGAGCGACAATTGCAAATGCAGGTCGATCTGCGAAAACAACTGATCGCCCCGCTCGACGAACGGCTCTACGACTTCCCGCTCATTTTTACGCATGGCCGGCGGGCCTTTCGCTTTTCCGCCGCCGAGCGGAAAGCGCTCAAGGACTATCTCGACCGTGGCGGCTTCCTCTTTGCCGACGCCATTTGTGCCAATCCGCAGTTCGCCGAGTCGCTGCGGGCCGAGCTCAAGCAGATCTATCCCGAAGCCAATTTCGCCCGCATCCCGCCGAGCCACCCGCTGTTTACCGACGAATTCCGCGGCTTCAATTTGCAGTCGGTAACGCTCCGCGATCCGCAAATCCGGGCCGGCGACGATCCGCTGACCGCCAAGCTCGTCAAAACCACACCCCTCCTCGAAGGGCTCGAAATCGACGGCCGGCTCGCCGTCATCCTCTCGCCTTACGACATCAGCTGCGCCCTGGAAAAAGGGGCCAGCATGGATTGCAAAGGCTATCTCCCCGCCGACGCCGCTCGCCTCGGCGCCAACGTCCTGCTCTATGCGCTGCAGCAGTGACTCAGCCAGGAAGCCGTCCGTCATGCCTCGGCATGACCCTCTCATTGGCCCCCTCTCCGGGGCGTGTCGTGACAACATTTGTCCTAGCGATTGTTAAATCTGGTTCTAAAGGAGGATCTCTTTCGATCTCCTCGGGTTGACTTTCGCTCCGCGCTCCCTCCTACTGGCGACCGGTCCATTCGGACATTCGGGTGTTTGGGTGCCTCGGTTTCGCGCAGCGTAACCCAGTCGGGTGGCTGGGTTTTGTACTCAAAACCCGGCAGTCGTTGGTGGAGCCATCCACGTTATGCACGCATCTCCGACTCCCACGTTATGCGCGGGTCTCCGACCCCGCATGAATCGCACAGGTTATGCGCGGCGGGCGGAATAGTATCTCGCAACCTGGACCACTCGCGTGGAATCGCTCTCATGTAAGTCCATTAGCGCCAAGCGGGTCGCGGTGAGCTTGGGCGTTCGAGTTGGCAACTGGATGGCGCTTCGGCCCTGCCGTTTGGAGCCGATCGGAAGTTGTGCCTCCTGCCGGCCCGGTTTGCAAACAAACCGGGTCAACCCCGGCAGTTCATCCTTATGATTAGGCCCCATTCACTCACAGCGAGATGACTAACCGAAGGCGGGGACACCTATGACTGATCCCAAGATCCCAGGTCAAGTGACGGAAAACTCGCGTGCCGAGTTGCCCGCGGGAATACCGTCCGACCGCGTCTCGGCGATGCCGCCCGGTGGGGCCGGTCTCGCCACGGCCAATGATCTGTATGGGCTTCTGCGACGGCGGCTGATGGTCTCCAGCCTGCTCGTCGCCATCAGTTTCGGCCTGTACTTGGCCTTCACTCTGCTGAACATCTGGCAGGCCATCAAGACCGGGATGATTCAGGAACCGGGGAAGGCCACCGCCGCCTGGTCAGCCGTGCTCTTGAGGGGCGGACCCACGGTGATTTCGGCCGGGATGGTTTTGCTCCTCTTCTACTGGCCTCCTCGATCTGTCCGTGGGCTCCGTGTGATCGAGCTCGTGCTTGTCGCGATACTAGCAGGCTGCCTCGTCGTTAGCGGTACGCTCAGCTATGGGGCGTGGGCGCGCGAGTCGGACGAGATTCGCTTCCAGAAGTTCGCGGTCGCCGCTCACGTTTCGATGCAGTGTTTGAGTTGGACGCTCCTGATCACCTGGTACGGCGCGTTGATTCCGAACACCAGGCGGCGGACGATTGGGGTGGTGGGCGTTCTAGCGTTGACCCCGATCATCCTGTTCGCGGCCCGGGTGTTCTGGCTCAATCCGCTTCCGGCGGGCATTTCCGGTGGGGCCTGGCTGTTTCTCCACACACTCTTCGTCGGCATGGCCGCCGCCATCGCGATCTTCTCGCTAGGGCGCATCGAGTTGCTGCGGCCGGAGGCGGCGAGCGGCCAAGAAGCCAGGTTAGGAATCCGCGACGGCGATGACGGCCTAACCGCGGGTGGGCTGGTTTGCTTGCAAACCGGGCCAGCAGGAGGCACAACGGCTGGTGGTTCCACTGCGGAGGGGCTACGGTGACAACCAGTTGCCAACTCGAACGCTCAGGCGCTGCGTGAGTGGTGTCGTGCCTCCCCCTCGCCCAGCTTGCCAGCAAGCTGGGCTACCCGCTGCCATTCTTTACGGATTGTTGAATGAAGATGGCGTGTATGACGACTAGCGCTGTGGTGAATGTCGAAGTGCTTTGAGGACTCGCAAAATGGAAAGACTTGCATCAATGTGGATTTCTGTTTCTACGCTAGGCCTATTTTTGGCTGCTTGCGGTGCCGCGCCGACGGTATTGTCAACCTCATGGCATGAGAAACTTGGCTGGAGATCCGAGGACTATTTCGATGACTCGAAGGTAGTTCAGCTTTGCCAGGCGATTGAGTCTGGCGATATAGCGGCGATTGATCGCTTGGTGGAGTCAGGAGCGAATGTAAAAGCGATAGGTAAGGACAATATGACCCCACTGTTATGGGCGCTTCCTGACGACAACCTGAAGCGGTTCACCCGCCTGTTGGAACATGGAGCTGATCCAAATGTCGTGATCGAGGGAGAGTTTAATACGCGTGGTCAGATGCGTGCTGGTGATTCCGTTACGCATATGGCGTGTCGAACAAAGTTCGAAGGCTATTTTGATGCCGTATTTTCACACGGTGGTGACCCAAACCTCGTCCGAAAGGATCGCATTGATTCAGATGTAACCCCTCTATTCGCAGTCATTGGAGGGAGCGCCACAAGCAAGGAGGAGAAAGTGAAGGCGCTCATTAAGATGGGGGCTAACATTGATCACATGGATGGATCGTGGGCTACTCCAACGATGTACGCGTTGGTTCGCGGAAGGTACGACATCGCACTTATCCTTCTCGCGGCCGGTGCAGATCACACAGTTTACCGTCCCAAAAGCAACACTAGGCTTGTGCATGTCGTGATTGGCGAGGAGCGTCGCAGTTCGATTTGGACGCCGGAGCAGAAAGCGGTTTACGAGAGGGTCGTCCAAACGCTCAAGGATCGTGGTGAGTCTTTCGAGGAAGCGCGGGCGGATATCGCACGTTGGAGATCGTGGAATGCGGCTAGCGGTGAATATCGACGCAATATGGACGCCGAGATCGCCGAGCGACTACGTCGCGATTCGCAAAAATCCAAGGGGCAGGGCGGGCCGCCTACAGTGAAGTAGCAATGCGGTTGGGAAACGGGTAGCTCAGCTTGCTTGCAAGCTGGGCGAACCGGTTCGCCAACGGCTGTGAATTCCCTTGTTGACGCCGCGGGTTGGTGTCGCTTATTTTTTGCGCGAGAGGGGAGCCAGAATCCGCTCGACGCGCTTGCCGCATTCGGAAACGAGGGAGTCGATTTTGTTGCGAAAGTAGCTGAAGGCGACCATGGCGGGAATGGCGACGATCAGGCCGAGCCAGGTGGTGACGAGGGCTTTGCCGATGCTGTCGGCCAGTTCGTCGGGGCGGGCCATGCCGCCGCGCGAGGCGATGGTATTGAACGACTCCATCATCCCTTCGACCGTGCCAAAGAGGCCCAGCATGGGGGCGATCGCGCCGATCACGCTGAGGGCGTCGGTCTTGCGGTAGAGGCGGGCCGTGTTGTCTTCGCCCGCTTCCTCGACGGCGGCTTTGTATTCGGCGAAGCCGAACTCGCTGCCCGTGTAGCGCTCCAGCCCGGCCAGGATGACATCGGTGGCGAGGCAATAGTTCGACGGATCCTGGCAATATTGAATGGCCCCCTGATAGTCTCCCTTGGCGATCAGTTCTTCGAGCGGGTCGAGCACGTCGTCGGGCATGATCCGTTGTTTGCGGATCGTCAACGCGTGTTCGATGATGAAGCCGACGGCCACGATCGACAGCAGAATGATGATGACGCCGATGTAGCCGCCCGCGATGATCGTGTCCATCAGCGTCCGCTGCTTGAGCGGCGGCTTGGCGGGGGCGCTGCCGGCGGCTGGAGGGCTGGCGGCGGGCTCGACGTCGTCGAGCGTCGGATTTTTCTCTTGTGCCCAAAGCACGGACCAAGAGGCCGGGCTTTGCACCATGCCGGCGACCCACCAGAGCAGCACCACGCCGATGCCCAGGCGGAGCCACGCAAGACGGCTGGAGAGTCGCGATGTGGGGGCGGCGAGCGGCCGTCGCATGATCTTCCTCTTAGGGTTTGTCGAGGCCCCCGAAATACGTGCTGGCGTATTGCGTTCTCAATTCGCGCCGCACGGCGGCGCTGGCCCGATCTTCGTTGAGCTTATCCAGGGCGGCGGCTGCATGATAGAGACCTGCCGCCGCCAGATCGCCATCGCGGCGGCCATACTCAGCGGGCAGGGTCAAGAGCAGCAAGATGCCATCCTGGGCGACCTCGGGATTGGCGCTGGCCGCCAGAGTTTGCCCCACGAGCAAGAGGGCCGCGGGGCGGCAGTCGGCGGGGAGCGTGGCGAGTTGACTTTGCAGGTTGCCCACCTGCGAACCGGCACCGCTGGCGGCGATTTCGCGCTGGGCGAGGACGATCTCCCGCCAGCCGGCGGCGAGCTGTTCGGTTCCCTTGACCGACGGCAGCACCTTGTCGGCAGCGGGGAGATCGCCGGCCGCAATGGCGAGCGAAGCGTAGTAGAGATAAACCCCTTCGGGCCGGGGCTGGGCCATGCTCCGAATCGCCTGCTGCACGCCGGGAAGAGCCGCTTGGGCCGCGGCGGCATCGAACCAGACCAGCGGCAGCTCGGGCAGGAGGGCCGTATTGGCGTCGAGTTGCGAGCGCCGCGGACCGGGCAGGTTCGTCACTTTGGCGGCCCCGGAGCGAAGGATATCGTAGGCCCGCAAATAGGGTTCGACCGCTGCCTCGCGCTGGCCGGCCGCCATCCGCGACCAGGCGGTCGCCTGGCAAACCATGTAGGCGGTGGGGCTTTTTTGCTCGGCAAAGCGGGGATAAAGCTGCTCGGCCGGCTCGGCGAGGCTGCGATAGTCGGCGGTTTTGAGGCGCTGACGCAAGCGATAGAGGGGGGGCCCGAGATCGGCGAGGAGTTGGTCGAACTTGGGCTGATCGAGGGCGACCTTGCCCCGCTCGATTTCGTCCCAGCCGATGCGGTCTCCGCCGGTCGGCCGAGGGCCATCGAGTCGGATGCCGTCGTCGTCGATGGCGATGACCGTGCGGTCAAGGATAAAGTCGAGATTCCGCAGGATCAGGCGGTCGGCGGCGCTGCCGGAAGCCGGTTGCTGCAGGGCGACGAGCAGGACGAAGAGCGGCAAATGAAGTTGGCGGTAGATCACAAAGCCAATCGTAAACTGCCCCCCCGCTGGGTCAAGAAACAAAAACAGGAGAGCCGCCATGCTCTCCCGGTAGGTCGCCGTACTAGCGAAAATCCTAGCGACGCCAGCCGAACAGGCCGCGGCGAGCGGTGCTGTATTGCGGAGCGGCGACGGGGGCCGAGGCAACTGGGGCGCTGGCGGCAGGGGCGGTGGCCACTGGCGGGGCGTCGGTCGTCACGGCAGCCGTCTTCGACGGTTCGACGTAGCACACGCCACCAGGGCAGGTGCTGCAGCTCTTGCAGTGCCGACGTCCGGCTTCGGCCAGATCGACGGCGACGAGCGAAACGGCGAGGGCGGCGAGGAAAGCGAAAGACTTGACCATTTCCAATCACTCCTTAGCACAGGTCGAAAAACCGGGAACGCCCCACAAGGGGCATGGATGGGAGAGTGTATTAAATACACAAGATGGGTCAAGTAGGAAGACTTTTTGTAATGCGGCAAATAGGGTGTTTTGCCTGGAACAAATGACAGTCGAAATATGGCCTTTCAGCACTCGGCAACCGCCGCAATTTGTGCCTTCCTCGGGGACGGGTTAGTTGCAATCCGCCCGCCGGATGCCCGATAATCGCCGCTTCCTCGTTGGCCCAATCCTTTCGGAAACCCCCATGCGTCCCCTCTCCCTCCTGACGCTGCTTGTCGCGACCTCGCTTTTCGGGGCGGATAGCGTCATTCCGCACCATCAAGATGCGCCCCCCGGCCCCGCCCTGACTCCCCAGCAGGCCATCGCGAAAATGCAGGTGCCGGCTGGCTTTAAGGTCGAACTGGTCGCCAGCGAGCCGGACATTGTCAATCCCGTCGCCCTGACCATCGACGAGCGGGGGCGCTTTTGGATCACCGAAAGCCTCGAATACCCCCGCAAGCAGCCGGGACCAGGGCAGGATCGGGTCAAGCTGCTGGAAGACACCGATGGGGATGGCCGGGCCGACAAATTCACTGTCTTTGCCCAGGGGCTGAATATCCCCAGCGGCATAGCGGTGGGATACTGCGGGGTCTGGGTCGCGAATGCTCCCGATATCCTCTTCTACCCCGATGACGACGGCGACGGAAAAGCCGATGGCCCGCCGCAAACCGTCGTCACCGGCTTTGGCCGGACCGACACCCACGAACTGCCCAACAGCCTCACTTGGGGCCCTGATGGCTATCTCTATGGCCTCAACGGCGTGTTCAATCACAGCCACGTCAAATACGCGAAGGAAAACCCCCACTACACCCCCGATCATCCTGGTTGGCAATTCACTTGCGCCCTGTTTCGCATTCATCCGCGGACGCGCGAATTTCAGGTCTTTTGCGAAGGGACGAGCAATCCCTGGGGGGTGGCGATCGATAGCGAGGGCTCGTTCTTCATTTCCGCCTGCGTGATCGACCACCTTTGGCATCTGACCGAAACGGGCTATTACCACCGGCAAGGCGGGCCATATCCGCCGTTCACTTGGAAAATCGAGAGCATCGTCAAGCACAAGCACCAAAAGGCGGCCTACTGCGGCATCCACTATTTCGACAGCGATGCGTTTCCGCCGGAGTATCGAAACAAGCTCTACATGGGGAATATCCACGGCGGCTGCATCAATAGCGACGAACTGACTCGCGACGGCTCGACGTATTTCGCCAAGCCGAAGCCTGATTTTTTGACCGCGAACGATGCCTGGTTCATGCCGGTCGTGCAAAAGACCGGCCCCGATGGAAGCCTCTACATCCTCGACTGGTACGACCGTTATCACTGTTATCAAGACGCGAACCGCGATCCGAATGGCCTCGACCGGCTGAAAGGGCGACTCTACCGCGTGCGCTACCAGGACACGCCGCGCGCGAGCGGAATCGACCTGGCCCAGGAAAGCGATGACCAATTGATGGCTCGGCTGGGAGGCGGAAACGATTTTCTGCGAGCCTCCGCCCAGCGATTGCTGACCGAGCGGACCATCGCGGGCGGTCCCAAGGGCGATAAGACTCGCGCGACGCTGCAAGCGCTGGCCTTCACCGAGTCGGCCCCGCGCCAGCAACGGCTGCACGCCCTCTGGACCGTGCTGAGCGGATCCTCGATCGACCCGGTATTTCACGCTCAGGTGCTCTCCGCGAGCGACCCAACAGTGCGGGCTTGGGGAGTTCGGGCCGCGGGCAATCTGGCGAAGCTCGATCCCGCCCTGCGCGACAAGATCGCCGCGCTGGCGAACGACCCAGCCCCCGATGTGAAGCTGCAAGTGGCCATTGCCGCCCGCAAGATCGACGGCCTCGATCCGCTGCCGCTGCTCGTCGCCGTGCTCGCGAGCGCGGGCGACGACAAGCTGATTCCGCACATCGTCTGGCAGAACCTGCACCCACTGCTCGCCACGCAGTCGCCACAGTTTCTGGCCGAGGTCAAGAAGTACGACCTGAAGACAACCCCCAGCCTCGCCAAGATCATGCCCCGCGTCGTCGAGCGGATCGCGGCGAGCAAGAAGTAGGCCGCTGTCGCATAACCTTTCGTCCGATTTCCACGAAGCGCCTCACTCCCGCACTGGCAGATTTGGTTTCCATGAATAAATCTCACGCAGAGGCGCAAGGACGCGGAGTCGGAGCAACTTTTTCTCCCCTTCTCCGCGCCTCTGCGCCTCTGTGCGAGACTCTCCTCGCGGTCGTCCTCACGACAACCCTCACGGCCCATCCCGTCTCGGCCGCTGAGGCAACAACTGCCGACGTCTCCACGCTCGTCGGCCTGTTGGAGCTCGTGATCGACGCCGATGCCGACACGGCGCGCTCCTGCCTCCGCACGCTCGCCGAGAAAATCCGCGGCGGGGAGGTCGATGCGGCCACGGTCGCCGAGCTGAAAAAAAAGCTGGCCGAGCCGCTCGGCCAAGTGCTCGCCAGGGGAGATAACCCGCTGGCGGCGGACGCGGCATTGCTCGCCGCCTTGTGGGGGGATGCGGCGGCACTCAAGTCGGTCGGGGTACTGGCGGCAAACGAGGCCGCCCCGCTCGATCAGCGGCAATTCGCCTTGCAAACGCTGGTTTTCGCGAGGGATAAACAAGTGCTGCGGCTCGCGGGCACGCTGCTGGCCGCCGGCGAGACCCAGCGAATCGCCCTCCTGGCCCTTTCGCGGTCGGACGACCCGGCCGTCGCCGACACGGTTCTCGCGGCCTATCCCGCGCTTGGTGCCGAGCTCCAGCCGCAAGCGATCGAGCTCCTCACGCAGCGGGTCGCCTGGGCGAAAGCACTCCTCGCCCAAATCGCGGCCAAAAAACTGCCGGCGGCGGCCCTCAACGTCAATCAGGTCCGCAAGCTCCTGTCGCTGGGAGATGCGGCGCTCGCGGCCGAAGTTGGCCGCCACTGGGGGGCGATTCGCGACGGCCGCGATCCGGCCCGCGAGCAGCTTGTCGGCCAGATGCGCGACCTGCTCGGCAAGACGCCGGGCGATCCGCGGCGGGGAATCACTGTCTTCGGCAAGCTGTGCGGCCAGTGCCACAAAATTCATGGCCAAGGGCAAGAGGTCGGTCCCGACATCACCGCCAACGGCCGCGCGTCGTACGAGCAGCTGCTCTCGAACGTGTTCGATCCGAGCCTCGTCATCGGCGCGTCGTATCAGGCCCGCACCGTCCGCACGGTCGATGGAGTCGTCCTCACGGGACTCTTGGTCGAGGACAGCGAGCAGCGCGTTGTTCTCAAGGCGCAAGGGGGCAAGCTCGAAACCATCGCCCGCGAGGATGTCGAAGCCATGAAGATCAGCGAGCTATCGCTAATGCCCGAAGGGATCGAAAAGCAGCTTCAGCCGCAAGAAATCGCCGACCTGTTCGCGTTCATCACGCTCGACAAGCATCCCGACGACAAATCGGCCCGGCTGATTCCCGGCGCCCCCGCCGTGAAGTAAAACCGGCGTGTCGCCGCTTGCTTCCCGCCCGCCTCACCCGCCGGAGCCTGCTAATGCCTCGCCAAACTCGCCGCCAGTTCCTTTCCTCATCGGTCGCGACCGCATCGGCTTTGTCGCTCGGAGCGTACGTCAATCCGGCCCCCGCCAAGGAGTCGAAATCCCCCAGCGAGCGGTTGCGGATCGCGGGCATCGGCACCACCGGCCGCGCGGGAGGCAACCTGAAGGAACTGGCCAGCCAGGACATCGTCGCCCTGGCCGATGTCGATGAAAATCTGCTCGCCAAAGGAGCGGCTCTCTATCCGGCCGCTCGCAAGTATCGCGATTTCCGCGTGATGCTCGAAAAGGAAGCGGGGAATATCGATGCCGTCATGGTCGGCACTCCGGACCATACGCACGCCCCCGCCGCGGCCATGGCCATGCGGCTCGGCAAGCATTGCTACTGCGAGAAGCCCCTGACGCACACGGTGTACGAAGCCCGCACGCTCGCCAACCTGGCGAAAGAGAAACAGCTCGTCACGCAAATGGGGAACCAAATTCATGCCGGCAACAACTATCGCGAAGTGGTCGAGCTGATTCAGGCCGGGGCGATTGGCACCGTGACGGAAGCCCATGTCTGGGTCACCGCCAAATATTCCGGCGCGACCTTCACCACCGGCACCCCCGTGCCGCAAGGTCTCGACTGGGATCTGTGGCTCGGCCCAGCGACCGAGCGCTCTTATACCGACGGCGCACATCCCTTCCACTGGCGGCGCTTCTGGGACTATGGCACCGGCGCGCTCGGCGATTTCGGCTGCCACTATACGGACCTCGTGCATTGGGCCCTCGACCTGCGGGCCCCCACCGCCGTCAGTGCCGAGGGGCCGAAGTTCGATCCCGTCAGCTGCCCCGAGTGGTGCATCGCCCGCTACGAATATCCGGCTCGCGGGAAGCAGCCGCCGGTGGCCGTCCATTGGTACGACAGCGGCAAGCAGCCTGATTTAGCAAGTTCCATCAAGCTCGGCGGCAAGCCACTGGGCGAGGTCTTCAAATCGGCGCAGCTGTTCATCGGCAGCGAGGGGATGCTCGTTTCCGACTATGGCCGGCACTTTTTGCTGCCGGAAGAGAAATTCACCGGCTTCAAAGCCCCCGAAGCGACGATTCCCCGCTCGGTCGGCCATCACCGCGAATGGGTCGAGGCGATCAAAACCGGCGGCAAAACGACCAGCAACTTCGACTATGCCGGGGCCCTCACCGAAGCCGTGCTGCTGGGCACCATCGCCTATCGCAGCGGCGAGCGAATCGAGTGGGATGCCGCCAACTTGAAGGTGACGAATTCCCCCGCCGCCCAGCAGCTCGTTCACAAGGAGTATCGGAAGGGGTGGACGCTGTAGAGCGAAGCCCCGCTTCGTCGCGCCGACAAACACGATCTACAAACCCGCCGCACTCAGCAGGGCCGGCAAATCGCGATAGTCGGCCACGAGCAAATCGGCCCCGGCAGCTCGCAAGTGCTGGGCTTTGAGCGGATTCAGCCGGCCGTCGCGGGCGACTTCGTCGCTGGCGACGCCGATGGCGAGCGCGCCAATTTCGCGGGCCGCCAGCACTTCGGCGGTACCATCGCCGATGATGACGACTTCCTCCCCCCGCAAGTTTTCCTCGACCAGCAGCCTTTGGAAGACCGCCAGCTTGGTGAAGGTCGGATCGTCGTTCACCGGCCCGTGGATGCGATCGCCGAAGTAGTTGGTCAAATTCAGAATCTCAGTTTCGCGCACGACATGCGCCCACTCGGTGCCCGAAGCGATCACCAGGTGCAAACCCCGCGCGGCGAGCGCCTCGACCAGCCCCCGCGCGCCAGGCACCATGTGCCGGTCGGGATCGTCCCGCCCCGATTCGATGGCGGCGACCCGCGCTCCGGCGGCGGCCAATAGCTCGGCCTGGTATTGGGCGAGATAGTCGGTCGCGGCGAGCGGCCGTGCGCTACGGCGGAGCATTTCATCAACGAGCGCCTGCATTTGGACGATCGTCGGCTGGCCGGTGAGGCGGACGACGAACTCGGTGACGATGGTCTCTAATTCGGCTCGCGATGCGGCGGGCACCGCGCGGGCCAGCACCTCCACCATCAGCGGGATCATAATCCCCTGCCAATTGGCCCGGATCAGCGACAGCGTCCCATCAAAATCGAGCACCGCGCAGCGAAACGGCCCGCGCTGGTGATTGGGGCGCAGGATTTCGAGTTGGCTGGCGACGGCAGGGCCGGGCATGGCAGGGAGCAGCAGGGGCGTGATCGTATTCCGTAGGACGCCGGCCCATGATAGCTTGCGAACGGGTGGCTGAGGTTGCTATTCCAACCCCGGCGGATGTCGCGACTAATCTGGGCGTTGTCATACTTAGCCTGCTTCAGCAGGCTCCATGTTAGGCCCCAGCTTTAGCTGGGGTGACACGAGCGCCCCCTCGTTTGTCCTCGGCCGGCTTTAGCCGGCTTGTCCTGAAACCCGGCGGAACCCGCGGATGCTGGCCGGCTAAAGCCGGCGGGGATTCGTGTTTCGTTCCGCACCAAGCACGGGCTGAAGCCCATGCCTAACTGGGAGCCTGCTGAAGCAGGCTAAAACGGACGCTTTTCTTCTGGCGTTTGCGGCGGACAGCAACAAGGCGCAATTCCGAGTTCGTTCCGCAGGCTCATGGCTTTGTTCGCAGGCGGGCCTTGACTTCGTCCCAGGATGAACCGGCATCTGGATGGGCGTGGTAATCCTCCAGGTGCCGGTCGAGTTCTTCGCGCAGCTGGGACGAGAGTGGCAAGTCGGGTTGTTCGAGATCGATCGTGTCCCAGACATCCGCGACGAATCGAATCCGCTCGGCGACACTCAACTGGCGGACTTGCTCCAGCAGGGCTTCCGTGGAAATAGCTCTTCCTCCTCGTGTCGGCACGCCCGAATTATACCTCACCGAGGGCGCCCTGCACTGCTTGCAAAACAAGCTACCCGCTCTTATTCGTCCCTCTTTGCCTGCTTCAGCGGGCTGAGTCAGAAGATCCAGGGAGACGGGTGGCTGAGGTTTGCGACGGGTGGCTGGGGTCTGCACTCAAGCACCGGCGGATGTCGGACGATCCATGCAGGGTGGCTCTCCCAAAGTTTCGCGGCTGGCGAGGGAATAACTCGGCGGGGACGCGCATCTTGACAGCGAACGCTATTGCGTGTACAATTAAACATAACTTAGATTTTGTGTGTATAGTATCTGCTGATCTTTGGCAATTCGGTGACGGCGGGGCGGAGTCGCGGGAGGCGCTGCGGGGCTTATTAGCTGGGGGCGCAAACCCTAGTAACTATAGTAAGCCGGCAGAGAATCGCGCGGCGAATTTACGCGTAAGTCGCGGCGAGGATTGGGTTTGCGATTCATCGCTAATAAACACCAATCCGCGCGTGCAATTAGGCCCAGCAGGGGTGGGAGCTGGCACCGGAACCCCAGAATCAAGACTGAAGGGACCGCTAGTGCTTTGTCACCCTTGGATTTTGCGTAGGTCGAAGCCGTGCTGCGACCAAATTGTTCCTTACAACTACCGCTCTGGACGATGCACGGCATCGTTCTACATCCCAAATCTTGAATGGGACAAAGCACTAATATCGAAACGCATTTTGCGGCGTGAACGACCCAGCGGTTGGGGCAGCGGGAGCGGCAGGAAAGACGTAGGCGGCTTCGGCAGGGGGTGCCGCGGGGGATTCGAGCAGGTCCTGCGTGTGCTGCTGGATATAAGTGACGGCCCCCTCGAGCAACCGCTGGCCGGCGGCATCGAGGCGGCGCTCGACATCGGCGGGGTCGGCTGGCGGCATGGGCTCGTCGGCGGCCCGCTCGACAAGCGTCGGGCGATGGTCGGCGATGGCATGGCCGCTGCCGGTGAGCTCGTCCCAGGGCAATTTCGGGAGCAGTGCAACGGCGGCAACGACGCCGGCCGTTTCGACGACCAATCCGGCCAGAAAGCGACCGGGGGTATGACGTGCCATGAGCGGCTCCCTCCTGCTAGGCCGCCCGAGAACCGGGCGGCAATCCGTGAAATGACACCACCCCCACATGCAACTGCGATGCCGGCTGCCACGGATTTTTCGCCGCTTCGGAAAGCCCAAGCGGCAGCGGGAGTTAGCCTCGCTAGCACGCCCCAACACGGTTCGGACCGATTGAAAAACTGTCGCAAGTTGGTCGCGAATTTCCCAACCTGAGAACCTGCCGACGAGCAGGGACTAGCGATGGCCGCGCGGGAGTTTAGAATGCAAGCATCACCAGCCAACCCCACGCGATTCCCTAGCCATGCCCATTTCCTGGCTCGCCGCGCTGCCGCTCGTTCTCGCGCAAACCGGGGGGATGAAATCGGCGATCGGCTTTGGGCTGTTGCTGCTCGCCCTGATATTAGGGCTCTTGGTCGTGTGCCGGCCGAACTGGCGCAAAGGGCTGGACGGGAAGAAGTAGCCCTGGATCGGCCGCTATCCCTTCACTTCGTCGGCGAGCCATTTGAGATAGCCGCTGGCGATTTCGACCGCCGGCGTGGCGACGATTTCGGGCTGATCGTAGGGATGCAGCGAAAGGATCAGCTTTTCGAGTTTGGGGTAGGCGTCGCGGCGGGTTTTGATCGTCAGCAGCCATTCGCGGGCGGTGTCGATCCGGCCGTTCCACCAGTAGCTGCTGTCGAGCGGACCGCTGACCTGCACGCACGCCGCCAGCCGTTTTTCGAGCACGGCGGTGGCGATCTCGTCGGCGTCTTTCCGCTCGGCGGTCGTGGTCTGAACGAGAATCGCTTCGACGGCAGGCATGAGATAGTCGGGTTCGCGGGAGGTCGAGAGGGAGAGGATTCGATTAACGGCAAGCCGCGGGCGACAGTGTCCCGCGGTGCCACCAACACGGTCGCCGATGGCTCCCCGTTAAACGAGGAGGTGCAATGTCTCGCTCACGGAGCCTAGTATCCACGCGCGAGCGCCGCGCCGCGGCCGGCATGGGCGAATTGCGGCCCGCGAATCGCCGCCGCCGAAGGAGCGGGGACGGCCTGCGGACGCGCAGGGGGTTCGGCGAGGCACGGGGCGAGGGTGCCGCACCAGGTTTCGTGCGAGCGGCCCGAGCGTTCGTCGGCCTGATAGAAGCAGAGCAGCGTGAAGCTGTCGGACGCGACGAACTCGTGCCGACCGCCGACCGCCTGCGTCGGCTGATAGCACTTTCGCCAGGTGCCGGCATTGAAATAGGTTTGGTTCAGCACGAAGCCGTCGGCATGGCTGGCGTCGAGCGGCACGATCTCGTGCTGGTGCGTGTGTCCATAAACAATGTGCCGGGCACGGCGATTGCGAAAATCGGCCTCGGCGGCGGCATGAATCGCATACGAGCCGCTGGTCGCGCCGCGCAGGCCGGCGAGCCAGCGGAGGGTGCGGCCGGTCCAGTCGTGCGTGTCGCGGCGGCTGAATTTGAGGGCGGCGGCGAGGCCATCGAGCAGATCGGCCGGGCAGGCGGCGGCCTGCTTGCGGACGATTTCCAAATGCAAAAACTGCTCGACGGTGTAGTCCCAGAGGCGGCGAATCGCGGTTCGCGTGGCGAGCGGCGTGCTGGTGCGCTCCAAAGTCGCGTCGATCCACACCGGCGCGAGCAGCACCGGCCGCAGCTCCCCAATTTCGCGCAGGGCGGCGGCGGCGGCGGGGGAAAGCTCGGCGGAAAGTTCCCCGGCCACTCCCTTCAGGAATTTCGAGACGAGTTCGATCGCGATGGCGTCGCTCAGGCAGCTCGCGTCGCGATCTTCGTGAAAGGCGAGCGGATCGAAAAGATCGCCGTGCCGCGCCAGCACCCGATGTCGGCGAAGGGCGTCTTGCAGCTCGTCGCTTTCGCAAGGCTCGTGGGGGAAGGGCTTGTTGTATTGCGTGACGAGGCCCAAATGATGGGCGATCTTGTGGCGGATCAGGTCGTGCTGCTGGCCGCGCACATGCAGGGGCCAATCGTGATTGCCGACCATGTAGTGCGTGCAAACGGCAATCGGCAGCTCCTCGACATCGGCAATCGGCTGGCCGGCGGAGGTGGACGGGGGAAGAGTGATTGCGGCATCGGTGGCCAAGGCGCGCAAGGCGCGAATCGACTCGACGTTCTTCCGCAAAATCTCTTCGCAGATTCCCGCGACCGTTTCGACCACGGCGGGCGATGTCGGGTCGTCCCACGGCCGGGCGGGAGTCGCCAGCCAGCGCTGCGAGCCGAGGATGTCGAGCGTATTTCCCAGCAGCACCAGGTCGATGCGGTCGATCGGCTGATAGCAGCCATCGGCCCGCCACGAGGCCCGCCAGGCGAGATCGCACAAGCGTTCGGTGAGGAGGTCGATCGCGCCGGGAGCGAGCATCGCGCCGGTCGCGCCGTCGTTCAAATGCAAGTCGCTGAGGATGACGAGCATGGCCTGTCCTTTGTGCTGACTTCCGCAAATGCCTGCCGAGGGAAACTCAGGTTGCTACATCGGCCAGAGGATGTAACGAAGATGAGGAATGTTCGGGAGAAATAGCTTGGGGGTGCTGCGTAGAATTTTCCGCCTCCGCGAGCCAGGGCGGTCGTTTGCCAAGTTCGGCCAAGCCCCCGCAGTTCGCCGATTCTTCACCAAAGTCCCAAACCGGGCAGATTCCGCCGCATTTTGGCGGAATCGCCGCAAATCGTTGTCACGATTGACTTTGCGGCAAAACAATCAATCTTGACGCCAACTTGGGTACCGATATAATTCCCTCCGGTTGTGAAATTCGGCAAGCTCGGTAACTCGGCGGGAGCTTGCCAATGCCGCAACTTCGGAGATGTGTGGGAACTGCGATTCCCGCACAGTTTTTATCAGGCAGGGAGTTTGGGACCAGCAACGACGTGGCCAACACGGAGGTTTGAAGTGGGCGACATCCGCCCGCTTCAGAAGCTGGTCCAACCATCGTAAGGGAAGGATGGTTCGGAGCCATGTCAACGAAGACTGTCTTTACTACCGGCGAAGCGGCCAAAATCTGCAAGGTCAGCCAGCAGACCATCATCCGCTGCTTCGACAACGGCACCCTCAAGGGATTTCGCGTCCCGGGGAGCCGCTTTCGCCGCATCCCGCGCAATGAGCTGTTCAGCTTTATGCGCGACAACGGCATCCCGACCGACGCCCTCGAAAGCGGCAAACGCAAAGTGCTGATCGTCGATGACGACCAGGAACTGGTCGAACTCATGGCCGATACCTTTGCCCGCGACGGCCGGTTTGAGATCAAAACGGCCAACAACGGCTTCGATGCCGGGATGCTTGTCAAGGAGTTTCGGCCCGATCTGGTCGTGCTCGACGTGATGCTCCCCGACATCAACGGCAAGGAAGTTTGCCAGCGGGTTCGGTCGGACAACACGCTCGAGATGGTCAAAATCGTCTGCATCTCCGGCATGGTCGAGGCGGACAAAGTAGCCGACTTGCGAGCCGCCGGGGCCGACGACTTCATCCAAAAGCCCTTCACCGTCGAGAAGCTGCTCGACCGCTGCTGCGACCTGCTGGAGCTCGAGCGGCCGGTGCTGGCCTAGCATGGGGCGGGCGTCTCGCCTGCCTCGCCATTTTCAAGAGCCGGGAGCGAACAGCTCCCGGTCTGCCGCTGACCGACCAGGACCGGAAGCTGTGAGCTTCCGGCTACTTCGATGGAAGGTTTAGCCGCCGCGCCGCCGGCAACAGCCCTGGAACAGGCCAAGCTCGAGGCGCTCTATCAGTTTGCCTACGGTCTGTCGCACGAGATCAACAATCCGCTGGCGAACATCGCCACGCGGGCTCAAACGTTGCTGGTGGACGAACGCGATCCGGAGCGGCGGCGCAAGCTGGCGGTCATCAATCAGCAGGCCTTTCGGGCCCACGAGATGATCGCCGACCTGATGCTCTTCGCTCGCCCCCCCGCACCGCAGTTCCAGCCGGTCGATCTCGTGGATCTCGCTCGCCGGGTCGTCGCCGAGTGGCAGCCGGCCGCCCGCGAGCAAGGAACCACGCTCAGCCTCGCCGCCGACGCTGGCCCGCTCTCGTGCTTGGCCGATCCCGCGCAGCTCGCCGTCGCACTGCGAGCCCTCATTCAGAACTCGCTCGAAGCGTTGCAAAGCGGCGGGAAGATCGAAGTTCAATGTTCCAAGTTCAATGTTCAAGGTTTTCCCTCGAACCAAACTCTGAACCTTGAACCTCGAACTTTGAACTTTGTCCTCTCCGTCTCCGACACCGGTCCCGGCATCTCCGCCGCAGCTCGCGAGCATATTTTCGACCCGTTTTTTTGCGGCCGCGAAGCGGGGCGCGGCCTGGGTCTCGGCCTGTCCAAAGCCTGGCGGATCGTGCAACTGCACGGCGGCGACATCCAGGTCGAATCTCCCCCCTCTGGCGGCGCGAAGTTCACCATCGCCCTGCCGGGATAGGCCAGCTCTCCGCGATTTGTGGGCCGTCGCTCCGCGACCGGCCAAGCGCTCGGCAGGACATTTCGCGGCCAGCCACGATTGCCACACCGGGAGCGCTGCTTGGTCCCGCCATCCTGCCGCGGAGCGGCGGACTACATTGAACCCATCAATGCTCAACCTCGCGCTGCAGGAGCTTGATTTCATCGGGCGTAAGCTCGAAGAGACGATAAACGCGGTCGTTGATCTCGTTCTCAGCGGCGGCGAGTTCGCGGGTGAGGCGCTCGACTTCGCGGCGGTTTTCGGAAAGGTACTTATCCCACTGGTCTGCTTTTTTGGGATTCTGAAACGGGTCGGCAGGGAGCTTGAAACTGGTTTTGAGGGCCGCGCCGAGATCCCCCAGAGAAGCTTCCCACCACTCCTGCGCCTTATTGTTGAGTTGGCCAAGCGCGATACCACCTACCCCTTCACCGAACGACTGTGCCAGTCGCCGCTGCACCTTCGTCTGCCGCTCATAGCGCTCCGCGCCGAGTTCGCAGCACTTCTTCGCCAATGCCGCAATTGCCTTCCGCTCCGGCTTGCTGGTAGGCGGAATCGGAATCTTTCCCATGTATTGCGAAAAGAGGCGGTATCGGAACTCGCCAGCCCTTTCGCCAAACGGGATACTGATGCCCGCGATGAGAAACCAAGTCTGCGGACTATTGAGCAAGCCCAGTAAAAAATAGTCGCCACCGGGAATTGCAAATCCTGTGTTGCCCGGAAATCTACCCGCGTCGTCCATCGCGAATCTGGCCGACTTTGTGATATCCGGATAAACGATTTTGGTGCCCTCAAATTCTTGCCAATAGTCAATTGAGTCTTGTATCTCGTACCACTTGTATGACCCAGGTTTTCGCCCAGCCCATTCTTTTGACGTTGGCCAATCGACTGGTTTTGGCTCAAGCTGTTTCCGAAACTCACTTAGGTATTCGAGTATTGCTGGGTAACGGTCTATCTCGATTCCACGTCGCGTAAAGATGAGCCAGTCGTCATTGTCCTCAATGTGCCATTTCCTGATGTTCATCCCCTGAAGAAAAGGCTTGATAAGCTCAACACAGCCCGGATCTTTACGCAGCAACTCGTCGCGCTGGACCGAGTCGATTACGAAAGCGTCATTTAGACCGGTGACGACACCACGAAAAAAGCGTCCAACTAAGACTTGCTCAAGCGGCTTACCCCTTCCTAGCAACTTTTGACGCAAATCAACAAGGTCCGGCTTGTCAAACTGCCAGCCACTCGAATCGAGACGGCTAGAGGGCACGTTCCATCCGAATGTCTCGACAATTTGTGCAATTCGTTTGGGATCGTCAGCACGACGTAGCCTTACAGTTCGCACGAACTCGTTCTTCCGTGGACGACGCTCGTTCGGTTTAGCGACACCGACGATTGCGGGATAGACATCCTTAGCGTCCGAAAAAATCTGCGTATCGCCCAAATCGATGAACTGTGTTAGCAAGTCGTGAGTCAACAAGAATGTGCGAAGTGCCTCGCCGTACGCTGCACGGGCGAATGCACTGCTGCATATGTACATTGATTGGCCGCCTGGTCGAAGAATCTCGTGGGCCAATGCAAAGAAGTAAACGTAGATATCTGCCGTACCAGCGAAGACCTCATCAAATCGCGATTCCCAGTGCTCCTTAAAGGGAACTAGCATTTCCTGCCTGATATACGGCGGGTTGCCGATGACGACATCGAATCCACCTTGATCAAAGACTTCGGGGAACGCGGCTTGCCAGTCGAAAGCTTGGGGATGAACTGCTTTGTCGGCCACGACACTATTGCCCCACTTGATGTTCTCCGACAAGTTCGACAGCGGCTTGCCCAGCTCGGCCGTGCGAATCCAGAGGGCCAGCTTCGTAATTCCCACCGCTTCTTCGGAAAGATCAACGCCAAACAGGTTTTCTTGCAGGATGGTCGCGTTGATCTTGTCGAGTTCTTCCTCACCGCAGACTTCGAGCGCGATGAGGTCGCCGATGACTTCCTCATACGCCCCTTCCAGGAAGTCGAATGCTTCAATGAGGAACGCTCCGCTCCCGGAGGCCGGGTCGCAAACGCGGAGGGCCTTCAGAATGTCGTACCGGCCCTGGTGATAGGCGGCCCACTTCTTGCCCGTGCGTTTCGCGGGGGGCGCGGCCAGATCGAGCTTGCGCTCGGCGGCCAGCGCGGCGAAGCGCTCCTTCAAGCAACCCCCTATCGCCTGGCTGACGATGTATTTGGTGATATAGGGGGGCGTGTAATAGACGCCCTCGCGCTTCCGGCGTCCGGGTGTTTTGGATTGCCCCTCGCTTGCGCTTGGGGCTGGTGTCGACGGGGCAGTGTCGGGATTCTGCCGCAGCAGTTCCAGGTCGGAAATCGATTGCTCGAAGAGGTGGCCCAGAATATCGACGTTCACCTCCACGTCGAAGTTGTAGGCCGCGATCTCGCGAAAGAAGTCGGTCCGGCTGTCGTCCAGTTCCAGCTTGTTGATGAGCACGTCCGGCTTGAATAGCTCCCCGTTGTAGCCCGTGATGTGCTGCTTCGAGTCCCCCTTATCAATTTTCTTGAACAGCCCGAGGAAGCTGCGCCAACGGGGATTGTCCACATCGGCCAGCCCGGTCGAGACGTTCCAGGCGTATTCGATAATCCCGCTGGGCAAGAGGCGGCGGTCTTCGCAAAAGGCGATAAAGATGATCCGGTCGAGCAGCTTTTGGGCGACGTGAATCGCTTCGTCGAGCGACAGATTGTGTGGCGGTTGGCGCAGATGGTGGATCAGGCTGGTGCGCTGGTCGTGATAGAGCTTGTATAAGTCGCCGCCCACTTCGCGCTGCCGCTTTTCGCTTCGCTCCAGCAGGTCGTCGCACCGCGGCTTTTGCCCGGCGAGGGCGGGCAGGAAGCCGCCGCGCTCGAAGAGGCAATAGAACTCGCGGAACTTGTTCTTGTCGCGCAGGTCTTGCAGCGTGAAGTGCTCGTAGGTCCGGGTCGTTTTCGTCCGGTGATAGAGCCGGAAGCTGACAATGTTGCAAACGATGCCCCAGGGGCACTGCGGCACGTCGTTCAGATAGTCCCACACCTGCTGGACCGGCGTGCGGCCGCTGGCCCGGTCGCGGTCGATGTTTGACCGGGGGCCTTTCAGCTCCAGCAGGACCCGCGGGGGTGGGCGGTCGCTGGTGGCGAACAGGCCGATGGCCGCGTCGGCATGGCCGCCCGCCACGGCAAACTCGGCTTCCAGGTCCCAGTTTTCCAGACCATCGGAGAAGACGGTATAGCCCAGCCCGCGCCCAAATACGTCGGCCAGGAACTCGCCGTGCAAGGTTTTCTCGGTCTTCCCCGCCAGCTTGCCGCTCGTTTCGAGGTCGGCCCACTTGAGAAAAATCGCGTGGGCCTCGTCGAGGCGATCGTTGAGCCAGTTGCTCTTGGACGCATCGGTCAGCAGCTTGGGAATGAACAGCCGCTGGGCTTTGCGGCCACTCCCGTTGCGCGCGGGGAGCAGTTCGGGAAACAGTCCTGGTTGGTCGTCCGGCACGGCGATCCTGAAGCGAGCGGGAGTCGAAAACGTAAGATGCGATAACATACCAATTGTGGGGGGCGGGGCAATTATGCGTCGCCCGCCGTGCCGTGGGTCCATCGGAATTGCCCGCACGCCGGGGGCTATCTCGGCAGCGTCAGTACGAACTCCGCGCCGCCTTCGGCGGGTGATTGCAGCTCCAGCTTGCCCCCCAGGTCGTGCGCGAGCCGCCGACTGAGGGCCAGACCGAGGCCGACGCCGGGGGCGCTGCTCGCCGCTTCGTGAACCGACTTCGAGAACGGCCGAAAAAGCCGCCTCCGCCCGGCGGCACTGATGCCGGGACCATGATCGCGGAGTGAAATGCGGACTTGCCGCGGCAGCACCGCGAGGCGGAGGTGGATTTGCTTGTCGCTCGCAGTGGCCGCATATTTGCAGGCGTTATCCACCAGGTTGAACAGAATCTGCTCGACGGCGGCCGGATCGGTGCAAAGCTCCGTGTCGCGAGTGGGCTCGTCGATCTCAACCAGTAGCTTGAGTTCCGCTCCTTCGGCCCGGTCGGCCAGCCGGCTTTGGCAGCGATGGAGGAGGCCACCCAGCGTCGTTTCTTCGCGCCTGCCGCCGGGGCGGCCGCGCTCCAGTCGGGCATATTGCAGCACGTTCTCGACGAGGTGCGACAGCCGATCCGCCTCGGTGCGGAGCGTTTCGAGATAGCGCTGCCGCTGCTGGGCATCGGGCACCATGCCGGCGGCGAGCATTTCGGCATACATGCGGAAGGTGGTCAGCGGCGTGCGCAGCTCGTGGGTGACCGCCGAGACAAACGCCCCGCGCCGCTCGCTGAGCGTGAGCACGCTTCGCAGCGTCACCGCGGCGGCGAGGGCCGTCAGCAACAGGCACGACCACGCCACGACGAGCGACACCCGCATCGGCGACCATACGGCCGGCTCGGCGGCGGGCGCTGGCACAATGAGCTGCACCGGAATTGTCGCCAAGAGCCGCTCGCTGCCGGTGAGCAGGTCGAGCGGAGCGGGGGATAGCTCGACCGCGGGGAGCAAATCGGCCACTTCGGCCTGCAATCGCTGCTGGAGCGCGTCCCAGTCGAGCCAGCACCCTTGCACGACGGTCTGCCCGCCGACTTCGACCCGCCGGGCGAGTAACAGCTTGTCGCCCAGCCAGAGCGCCCGGCTGGCCCCTTCGACCACCCGCAGCGGCGGCGGGGCGGCTTTCACGTTCGAGCGCTGCTCGTTGAACTCCTTCTGAGCATAGGCCTGCAGGGCCGCTTCGCGATTTTGCAGGTCGTTGCCGCCGCGTGTTTGCGACCGCTGCTGGCGGGGGTTTTCGGTGTTCGCGGCAAAGTTGAAGGGAAGCAGCTGCTGACCTGGGCCACCTTGGAGCGATGACAATCCCTGCTGAGCCGTTGGTTGCTGCGTCACTTGCTGCTGCGTCACTTGTTGCTGGGGTGGTGGCTGCGGCGAGCCCGGCCCTCCCTGAGGATTGTTTAAGGGGGTGCTGACCGGCTCGGTCGAGTCGTCCAGTTGTGGCGCGCCGACTTGCTGGGCGACTTGCACTTCCGGCGGCGGCTTGAGCTGGCTGTAATTGTTGTCGATGACCGGGTTCGCCGTTTCCGGTGAGTTGTTGGGAGTTAGCGCGGCCTGCTGACTGGGGGATTCCAGCCTCGGCAGGTCGCTGTCTGTAACGGAGAGGGGCGAATGCTCGGGCAACAGCGCGAGCAAATCGGCATGGCACAGGGCGGGCCGCAACTCGGCAAGCGACTTCTCGGCGGCGGCAATTGTTTCGGGACGCGCGCCGTTGGCCGTGGCCCAAGCGCCCAGTTCGCCGGTCGGCGTTTGCGGCGAGGCGATGCGCCCATCGGGATGGACCTCGAAGTGGACCCGCACGAATTGCGGCGGCGCGGCGAGGAGCGGCGACAGTTCGCGCGGCTCTTCCCCTTTCTTTCCAGCCGGTTCGCCGGTGGCATAGGCGGGGCGATAGACAAAATCGGGCCGGGCCGCCTCTTCGGCCAAGAGGGGGGTCAGCAGCGAGTCCATCCGCCACAAGGCGCGGCTCAGGTCTTCTTCCTGCTCGGCTTGCCGGCGGGCTTGCAGTTCGGCCCGGTCGAGCGCGAGCGCCTTGACCGTCAGCCACGCCAAGGCCGGCGTCACGACCGCCAGGCCGAGCGCGAAGAGCAGCCAGATTTGCCAGGGACGCATAAAAACCTCAAATTGCAAGCATCAAATCACAAACAAATACGAAATCCAAAGGAGGAAACGTTCTGAAAAATGGCGAGAATCATACCTCTTGGACTTTCGTGCTTCGAATTTGTTTGTGATTTGGTTCTTGGTTCTTGGTCATTTGTCCTTCGCGATTTGCTTCGCCTTAAGCATGTATCCCTTCCCCCGCACCGTCAGCAGCACCGCAGGATGCTCGGCATCGTCGTGGAGTTTCTCGCGGAGGCGGGCGACGTGCATGTCGATCGTGCGGGTCGGCAGGCCGTCGGGACTGATCCGCCAAACGTTCGCCAGCAGCTCGTCGCGGGCAATCGCCCGGTCGCTGTTGGCCGCCAGGTAGCGCAGTAGCTCCACCTCCCGCTCCGAAAGCTCGCACCGCGTCCCATCTTCATAGCGAATCTCGCGGCGGGCAAAATCGACCGTGCCGGCGGGAATGGCTAGCTCATTGATATCGCTCGCCGGCCGCGAGGGGGACCGCCGCAGCACCGCCTCGACCCGCGCCAGCAGTTCCTTCACGCTGAACGGCTTGACAACGTAATCGTCGGCACCGCTGCGCAGCCCTTCGACCCGGTCGCGCTCTTCGCCGCGAGCGGTGAGGATGATCACCGGCTGGCTGGGGCGGGTCGAGCGGACGGCCCGCAGAATTTCGAGTCCCCCCTTGCCCGGCAGCACCAGGTCCAAGAGCAACAGATCATACGCCTGCCGCACCGCCATCTCGTGTCCCAGATCGCCGTTGCCCGCCTCCAGCACCGTATAGCCGACGTACCGCAGCGCATCGACGATCCCCCGGCGGATCGCCGCGTCGTCTTCGACGGTGAGGATGGTTTTGGACATATCAATCCACGCCCGACGCGCAAGCGAGGGAATAATCAACACGAACCCGAAGCATCAGCAAGGGAGTGCTTCATCGAAACTTTCCCTCGCTTGCGCTTCGGGCTTGTGTTTCTCGTGCCCAAGCTCTACTTGGGCACGCACGTTATCGAAGCTCTGCTTCGCGATCAACCGCGGAACCAGGAAGCGGAGCTTCCGAACTTGTGGTCCCAAGCAGAGCTTGGGACCAAGGGTTTACGTCTTCGCCAGCACCACATCGAAATCCCCCAGCAAAAAGCTGCCGCCGCGGACCTTCACCGGCTGGGGGTCGATGATCAGCGAGGGCTTAATGAAGCGATCTTTGTCGTTCCAGGGATCGCCGCGAAAATAGAGCTGCGTTACCAGTTTCCGGTAGCCGGGGGCCTGCACCAGGTAATGAATGTGGGCCGGCCGCCACTGGCCGTCGCCAATCTGGTAGCGACCCGGCTTCACGGTTTCATACTCGTAATAGCCCGATTCATCGACCACCAAACGGGCTCGGTTCACGAACACCCCCGCCTGGGGCGGAGCGGCCGGGTCGTCGTTGTCGTACCGACCGGCGGCATTGGCCTGCCAGATGTCGAGAATTGCCCCAGCCAGCGGCCGCGTCGTATCGAGAGCCCAGACCCGGCCCCGAATCACGAGCGTTTCGCCTGGCTCCAGCGGCGGCGTGATCTTCGCCCGAAACGGCGCTCCAGGGCGGTGATAGGGCCCAAGAATGTTATCCTCGGTCGCCTTCAAGGTGGCGGGCATTGGTGCCGGCGGAATGGCAAACGGCGCGGCTGAGGGTTCCGGTTCGTCGCCGCTGGCCGCGGTCGCCAGGACACCGTCACGTAGGACAAGACCCGCCACCCCGGTGGCTGCCAGGCCCCAAGTTCCATTCCGCAGAAAGTCGCGTCGATTTGTGAACATTATCCTTCCCTCTCGCTTATTGTCTTATCGCAAATCACGAAATGCTGCCCGGCAGCGTTCATCCTAACTCGTTGCAGAAAAAGCAGTTACACCATTTTCCGTGACCACAATTCCCGCTCACTTACTATAGTTACTAGAGCGTATTTCAAAACCGTCCTAGGACGACGATGAGGCACGCAAGCTGGACGAA
>JANRLS010000178.1:0-22485 GCA_033762315.1 Pirellulaceae bacterium
CCCGGTTGCTATCGACCCTCTTCTTGGCAGCGATTGTCCTGTCGCCCGCGAGTCCCTTCGCTGCGGCCGCACCGGTGCCGGGACTTGTCGCCGACCAGCCCACCAGCGGCCGGTTCGTAAAGACCGACCAGGGGTACATGGTTCCCTACAAGCAGACAATTCCGGGGACCGAGGTGGTTTTCGAAATGCAACCAATTCCCGGAGGCAAGTTTTTGCTCGGCAGCCCCGCCGGCGAGAAGGGGCGTCAGCCGAGCGAAGGGCCGCAGATCGAGATCACCGTCGAGCCCTTCTGGATGGGGAGCCACGAAATTACCTGGGCGGAGTATAAGTCGTACATGCGGATGAACGACGCCTTCCGCAAGCTCAAGGCGGCCGATCTGCTGCCGATCACCGACGCCAACAAGCCGCTGATCGTCACCGCGCCGTCGAACCTATACGACCCGACGTTCACCTTCAAGCAAGGGGCCGATCCCAAGCAGCCTGCCGTGACGATGAGCCAGTTCGCTGCCAAGCAATACACCAAATGGCTCAGCGGCATCACCGGGCAAATCTATCGCCTGCCGGGGGAGGCGGAATGGGAATATGCTTGCCGGGCCGGCACCAGCACAGCCTATTTCTTTGGGGACGACCCGGCTCCGCTGGGCGACTATGCCTGGTACTACGACAACGGGGGCGAAACGACTCATCTCGTCGGCCAGAAGAAGCCTAGTCCGTGGGGACTGTACGACATTCACGGCAATGTCGGCGAGTGGACGCTCGACGAGTTCACCAAAGCGGGCTACGAGCGACTCGCCGGCAAGACGGTGTCGGCCACTGAGGCGATCAACTGGCCGACGAAGCTGTATCCCCGCGTCGTTCGCGGCGGCGGCTGGGACGAAGATGCCGATAAGCTCCGCAGTTCCGCTCGCCGCCCCTCGGACGACGACGACTGGCGGGCCGAGGACCCCAACTTCCCGCAAAGCCCCTGGTGGTTTACCAGCGAGCCGGCCCTCTCCGTCGGCTTTCGCCTCTTGCGTCCGCTGGCCGAACCCGCCGCCGCCGCCAAGCAGCGCTACTGGGAAGCCGACCTGGAGCAAATCCAGACCGATGCCGACATGCGCATCGACAACGAAGGCCGCGGCGCGCGGGGGGTCGCCAATCCCGAGCTGCCGGAAGCGATCAAGAAGCTGCCGCAGTAGGGGGAAAGATCGGCTGCCAGCGGGTATAAAGGAATGCGGACTTTGCCGAGGAATTGGAGAAGCGCCCCATGTCCACCGCCCCCAGCATCCAGCCGAAGCTGATTACGGCCGACGAGTATCTGGTGCTGCCGGAAACGCGCGGCCGGACGGAGCTGCGCCGAGGAGTTGTTATTTTAATGCCCCCTCCAGGATTTCGACACGGCGAAGTTTGCGGCAACATTTACCACAATGTGGACACATTCGTTCGGCAACACAAGCTGGGACGCACGCTATGCAACGACTCCGCCATCATTACCGAGCGTAATCCCGATACGGTCCGCGAGGCGGATATCACTTTCTATAGTTATCAGCGAGTGCCGAAGTGCCGAAGTGCCAAAGTCCGCGCGGCTATGCTGGCGCATCGCCGGAAATCGTGTTCGAGGTTTTGTCCCCCTACAACACCCGCCGCGAAGTCACCCGCAAGACCGGCGAATACCTAAGTGCCGGCGTCAACGTCGTGTGCGTTGTCGATCCCGACTTTAGCTCCGTCGATGTACACTTTCCCGACAAGCCGACGCTCGCTTTGCAAGGGGACGATCCGCTGGTGCTTGCCGATCTGCCGGGGTTTTTGCTGCCGGTCAGCCGGTTCTTTGAGTAATATCTTGCCAATTCTGAGCAACGTATGACTGACAATCCTTACAAAGCTCCGTCGGTTGAGGCTCAGCCGACCGGCGTGCAACCAGGGTATATGAGGTTCTACAACCTCAATCACGCGGGCGTCCCGTTGGCACTGGCCTTTGTGATCTTGCCGTTGGCCCTCTTTGGAATTGGTTTCCTCAAAGCAACCGGTCGCCTGGTCACCCAGCACGGTGAACCAAGCCAGGAAGGAGCAATGTTCCTAGCCATTGTGCTGGGAGTCGGCGAATTGGTTGCCTTGATATACGCCTGCTACGTGCCTGTTCTTTGGTTCGAAATTGGGCCGACCCTTCGCTATCGAAGTCTCCTTAGGTCAAACGACGTGGATTGGCGTGATGTCAAACGAATATGGTTCGACGCTGAGCAGCAAGTCAGGCGAATTGGCGCTTTCATCATTTTCTACGGCAGAATCTACCGTTACCTGAATATCCGGCTCGACGATTACAAGGACTTGCAAGTGCTAGTATCGGCCGAGAGGGAGGCTGCCTTGCGCAGCATCCTCCAGACACATCGGAACTATCGCGACAGCCCGTTCGACGAGGACGAGCCAGCCGGCGAGGAAGACGTCGATTAGGTGATCACGGCTCACGGCATAGGGCTGGCCGCATACAATACCGGGCATGTCCACGGCTCCCGACAAGATGCCTGCCGAGCAACTGGCGATGCCGGTGCAGTTCTTGAAGGGTGTCGGCCCGCAGCGGGCCGAATTGCTGGCGAAGCTGGAGCTGTTCTACGCGCGGGACATCCTGTTCGCCTTCCCGCGGGCGTATCAGGATATGAGCGAGCTGCGCGAGATCGACCAACTCGAAGAGGGAAAGCTCGCCAGCGTCGTCGGCGTGATTGAAGAGGTCGATCTGCGGGGACCCGGACCCGGCAAGTCGCTGCTCGGCATGCTGCTGCGGGGGGGAACGAAGTATCTGCGGTGTCTGTGGTTCAACCAGCCCTGGATGAAGCAGAAGCTGATCGTCGGTCGGCGCATTCTCGTTTCCGGCGAGCCGAAAATGGAAGGGATGCGGTGGGAAATGTCCCACCCGCGGCTTGAGTTCCTCGCCGAGGACGAAGACGCACCCGGCGGCAAGATTCTGCCCGTCTATTCGCTAACGGAGGGGCTGAATCAATCGCAAATGCGGCGGATTGTCGCCGGCGTGGTGGAATCGCACGCCAGCCTCGTCGATGAAGTCTTCCCCGACGACTTTCTCGACGCCCACAACCTCTGGCCCATCAAAGCCGCCCTGCCGCAAATTCACGGCCCGACCGACCAGCAATGCCTGGACGAGGCCCGCCGGCGGTTCATTTATCAAGAGCTGCTCATCCTGCAATTGGCCCTCGCGATTCGCAAATGGCGGCTCACGCATCAGCGGGCTTCCCCCCCGCTGCCGACCAGCGCCAAGATCGACGCCCGGATCACCCGACTCTTTCCGTTTGCCCTGACCGGCGGCCAGCGGCAAGCGATTGACGAGATTTGCCGGGACATGGCCCTCCCCCACCCGATGAATCGCCTGCTGCAAGGAGACGTCGGCAGCGGCAAGACGGTCGTCGCGATGTACGCCATGCTCCTCGCCGTCGCCCACGGCTATCAGGCGGCGCTGATGGCTCCGACCGAAATTCTCGCCCGCCAGCACCTGCAAACGCTCGGCAAGGCGCTGGCCGCCAGCAAAGTGCGAATCGGCCTTTTGACCGGCTCGCTTTCGCCGGCCGAGCGGACCGAACTGCTGGCCAAGATCGCGGCGAGAGAGATCGACATCGTCGTCGGCACCCACGCGGTGACGCACGCCGTCGCCAAGTCGGGGGTCGAATTCGCCAAGCTGGGCCTCGTGGTGATCGACGAGCAGCACAAATTTGGCGTCCGCCAGCGGGCCGCGCTCAAAAAGGCCGGCGTCGATCCGCATTACCTGGTGATGACTGCCACGCCCATTCCGCGGACCGTCGGCATGACGCTCTTTGGCGATCTCGATGTTTCGACCCTCCGCGAGCCACCTCCCGGCCGGCAGCCGGTGCATACCTATTGGGCCGGCCCCGATAAGCGCGAACGCTGGTGGCAATTCTTTCGCAAAAATCTCGACGAAGGGCGGCAAGGCTACGTCATCGCGCCGCTAGTGGAGGACAGCGAAACGGTCGATGCGGCCAACGTGCAAGAGACGCTGAGCACGCTGTCGCGCGGCGAGCTTTCGGGCTACAAGCTGGCGATGCTGCACGGGCGAATGACCCCCGCCGAAAAGGACTCAGCCATGCAAGCCTTTCATGCAGGCCGCACGCAAGTGCTGGTCGCGACCGCCGTGGTCGAGGTCGGCGTCGATGTTCCCAACGCCACGCTAATGACAATCGAAGGGGGGGAGCGCTTCGGCCTCGCCCAATTGCACCAGCTCCGCGGCCGCATCAGCCGGGGGAGCCACGCGGGTTATTTGTGCGTCTTCGCCAACCCGCAAACCGACGAAGCCGAGCAGCGGCTCGAAGCGCTCACCAAAACCAGCGATGGCTTTGAACTGGCCGAAATCGACTTCAGGCTCCGCGGCCCAGGCGACCTGTTCGGCACCAGGCAGCATGGCCTGCCGCCGCTGCGGATCGCCGATTTATCGCGCGACGTGGCGGTCGTCGAAGAGGCCCGCCGCGACGCCCAGGCCCTGGTGCAGGCCGATCCGGAGCTGACGAATCCCGCCTACGCTCGGCTACGTCGGATGGTCCTGTTTCGCTATGGCGAGGCGCTCGATTTGGGGGACGTCGGCTGATCCGCGGCAGGCTCTGGCATCGGGACCGGCGACAGGGAAGCAGCGACCGGTGGAATATCGGCCGGCAGCGGTCGGAGGGGAATCGGCTCGCCGCCGCGTGCGAGGTATAGCTCATAGAGTTGCCAGTCCAGATGCCCACTCACCACCGTCAGCAACGCTGCCGCCAATAGCGCCCCATAAAACAAAACCGCACACCCCAGCGGCACCAACACCAGCGACGCCAGGAGCAGGAACAAATTCACGAGGAAAGTTTCGAGCCACATCCGCCGCAAAAAGTCGCGCAGCCAGGCGAATTTGAAAGTTTGCGCGAAATCTTGCGATAGGCCCGCCCGCAGCATGATCGGCTTTAGCCCCACCGCCATCAGCACCATCAGCAGCATGAAGATGACGAGCACGATGGGCACCACCACCGCGGCGAAGATCGCCCCCGCCGTCCGATTGGCCCCGAACACGGCCATCGTCCCGAGCATCGTGCCATCGAGCATGACCACGACCAGCGGCACCAGGCAGGTTTGCACCATCAGCGAAACGACGAACGGCCAAACGCCGCGCGTCGCATAGCCGGCAAAGCGGCGAAAATCGACCGGCAAATATGGGTCGCGCGGCCGCCGATGCAACAGCTCGGTGATTTCGTACGCATAGCCGTAGATCACGATCTGATTCAGTACCGGCAGGAACATCAGCACCGCCAAGAGCAACGCGCTTTTGAACCACTCGGGCTGCGTGAAGACGAACCGGCACGCCGTCAGAAATTCGATGCGGCGAATGGGGGGCGCGGCCAGGTTGGCGGGGTCGGTGGCCATCGCGGCATTCTAGCCGCAAACTCGAACCGACGGGCGGCTATGCAGTCGCGGCGAACGAGCACCTTATCGCTGCCCATAACCGCGATAATGCTGCCGAATGTCGGCCTGCAAATACGGCGGGGGAGCGGGGCCCGCTGGCTGAGCCGGTTGCGCCGCGGGTATCGTTCCGCCGGGGGGGACAAAATTCGGATCGGCCAGATCGACAAAGGGATAATCCGCCAGTTGGGCGCGTGGCAACTCAAAGAGCGCCTGCGCGTCGGCTGGCGGCTGATTGATGACCCAGCGATCGACATCGAGCTGAAACCGCAACTGCCCATCGGGCATCGACACTTCGATCCGCTTGGGGAGCGAGACGCCATCAACCGCGGAATACTCGTGTCGCGAATTCAGCGCGCTCGCGACCAGCCGGCCGGCGGCGTCATAGAGGTGCTGCTCTTGCACCCAGCCATAGCGAGCATGCAGCAGAATCTGCCGCGTGAACTGGCCGGCCGAGGCTTGCAGCGTCGTTTTGAGCTGCACGCGATTATCGCCGGCGGTCGTGGGGTCCTCCAAAATCGTCGCCGGATCGACCTGCACCACCCCCAGAGCGTCGATCAGCCACGTCGGCTCGATTGCCAGCATTTGCCGGGCCCGGCTGGTCGCGAATTGATCGTGCCGGGCAAAAAACACGCTCGGTTCCGGCGCGAGGGCGGCCCAGAACCAGAACAATTGATCGTTGCTTCCCAGGTCTAGCTGCTGCCCGATGAGGTTGCCCCCCGCCCGAAACCGCAGCTTCCGCGGGCGTTCGAGCGCGATTTCAGCACCGATGGACGGAGCTCCCGGGACCGACACGGTGGCCCCTTGCGTTTGCAAGGCTTGAATGCGTCCGCTGTTGGCGTTGAGCGCGGCCACTGCTTCGTCGCGCGTCGGCAGCGTGGTGAAAGCTACTGGCGTCGGCTCAGTCAGCGTTCGCCGGAACATCTGATTCCAGCGGCAGCCCCCCGCGGCAACTAGGAACACGGCGAGCAGCAACCCGACAGCCGGTGGATGGTTGCGAATCATGGCGCGGCCTCCGTGTTCGCTGCAGAAGCCGGGGCGGCGCTGCCTTGCATTTGCAGCAAGTCGGCCAGTTGCTGTTGAATCGCGGCGGCTCGCTCGGCGGAAGGCAGGCATTCGGGCACGCGATATTCCCGCTCGGTTCGCGGGCAAAAGACAACCAGCGTCTTCTGCCCGGCGGCGTCTTCCTCGGTGCGCTCGACCCGGGCAATCCGCCGCCGCACCATGAGCAGCGCGAGCACATAGCGAATGTCGGCTGCCGTCGGATCGGCCTCCAGCCGGTCGAAATAATTCTGCATCACGTCGTTGGGGGCCCACTGCAAGCGCCCGGCATTCGGATCGGCGACGATTGTCTTCCACCAGCCGACCGATCCTTCCGGCGGGCCAGTCCAGGCCTCAGCCGAGAAATCGCGCCGCACCACCTCGGCCCCCTCGGCTACCAGTGCCGAATAGCAAATTTCCCCCTGCGCAAGCTCGCGCCCCGTCACGCGACACTTTCGCGAACAGCGTTGAATTTCGAAATCGAGCATGAAGAATCGCGCCGGAATGCACCAAGGGGCGGCGGATGATACAAAAACCGTGCTGGCGGCTCAAGGCGGGCCGGAGCAAGACAACCACGCGACCGCGCGATCAGCGATTGTAAAATGCTAGCACGCGACTCGACGGGCCCACCTTCACCATTCCGCCGGCCAGCAACCGACGGTTAGAAGTCAGTTACCGACTCTCCCGCGCCGCGCGTGACGAGCCGGGCGATGATGCGAATGTCGGTGGTGGCCGGCAACAGGCGGACCGCGCCATCCCCCAGCAGAATCATCGCGCCGCCGGGATGAAAGCCATAAATCTCGTTGCTGTTGGTGCAATTGACGCCGCACGGACCGACCAGCGGCGTCCCCGTGTTGGCCGCGCCATGCAGCGTGCCCGAGTTGTCGCTATCGGCCCAGCCGGCCCCGCTGACGCCGCCGGTTTGCATGAACTTCCACCCTTTGCGATAGATGTCGGGCCGCCCGGCGTCTTCCATGATCCACGAGGTGTTTGAGAGGCCGTCGGTAATGTCGGCATAGCGGTGCAATTCGTTCAGACGCATCACGCCATCGATTACTGCGGGAGACGCGGTGCTTGTGCTGTAGGTATCGACATGTCCCGCGAGAATCAACGTTGGCTCCACCCGGTTCATCACCATGTAGTCGCTGCACGCCGCTTTCCAGGTGAAGCCCCCCGAAGTGAAGCTATCCTGCCGCTTGCCGTTGGGGGTCGAGGGGCAACTGAACACTTTCAGATATTGCTCGCGAACTTGGGTGTTATTGGGGGCGCGCCAATCTTCGCTCCAGCGGTAAACGTCGGCCAGGTTTTTCTGCTCAATGAAAGGGAGCAGAAACGGACCCCAACCGTGTCGCACGTTGTTGGGAATGGCGAATTTCGAATGCACGACGTTCGGAAAGCCGGTGTTGGTGACGGAGCCTGGCGGCAGCACGCCGAACGTGTCGTGAAAGTTTTGCAGCCCCAAGCCGATTTGCCGCAGGTTGTTGCTGCACTGCGAGCGGCGCGCCGCCTCCCGCGCCGCCTGCACCGCCGGCAATAGCAGGGCGACGAGCACGCCAATGATGGCGATCACCACCAAAAGCTCCACCAGCGTGAAACCTCGCCTTGCCATACGACTAGCAACCATGCGCTTTCCCCAAACAGTAACTCTTGCCGCGCGGCGTGAACGGGGAGAGGTGCCGCGGATTTTTACTCGCCTGGGATGGCCTAACGCTGCGAGAAAACCACGCGATGCCGGCAGTGTAGCAGCACGTCGGAGCGAGGTGCAGTGTCCTCGCCGCTCCTTGGTTCAGAATTCACGAACCCCCTCCGGCGGGTTGTTTTAGTGGTTTGGGAAAATCCGAAAATCTCGCTCCGTTAACTAGAACCACTTGCCGTCTTTATCTATTCTTAAGCCCCGACTGGACAGAATGTCCACGCCCCCATCGCTGGTGCGTAAGAAGTATGGACCACCCTGCCCGCCGCACCAGTCGAATTCTCTCCCTTCGACGACGCTTGTATCGCCCGTTGCCTGCCCGGCGACCCGCCGTTCGACTCCGCTCACCCGCCTGGAATTACTATGTCCCCCCGTTCGTCGCTGCGCTCTCGTCACGCGAAATCTCGTCGCGCCCGCCAGCGGTTTTTTCGGCCCGCTGTCGAATCGCTGGAACCCCGGCAGTTGCTCGCCCCCTTCACGCCGGGGAATTTGGCCATTTACCGGGTCGGGGACGGATCGGCGGCGCTGACTAGCGCGGCAACCGCCGTATTCATCGACGAATACACCGCCAGTGGCACGCTCGTGCAAACGATTGCGATGCCAACGGCGATCAGCGGTTCGCAACTTCGACTAACTTCGAGTGGAACGTCAACTTCGGAGGGGTTGCTGACGGTATCGGCCGATGGTGGCTACTTGGTTCTACCCGGATATGACGCGGCTTTGGGGACCGCGAGTGTCTCGGGAACCGCGGGAACTTCAACGAACCGAGTCGTTGGCCGAATTTCGCCAAACGGTGTCGTTGACACCAGCACTGGGTTCACCGACTGGTCATCGGCCACTAACCCCAGGAGCGTCGCCAGTTCCGACGGCAATCAAGTCTGGCTGACGGGTGGGGCAGGTGGTCTCCGCTATGCAAATTTCGGTGCCACTGGAGCATCAACACAGATCAGCACCACTCTCGCCAATCTGCGTGCTGTCGCGATTTTCGATGGACAGCTTTATGTCACGACGCAGTCCGGTACCGCGATCCGCCTCGGATCCGTGGGCTCGGGAATTCCTTCGACTGGATCGCAAACAATTACGAACATCCCAGGTTTCTTGACTTCCACGGGGAGTCCGTATGCGTTCTTTTTTGCGGACCTAGACGCCGCAGTCGCGGGTGTCGACACCTTGTACGTCGCTGAGGATGGCGTCTCAAGCGGGGGTGTAACCGCCGGTATTCACAAGTACTCCCTCGTTGGCGGCAACTGGACCGCACGAGGAAGTGTAGCCCTCGCAACGACGCGCGGCCTGACCGCCACCGTCTCGAGCACCAGCGTTACCCTCTACGTCACCAATGGCTCCTCCTTCCAAACCCTGACCGACTCCACTGGCTACAACGCCACGATCTCCGGCACGCTCACTTCACTCGCCACCGCCGCCACCAACACCGCATTCCGCGGCGTCGCTTTCGTTCCCACGAATCCCCGCGTTGTCTCGATCAATCGCTCGACGACCAGCCCCTCGAACGCCGCCACGGTCGATTTCACGGTCACTTTCAATCGCAGCGTCGTCGGCGTCGATACCACCGACTTCGCTCCCGCCATGAGTGGCGGTGTCACCGGGGCTACCGTGGCGTCGGTGACGAGCGGCAGCACCGGCGCTTCGCGCATCGTCACCGTGAACACCGGCACGGGCAACGGTATGCTCGGCCTCAATCTGACTGACGACGACAGCGTTACCGATCTGAATTTTGTTCCGCTGGGGGGAACTGGCACCGGAAACGGCAACTTCACCACCGGCCAGACCTACACCATCGACAAAACGGCCCCTACGGTCACGATCGATCAGGCCAGCGGCCAAAGCGATCCCACCGCGATTAGCCCGATCAATTTCACCGTCATCTTCAGCGAAAACACGACGAACTTCACCGACTCCGATGTCTCGTTCACCGGCAGCACCGTCGGAGGCACGCTCGCCGCCGCAGTCACCGGTAGCGGCAGCAGCTACAACGTCGCCGTCACCGGCATGACCGGCACGGGCACCGTCGTCGCCTCCCTCGCCGCCGGCGTCGCCACCGATGCAGCCGGCAATGGCAACCTGGCCAGCACCAGCGGCGACAACAGCGTCACCGTCGGGGCCGCCGGGCTGACCGTGACCATCGATCAGGCTAGCGGCCAGGCAGACCCGACTAATGGCGCGACGATCAACTACACCGCGATCTTTAGCGCCCCCGTGACCAACTTCGTCACCGGCGATGTCTCGTTCACCGGCAGTTCCGCCGGCGGCACCCTCCTCGGCACCGTCACCGGCGGTCCGCAGACTTACAACATCGCCGTCACTGGCATGACCAGCAGCGGTTCGGTCGTGGCGACGATCGCCGCCGGTGTCGCCACCGATGCGGGGAGCACCTCCAACAGCGTTAGCACCAGCACCGACAATACGGTTTCGTTCGATAACCTCGCCCCCACGGTGACGATCAACCAGGCCAGCGGCCAGAGCGATCCCACCAGCGGCGCGACGATCAATTACACCGTCGTCTTCAGCGAAAATACCACCAACTTCGTCACCGGCGATGTCTCGTTCCCCGGCAGCACCGCCGGCGGAACCCTCGTCGGCACGGTCACCGGCAGCGGCAGCAGCTATAATGTCGCCGTCACCGGCATGACGACTTCCGGTACCGTCATTCCCTCGCTCGCCGCCGGAATCGCCACCGATGCGGCCGGCAACGGCAACACCGCCAGCACGAGCGGCGACAATACCGTCAACTACGATGTCACCGTCCCCACGGTGTCGTCGATCAACCGCACCGACGGCAGCCCCAGCGAAGCGGCCAGTGTTTCATTCACCGTCACCTTCAGCGAGAGCGTCGCTGGCGTCGATGCGACCGACTTCGCTCTTGTTTCGACCGTCAACAATCCCCGCATCGCCAGCGTGTCCGGCAGCGGCACCACCTGGACGGTCGTCGTTAACTCCGGCTGGGGAATCGGCAATTTGGGGCTCAACCTCGTCGATAACGATACCATCGCCGACGGGGCCGGCAACGTGCTCGCAGGCTTCGGCACCAGCGGCCCCACCGACGGCAGCTTTACCGGTCAGGTCTATGCGATGCTCTCGCGCGCCATCGTCGGTTCGTTCGCCCCCGGCAACTTGCTGATTTATCGCGTCGGCGACGGCAGCGGTACCTTGACCAACGCAGCTACCGCGGTTTTCCTCGATGAATACACCCCCGCTGGAGCGCTAGTGCGCAGTGTCCCCTTGCCAACCTCCGACAGCGGCTTGCAACAAACTTTGACCGCCGCCGGAACCTCGACTTCGGAAGGTTTGCTCACCCTTTCGACGGATGGCCGCTATGCCGTCGCCACCGGTTACGACGCGGCCCTCGCCACGGCGTCGCTCTCGAGCACCACATCTGCCTCGGTCCCGCGCGTCATCGGCCGCATCGCCTTCGATGGCAGCATCGACACCACCACCGCGCTCACCGACACCTCATCCTCCACGAATTTTCGCTCGGCCATCACCAACAACGGCGTCGATTTCTGGGCAGCCGGCGGTGCTGGCGGCGTGCGCTATACGACGCTCGGCTCCACCACCACATCGACCCAGGTCAACTCGACCGGAGCCACCAATCTCCGCCAGATCAATATCTTCGACGGGCAACTCTATATCTCGACAAATTCCGGGACCAACGGGCGTATTGGAGCGGTCGGAACCAGCATTCCCAACACGACAGGGCATTCGATTGCGAGCCTCCCTGGCATTCCTACGACCGGCGAAGTCTTTGGGTTTTTCTTCGCCGACCTGAGTGCCGGCATCGCCGGACTCGATACGCTCTACGTCGCCTCCGAAGATGCGGCGGCGGTTACCAAATACACCTTCGATGGGACCACCTGGAACGCTACCGGAACGGTCGGCGTAAACGCGGACGACTATCGAGGAATCACCGGAGTTGCCTCGAGTGGAATCGTGAGCCTTTACGCCACCCGCGGCGGCAATCAGCTCGTCAGCATCGTCGATTCCTCCAGCTATGGCGGAACGCTCACCGCCACGCCATCGCTTCTAAACACGACCGCCGCCAACACGGCCCTGCGCGGCATCGCCCTCGCGCCGGTGAATCCCCAGGTGCTCTCGATCCTCCGCGCCACGGCCAGTCCGACGGCCACTTCGTCGGTACAATTCAATGTCACGTTCAACAACAGCGTCACCGGCGTCGATACCGGTGATTTTTCCCTCGCTTCTGGGGCCGCTCCGGGAGCGACCATCGCCAGCGTCACCGGCAGTGGCGCGACTTATGTCGTCACGGTCAATGGCATCACCGCCAGCGGCACCGTCGGCCTCAATCTCATCGATAACGACTCCATCGTCGATGCAGCCGGCAATAGGCTCGGCAGCAACAGCCCCGGCAACGGCGACTTCGTCGGCCAGGTCTATACGATCAACCAGACCTCGGTGCCGGTCACGATCAACCAGGCCAGTGGGCAGGCCGACCCGACGAATGGCTCGACGATCAACTATACGGTCGTCTTTGCCTCGGCCGTGACGGGATTCATCGGCACCGACGTTTCGTTCACCGGCAGCACCGTCGGTGGAACGCTCGCCGCCGTCGTCACTGGCGGCCCGGCGACTTACAACGTCGCGGTCACCGGCATGACCGGCACGGGAACAGTGGTCGCGTCGCTTGCCTCCGGCGTCGCCACCGACGGCAGCAGTAATCCCAATAGCGCGAGCACGAGCACCGACAATAGCGTGGCCTACGACGGCGTAGCCCCGACTGTCACCATCAACCAGGCCAGCGGCCAGGCCGATCCGACCAACGGCTCGACGATCAACTTCACCGTCCTCTTCAGCGAAAGCGTCACCGGTTTCGCGAGTGGCGATGTCTCGTTCACCGGCAGCACCGTCGGTGGCACGCTCGCCGCCGTCGTCACTGGTGGTCCCGCGACCTACAACGTCGCCGTCAGCGGCATGACCGGCTCCGGGACCGTCGTCGCCACCATCCCCGCCGGGGCCGCCACTGATGCCGCCAGCAACAGTAGCACCGCGGCCACGTTTACCGATAACACGGTAACATTCGACGGCGTAGCCCCGACTGTCACGATCAACCAAGCCAGCGGACAAGCCGATCCGACCAACGGCTCGACGATCAACTTCACGGTCCTCTTCAGCGAACCTACCACGAATTTCGCCACCGGCGACGTGACCCTCTCCGGCACCGCCGGCGCGACGACCGCCGTCGTCACCGGCAGCGGCACCAGCTACAACGTCGCCGTCAGCGGCATGAGCGCCAGCGGCACAGTCATCGCCAGCATTGGCGCGGGAGTCGCCACCGATGCCGTCGGCAATGGCAACACTGCCAGCACCAGCACGGATAATTCCGTCACGTTCAACGCCCCCACCTTCTCGGTCACGATCAACCAGGCCTCCGGTCAGGTCGACCCCGCCACCACCAGCCCGATCAACTTTACCGTCCTCTTCAGCGAACCTACCACGAACTTCGCCACCGGCGACGTGACCCTCTCCGGCACCGCCGGCGCGACGACCGCCGTCGTTACCGGCAGCGGCACCAGCTACAACGTCGCCGTCAGCGGCATGAGCGCCAGCGGCACCGTCATCGCCAGCATTGGCGCCGGCGTGGCTACCGACGGCAGCAGCAACCCCAATACCCCCAGCACCAGCACCGACAACACCGTCAATTTCGTCATCGGCGGAGGGCTCCTCTACGTCGATGACACCTGGGCCGGCACCGGCGGCGGCGCGAACCCCGCCTTCAATCCGGTCGGCGTCCTGTCGTTCGGCACCAATGCCTTCGCCGATCTCCCCAGCGCCATCGCCGCGGCCACCACCGGCAGCACCATCGTGGTCTTCGGCGGCAGCTATCCGGCCGCCGTCGATATCAACAAGTCGCTCGCGCCGTTCCAGCTGTCGGTCAATACCACGGTTCCCGGCGACACGACGGTGACGATCGGCGGCGCGGTCACGCTGACCAGCGACGTCGCGCTGGTCGCCGCGGGAGTCGCCAGCGGCACCCCCGCCGATCTCGTCTTCGGCTCGACCATCAACTCCGGCCCCGCGCCCCGCGCCCTGGCGGTCGATCTGACCAGCACCCGCGACGTGACTTTCAGCGGCAACGTCGGCGCGACTGGCAACCTTGCCGCCCTCTCGATCACCAATGCGAGCGACGTCACCTTCAGCGGCACGCTCACGACCATCGTCGGCGGCGGCGTCACGCAAGCCAGTGGCACGGGACTCACCACCTTCGGCGGCGCGGGAACGAGCGCCATCGGCGGGGCCCTCTCGATCAAGACCGCCAATATCGCCGTGAACGCGGGAACCATCGCCGTCGCCGGCGCGGCGGGAACGATCTTCGAGCTGCTCGGCGGCGCCGCCACGCAATCCCTCGCCACGGCCCTCACCGGCGGCCTCCTCTCGCTTAAGGGGACAGGCGGCTTCACGCTCACTTCGTCCCTCAACGACTTCGCCAACCTCACGGCGAACACCAACGGCGCGATCAGCTATACCGACGCCAACAGTCTCAACATCACGGCCGCCGGCATTCACACGGTGGACGACAACGTCACGATCACCACCGGCAGCACGCTCGCCATCGGCGGTATCATCGACGTGGACACCGCCAATCTCACGCTCAATGGCGGCGCGGCGGTCACGCAGTCGGCCGCGATCCGCGGCAACCTGCTCAACCTGCCTGGCGCCGGCCCCTACACCCTGACCACCACCACCAACGCCTTCACCAGCCTGCAGGGGAACGTCGCCGGCGCGGTCAGCTACACCGACGGCAGCGACTTCGCCCTTCTCAACCTCTCGGCCGCCAGCCTGCTGATTGGCACGGCCGATGTCGCCGCCGGCACGCAGAATCTCAGTGTCGCCGCCGGCGCGGTGGTCACTAGCACCAGCGGGCCCATCACGCTCAACGCGGGCGATAACCTCACGATCCTGGCGGGGGCGTCGGTCACTTCCTTCGCCGCGCTCAACCTGAACGGCGACACCGGGGCCGCGGTCGATGCGGCGGGCAGCACGATGGTCCTCGGCGGCACGCTGAGTGCGGGCACGGTGCCGATCAGCATCACCGGCAACACCGGCAACGACACGATCCAGATCGACGGCAATGCGGGCACCGGCACCGACGGCGGCACGGTGCAAGGGGTGCTGGTCACGGCCCTCGTCAATGGCGGCGGCGGTGACGACGCCCTCGTTCTCGACAACACGGGCGACGCCACCGGACGGAGCATCGTCGTCTCCCCCGTCAATGCCGCGACGAGCGACCGCTACGCCGTCCAAGGGATCAATAGCGCGGCGGGCAACGATTTCGAGTTCCGCAACATCAATGTGCTGACCGTTACCGCCGGCACCGGCATCGACAACTTCGACGCCCGCCTGCTCCCCACCACGCCGATTCACGACCTGAACACGATCACGCTCAACGGCTGGACCGGGGCCGACAACTTCTTCCTCTTCACCAGCGACCAGCGCGGCGGCGCCGGCGGCGACGCCATCAGCACCCTCACTCCCACTTCCGCCGCCAGCGGCATCACCGCCATCAACCTCAACGGCGACGCCCCCAACAACCCCAACCCCCTCGACGGCAACGACACCTTCGGTGCGCTCTTCCCCAGCACGATTCCCGGCAGCTCGCTCGCGACGAGTGTGCGCGCTCTTCGTCCGAGTGCGTCCACGGCGATCGCTGTTAACGGCAACCTGCCCACCGCCGGATCGCTACCTCCGGGCGACACCATCGGCGACTCGATCAATATCGACATCAGTGCCTTTCCTAACACGGTTCCGGTGGTGCTGGGAATGCTTGCCAGCACCGGGCGGGTCACGCTCGTCACGTCGGGTTCCGCCTCCTTTGGCTACACCCAGATCGAAGACCTGAACCTCGCCGACGGCGGCCGCGTTTCCGCGGTTCAAGCCGGCGGAATCTATGCCCGCGGCACCATCGGCACCGACGTGCTCTCGGTGCAAGGGACTGCCAATCCGAATGTGCCGCTCGTTCGCGTCAATTCCTACAGCAACAGCTTCATTGTCAGCTCGCCCGTCGTGTTTCATGCCGGGACTGGCAACGACACGCTCAGCGTGGTGGGTACCTATAATCTGCCGGTGCTATACTACGGCGGCGATGGCGACGACACGATCTCCGGCGGCGGCGGCGGTGACAAGCTCGTCGGTGGCGCTGGCCGCGATCGGATCAACGCCTATGGCGGCAACAACGAGGTTTGGGGAGATCGAGATCCCGTCGATGCCGGTGTTCCCGATACCGCCGCCAATCGTGCCCTGCTCGCGAGCGATGTTTCCACCTTTCACCCCGCGGCTCTCGGCTACAACGACATCATCTCCACGGGCGATGGTGCCGACATTGTCTATGCCGGGCCGGGGGATGACGGATCGACGGCCAGCGTCATTTCTCTGGGCGGCGGTGACGACGTGTTCTACGGCGGCGCGGGGAACGATACCGTTGCCGGCGGCGGCGAAAACGACCGACTTTACGGCGGCGCGGGCAACGACAGGTTAATTGGGGACGACGGCAACGATCTCCTGGCGGGAAACGACGGCAATGACTCGCTGCTGGGAAAAACAGGACACGACGTGCTTATCGGCGGCGCGGGTAGTGACGTGGAGCAAGGGGACGATGGCAACGACGTGCTCTTTGACGGCAGCCTGACGCTGACAGGCCCCGATCCCGGCAACGATAGCAGCCAAGTGGCCGGAGATACCAATGATCGGGCCCTGCAAGATCTGCTCATCGATTGGACCGTCAACGTGCCGTTCGCCTTGGGGCAGATTGTCGCGGCTTTCACCGACGACCATGCCGGAACCGACCAACTGAGCGGCGGCGACCAGAATGACGCCTTCTCGGACAGTTCCCCTTCCGAACGGCTCGATTTCGGCTTCGGGGGCGATACGCTGCTTCCCTAGTTTTCCGTCGGCACGGAGACGTGCAGTTGAGCCGCCAGAAAGGCCAGCACGTCGGTCGCTGCATCGATCAGCTTGCTGGTCGGCGTGCCCGCGCCGTGCCCGGCGCTCGTTTCGATGCGAATGAGCACCACCTTGTCGGCTCCCTGCGCCTCTTGCAGCGCGGCCGCAAACTTGTAGCTGTGTCCCGGCACAACCCGATCGTCATGGTCTCCGGTCGTAATCAGGGTCGCCGGATATTTGGCGTTCGGCTGGATGTTGTGCAGTGGCGAATAGGCCCGCAACGTGGCAAACTGCTCGGCATCGTCGGCCGATCCGTATTCGCTGACCCACGCCCAGCCGATGGTGAACTTGTGATAGCGCAGCATGTCCAGCACGCCGACCGCCGGCACCGCCGCGGCAAATAGCTCCGGCCGCTGCGTGATCGCCGCACCGACCAGCAAGCCCCCGTTGCTGCCGCCCCGAATCGCCAGCTTCGCAGGCGAAGTATAACGCTCGCGAATCAGCCACTCCGCCGCGGCGACAAAATCATCAAACACATTCTGCTTGCGGTCGAGCATCCCGGCTTCGTGCCAGGCCCGGCCAAATTCGCCGCCGCCGCGCAGGTTAGCGACCGCATAGACCCCCCCCAGCTCGAGCCAGGCCAGCGTGCTGATGGCGAAGCCCGGCGTCTGCGAAATATTGAACCCGCCATAGCCGTACAAAATCGTGGGGTTGCTGCCGTCGAGCATGACCCCCTTTTTATGCACGATTTGCAGCGGAATTCGCGTGCCGTCCTTGCTTTCGTAAAAAACCTGCCGGGCCTCATACGCGCCAGGGATGAAATCAACCTTCGGCTCGCGAAACAGTGTGCTCTCGCCCGTTGTCACGTCGTACCGATAAATCGAGCCGGGGGTGGTATAGCTGGTGAAGAGGTAAAACGTCTCCGGATCGCCCCGCTTGCCACCAAAGCCCCCCACCGAGCCAAGCTGCGGCAGATCCACGTCGCGCACGTGCTTGCCGGCCAAGTCAAACACCCGCACCGCCGCGCAGGCATTGTGTAAATACTGCGCGACGAGGTTCTCCCCCACCACGCCGCAGCCGACGAGCGTGTCTTTCGCTTCGGGAATCACTTCGTGCCATTGGTCGCGCGCCGGCTGGCGAGTATCGACGGCGATGACTCGCTTCAGAGGCGCATCCAGATCGGTGGCGAGCCAGAAAATCGGCCCGTCGTTATCAATGAAGTCGTACTCGGCATCGAATCCGGCGATCAGCTCGACCACGGGCGAGCCGGGAGAGGAAAGGTCTTGATAAAACAGTTGGTTCTTCCGCTCGGTCCCGCGCCAGACGCTGATGATGAGATATTGGCCGTCGTCGGTTACGCTGCCGTCGAAGCCCCATTCCTTCTCGTCCTTCCGCTCGAAGACCAGCGTATCCTTCTCCTGCGGCTCGCCGAGACGGTGGTAGAACAGTTTTTGATAGTAGTTGAGGCCGGTCCCCTTCTGTCCCGCGGGCGGTTCGTCGTAGCGGCTGTAGTAGAAGCCGAGGTCATCGGGAGTCCACGAAGCGCGCGAGAACTTGACCCATTTCAGCTTGTCGGGAAGCACTCGCCCCGTTTCCACATCGAGCGCGCCCCACTCGTGCCAGTCGTATCCCGCGCCGGCCAAACCAAACGCCAGCAGCTTGCCATCGTCGCTCGGCACCCAGCTCGCCAGGGCGATCGTGCCGTCTTTGGAGAGCGTATTTGGATCGAGCAGCAACCGGGGTTCGCCGCCGAAACGGTCGATTACATACAGGACGCTTTGATTCTGTAAGCCGTCGTTGCGGGTGAAGAAATATCGCTCTCCTCGCTTGGTCGGCAGGCCGAATCGCTCGTAATTCCACAGCTTCGTCAACCGGCGGCGAATGGGCTCGCGGGCCGGCACGGTAGCCAGCCAGTCGGCGGTCAGCTTGTTCTGGGCTTCCACCCACGTCCGCGTCTCTGGGCTATCAAGGTCTTCGAGCCAGCGATAGGGATCGGCGACTTTCTCGCCGTGGTATTCATCGACTTGATCGTTTCGGCGGGAAGTCGGGTAGGTCAGCATCGGGCGGGTGGTGGCGGAGCGAGGAGGAGCCGAAGGATTGTGGCGGCGCGGACGGCGAGCTAGCGCCGGGCAAGCTAGCGTAGCCAGCAGCAGCATAGCGGCAATCCAGGCCCCCGCGTGACGGCTCCCGGCGGACGCTCTTTGTTGCTTGTCGGTCATGGTAATGGTTGGCCGAACCGGGCTGCATTGTTGCCGGTAGTTTTTCACGCGCAAGGATAGCTCGTGAGGGGAGTTACCGCGAATGCCTGCGTGCCCAATTGGTACGATCCGCAGGATCGATTCAGGCGGATCCGGCCGACGTTACAATGCGCCGGACTGACAATCCAAAAGGGAGCGAGGCGTGTGATGGGGACTCTTGAACGGGCCATTGAAATTGCAGTGCAGGCTCATTGCGGCCAGGTGGATAAGGAAGGCCAGCCCTACATCCTCCATCCGCTGCGTGTGATGCAGGCCGTGGAAGGGACCGAAGCCAAAATCGTCGGCGTGCTGCACGACGTGGTCGAGGATACTGCGGTCACCCTGGCGGATCTGGCGGCTGCCGGCTTTAGCGAACCCATTCTGGCGGCCGTGGCCCTGGTGACGCACAACAAAGCGACCCCCTACGCCGAATACGTCATCCGCTGCCAAGCCAATCCGCTGGCGCTTGCCGTGAAACTGGCCGACCTGACCGATAACACCCGCCCCGACCGGGTTCTGTTCCGGGCCGACCGCATCGAACGCGATTTGGCTCGCATCCGGCGATATCTGCTCTCGTATAAGTTTCTGACTGGGCACATTACCGAGGTGGATTACAGGCGATTGATGGGGATGGAGGAATTGCCGTGAGAATTGAGGGCCGTGGTTAAGTGCGGTGGGGGTTTGCGGTCCTGATTTAAGGATTGAGGCAGACCACAATTGCACTGGACTGCAATGCATCACGGCTCCGTTGCGGAAATCATGCCGGCCAACGGCGCTGAGGTGTTCGATCTGCTGCACGATTACGACCGGAGGCTAACTTGGGATACGCTGCTATCCGCGGCGTACTTGGACGATGGCTTCACGCAGGCCGGGCAGGGAGCGACCAGCGTTTGCGTAGGCCGGCGGAGCTTGGGCAGCATCGCGCTGAAGACGGTCTATGTCTCGTTTGACCGTCCGCGAATGGCTGCCGTGAAGATGGTCAATTCACCTCCTTTCTTTGGAACGTGGGCGGCGTCTATTCGGCACGAAGACGTCGGCCCGAATTCATCCTGGTTGACGTACACCTGGTCGTTCGCGGCTCGTCCCAGCTGGCGGGCTTGGTTCCTGGAGCCGGGGATGGGCCGAATTTTTGTTTGGGAGACGCAAAAGCGACTGCGGGCGCTGCGGAGCTTTCTAAAGCATCAAACAAAGACCCCGACCACCAAACCGATGTGACTGCGCAACCCAATCCCCCTCGCTAGAGCTTCGGGCTTGTGTGTCTGCAAAAAAAGCCAGGAGCAAGTTTGCTCCCGGCTGTTAGATCTTCGATGTGTGACCTTCGGCGTTACTTCTTCACCTCGAACTCCCCTTCGATCACGTCGTCGTCGCCGGATTTCTGCGTCGATTGGGCGGACCCAGTCTCGGTGTCGCCGGGAGGCGGGGCGTTGGCCGCCGCCTTTTCGTAGAGCACCTTGCTGAAGGCGTGCGACGCGGCTTCGAGCTGTTCGATGGCGCTCTTGATTGCCGCCGTGTCGGTCCCCTTGGCCTTCTCGCGCGTCGTCTCGATCGCCTTCGTGAGCGGAGTCTTGTCGCCGTCGCTCAGCTTGTCGGCATTGTCCTTCATCATCTTCTCGAGCTGGTAGCACATGTTGTCCGCCTGGTTGCGGAGCGTGGCCAACTCGAACCGCTCCTTGTCCTCCTCGGCATGCGATTCGGCGTCGCGGCGCATCTTCTCGATCTCGTCTTTCGACAGGCCCGAAGACTGCTGGATTTTGACGTTCGCCTCTTTGCCGGTGCCTAAGTCCTTGGCCGACACGTTGAGGATGCCGTTCGCGTCGATGTCGAACTTCACCTCAATCTTCGGCACGCCGCGGGGCGCCGGCGGGATGCCCGACAGGTCGAATTCTCCGAGCAAGCGGTTGTCGCTCGCCATCTTGCGCTCGCCTTGATAGACCTTCACCGTCACACCGGTCTGGTTGTCGGCCGCGGTGCTGAAGGTTTGCTTCTTTTCGGTCGGCACGGTGGTGTTCTTCTCGACGAGCGGCGTCAGCACGCCACCTTCGGTCTCGATGCCCAGCGTTAACGGCGTCACGTCGAGCAGCAGCACGTCCTTCCGCTCGCCGGCGAGCACCGAGCCCTGAATGGCGGCACCGACAGCAACCACCTCGTCCGGATTGACCCCCTTGTGCGGCTCTTTGCCGAACAGGTCTTTCACCAGCTTCACCACCTTGGGCACACGCGTGCTGCCGCCGACGAGCACGACCTCGTCAATGTCGCTCGCCGAGAGCTTCGCGTCCTTCAGTGCCTGCAGCACCGGCTTGCGGCACCGTTCGATGAGATGATCGGCCAGCTCTTCGAACTTGCTCCGGGTGATCGTCATCGTCAGGTGCTTGGGCACGCCGCCCGCCATCGTGATGAACGGCAGGTTCAGGTCGGTTTGCGGCAGCGAGCTCAGCTCCTTCTTGGCCTTTTCGCAGGCCTCTTGCAAACGCTGCAGGGCCATCGGATCTTTGCGCAGATCGACCCCATTCTCTTTCTGGAATTCGCCGGCGACATAGTGAATCAGGGCTTCGTCGAAATCGTCGCCGCCGAGGTGCGTATCGCCGTTGGTGCTGATGACCTCAAACACCTTCGTCTCTTCGCCCCCGCCGCCTGCGACTTGCAGCACCGACACGTCGAACGTCCCACCGCCGAGGTCGAACACGACGATCTTCTCGTCCTTCTTCTTATCAAGACCGTAGGCCAGCGCCGCCGCGGTCGGCTCGTTGATGATGCGGGCCACTTCGAGGCCGGCGATTTGCCCGGCGTCTTTGGTCGCTTGCCGTTGGGCATCGTTGAAATAGGCCGGGACGGTGATGACCGCTTTATTCACCTTATGACCCAGGTACGACTCGGCCGCTTCCTTCAGCTTGCGCAAAATCATCGCCGAGATCTCTTGCGGCGTGTGCTGCTTATCGCCGATCTGCACCTTCACATAGTCCTGCGACCCGCCGACGATCTTGTAGGGGACCATCTTCTCTTCGGTCTCGACTTCCGAATGGCGACGCCCCATGAACCGCTTGATCGAATAAACCGTGCGGGTGGGATTCGTCACCGCTTGCCGCCGGGCCGGCTCGCCGACAAGAACATCCCCCTTTTCGGTGAAGCCGACGACGCTGGGCGTGAGGCGGTTCCCTTCCGCATTGGCGATGACTTTGGGCTCCGATC
>JANRLS010000179.1:0-54573 GCA_033762315.1 Pirellulaceae bacterium
TCGAGTACCAGCGGCTGGCAAATGCCGAGGTCTCCGGCGGCGGCGTGCCTTTCGATCTTTTTGTCGCGAATCCGCAAGATGGCGGCAAAATCGGCTCGGCGAACGACCCGTTTGAGCTGGACGACCACCTTTTCCTCGAAGGCGGCGATGTCGAGCTCCCGATCTTGCAGATGCTGGAGCAGCGAATCGACCACCTCCAGATGCTCGCCGCCGGGGCTGAGCATCGTCAGCAGCATCTCTGGATTGACGAAGTTCGAGCGCGAAGCATCGGACGAGGGACTGCCAATCTCCACGGGATCGAGCTGAAACACGGTCCGGCCAATGACAAACCCCTCGCCCGGAATCAGGCTGAAAACCTGCGTCTGCTGACCGTTATAAAAGATACCGTTCTTGGGCAAGGGATTGGTGTTTTGGGCGACAAACAGCTTGTTCTGCTCCCACCGGACGACTGCGTGGCGGGCCGAGATCAGGTCGTCCCAGTGCGTTAGCAGTTGATCCGCACCCACCTCGCGCCCCAGGGGCAGATCGACCCCCGCCGTCAGCGACCAGCGGCGATAGATCGTCTGTCGCTTGCGCAAATCCCGGGCCACCAGACTAGGCATTGGGGGCGGCCTCCGGGGAAGTTTGCCTTGGCCGCTGCTGTTGCAGCGTCCAATAGACGGCGTAGCTGTTGATCGCCAAAAAGCCGCCGCCGACCACCAACAGGCCCAATGCAACCAGGTTCACGACCGAGCGGAGCCAGTTGATCGGACCGAGCGCCTCTTGACCATCTTGCTGCACCAAGATCGCCAGCTGCTGGCCATAGCCCAGGTCGGCCACGCGGCTGGCGACGATATATTCGCGGCCATCGAGCGGATCGACGTAGGTCGTTTGTCCCACCTGGCCCGCCAAAAAGGCCTTCGCCAGGTCTTGGTCGGGGTAGGTCATCGTTTCAAAATTGGCGGGCTCGTGTTTGGCGATCCGCGCCATTTCCCGCTGATAAATGATCTGCTGCCGGTCGTTGACGATGATGATGTTCCAGTCTTTGCGTTCCTCGAGCCAGCGAGTGATGTCGGCCAGGAAGTCGTCGTAATAGATCGCCCCCGCAATTACTCCTAGCGATTGCTTGTCGTCGTAAACCGGACACGAAAATGCGATGACCGGAAACTCCAGCTCCTTCGAGCCTTTCCGCGTGTAGGGCTGCGAGACAAACGGCATGTCGCGCTTGCGTTTGTTGAACGACAGCAAATCATTGACATCCGCGCCGGTCGAAAGCCCGCGCGAATCGACATCGCGCGAGCGCTGGGCGGCGCGGTCTTCCTCGCCGTTGAACCAGCTGCGAAAGGCGTAGTTCTTGCCGTTCGATTCGTGATCGGTGCCGGTGGGGGCCTCCATCTCCGACTTATCCTTGCCCAGCCGCCCGAAATTGTTGACCAGAATTCCATCGGCCTTGGCCAGGGTCCAGCGGCGGATGATCGTCGGATCGTGCTTGTCGAAAATTTGCGACACGACTTGCAGCGATTGATCGTCGCCCGGCGCGGGGCCGGCTTTGAGCAGCTCAATCAAGGCGGGCTCGCGGGCCACTTCGCGCACAATCCGCAGCCGCTCTTTAAACTTGGGAGTGGTCGCCCCTTCAATGGCGCTCGCGATGGCGTCGTTGCTGGCGAGCACGTTGCGCGTCCAAGCCGCCTCCACCTCGTTCAGTACCCACATGCCCGATAAAAACACCGCCAGCCCAATCACTAGCAAGAGCAGCGCGGGCACCACGCCCCCAAACACCAACAGCGGCCGGCTGTGGCGGGCGTGTTCGCACTGGTCCATCAGCCGGGCAACCGCGGCCGCGTCCCGTGGGCGGCGCTCGAAACTGAGCGTCAGGCACTTATCGATCAGAGCCTCGGCCATCGAATCGACGTTTTTCACCTTGCGATGCGCTTGCGGCGGCGGCGATTTCTCCAAATGCCGGGCATACATCTCCAACCGGTCGCGGAATTCGGTTCCCGTGCCGGTACGGGTGCTCAGCATGTTCGACATCTCCACGTCGAACCGCGGCTTCTCGCCGGTCAGCATTTCGTACAGGATCGCCCCCAAGGCATAGACATCCCACCGCGGGTCCGGAACGTGCTCCATTCGGGCCTGCTCGGGCGGCATGTAAAACCGCGTCCCCAGCGATGCCCCGCGCGGACCGCGGCCGCGGGCCTGACCAAAATCTCCCAGCCGCGGATTTCCTCGGCTGTCGAGCAGAATATTCTCGGGCTTGATGTCGCAGTGAACGATCCCCTCGGTGTGGATGTAGCAGAGGGCGTCGATCATCTGCCGAAACAGCCGCCACGCCTCAGGAAACGGCAACGGACCGCGCTGGCGAATCAAATCGGCCAGCGTGCCCCCTTCCATGTATTCCATCACGAAGGAATAGGGCTCGGTCGCCAAATGCACCTTGCGGAGAGCGACAATCCCCCGCGTCGCGCTCAGCCTGGCGAGCTTTTCGACCTCTGCACAGGCGATTTCATCGGGCTGGCGGCGAAGTCGCTTGATCGCGACGATAATTCCGGTCTGAATTTCCTTAGCTTTCCAGACGTTGCCATAAGTTCCCTCGCCAATCAACTCCAAAACCTCGTACCCCTCCAGGTGCGGCGCGGCCAGGGCGAGGCTAGCGACGCGCTGTTCCTCGTAGAGGGCGGTTTCGAGGCCGGATTCGGTAAGCATGAGCGTCTGGTCGCAAAAGCCGCGTCGTTGCCGGGCAAGTCAAGACCCACGGAAGCGAACGCCATCGCCCCCTCCAAATTGGCATTCGTCAATCTACCGACCTGGGTGGGGGTGTCAACGGTTGTTGGCGATGCCCCACATCCGCACGGCCTCATCGGCGGCACCTTCCCCCGAATGAACCAACGCCGCGGATCCTTTTCGCTGTTGACCTCCCCTTCCCTGCTTTTTAGGATAGTGTATATATTTTCACATGTCAATCGACTAGCTAACATTTTCTCCGCCGCAAGCATTTTTCGTTTCGCCAGTCGGTCCATGACTCCTCGCAGCCCGCCTGCCACACGCTTTCGCCACGATTCTCTGGCATTCGCAATCGGAATCGGCCATAATTCTAGATGTCCCCCGTAGCCTGCGGAAAACGCGGCTGGGGCATCCTGCCTTCGTCCCACGCGGCTTTGCCTGCCTGCCGCGCGAACTCGACTTCCATTCCCCGGGGGGTCCGCCGTGTCACGACGACATTCGTTGCTATTCGCCGCCGCGCTCGCGCTGGTTTCGCCCTTAGCCCTCGCTGCCGATGGTGGCTCCGGGCTGATCGTTACTCCGGAAAAGGTGGATCTGAACGGCAACTTCGCCCGCGGGCAGCTTGTCGTCAGCCGCCCTGATCAGGACGGCAAGATCACCGAGCGGAGCGACGACCTGACAACCCAGGCGAAATTTCGCTCTTCGGACCCGGCGGTGGTAACCGTCAGCGAATCCGGTCAACTCGTCGCCATCAAGGACGGCGCGGCGACGATCACCGTTTCGCTTGCTGAAGACCAGCGCGAGGTGCCGGTCGCCGTGTCGGGGGTCGTCGAGCATCCGGTCGTCGGCTTTGGAGACCAGGTGCGGCCGATTCTCAATAAGCAAGGGTGCGCGATGGCCGCCTGCCATGCCGCCCAGCACGGCAAGGGGGGGTTTAAGCTGTCGGTCTTTGGCTTCGAGCCCGATAAGGACCGGCAAGCGATGGTTCGCGATTCGGTCCAGCGGCGTGCCGATTTCGTCGAGCCCGAGAAGAGCCTGCTCTTGCTCAAGCCGACGATGCAAACTCCCCACGGCGGCGGCAAGCGGCTCGAGAAGGGCTCGGTCGATTATCAGGTGCTGGTCGCGTGGCTGAGGGCGGGCGCTCCCGGCCCAGCGAAGACCGAAAATGAAGTGACGAAGCTCACCGTCTTTCCCACCCTCCGCGTCGGGCAAATCGGTCTCTCCCAGCAACTGCGCGTCATTGCCGAATATGCCGATGGCTCGAAGCGGGATGTCACCGCCTGGGCCAAATACGACTCGATGGACGACGGGATGCTGGCGGTTTCGCCCAGCGGTCTGGTCACGACCATCGGCAAGGGGCAGGCCCCGATCATGGTCCGCTTCGAGGGGCAAGCCGAGATTTCGCTGTTCGTCATTCCGTATGCCGAGAAGGTCGAGCTCGCCGGCTGGCAAAACAATAATTTCATCGACGAACACGCGGCAGTGAAGTTTCGCGAGCTCGGAATCGAACCTTCTCCGCTATGCGACGACGCCACATTCGTCCGCCGGGCTTATCTGGACGCCATCGGCACTCTGCCGACGCCGGCGGAAACGGTCGCTTTCTTGCAAGCGACGGAGACCGATAAGCGGACGAAGCTGATCGACCGCCTGCTCGGGCTCACGGGCGACCCGGCCCAAGACATTTACAACGACGCCTATGCCGCCTGGTGGTCGCTAAAATGGTCCGACCTGCTCCGTAACAACAGCAACAGCCTGGGTGAGCAGGGAATGTGGGCGATGCACAACTGGATCAAGGAGTCGCTCCGCACCAATAAGCCGTTTGATAAGTTCGTCCGCGAGCTAATCACCGCTCGCGGTTCGATCTATACCAGCGGACCCGCCAACTACTATCGCATTCACAGCGATTCCTCGATGCTGGCCGAAGCAACCGCGCAGCTCTTTCTCGGCGTGCGGCTCGAATGCGCCAAATGCCACCACCATCCGTTCGAGAAATACAGCCAGGAAGATTACTACGGCATGGCGGCATTTTTCGCCCGGACGGGAACAAAAAACAGCGAGGAATTTGGCCTGTTTGGCCGCGAACAGGCGGTCGTCGTGCGCGATGCGGGGGACGTGCGGCATCCGCGGACGAATCTGGTTGTCCCCCCGAAGCCACTGGAGGGGACCGCCGCCGAGCATCCGCTGGATCGGCGAATTCCGCTGGCCGATTGGCTGACGGCGAAGGACAACACGTTTTTCGCCAAGAGCGTCGTCAATCGCTATCTCGGGTATTTGCTGGGGCGGGGACTGGTCGATCCGGTCGATGATTTGCGTTCGACCAATCCACCTACCAATCCGCCGCTGATGGACGCCCTGGCGAAACACTTTGCCGACAGCAACTACGACCTGAAGCAATTGGTGCGGGTCATCATGAATTCGCGGCTCTATCAGCTCGATTCGACGCCGACCGCCGCCAACCAGGGAGACAGCAAGTTCTATAGCCATTTCACCGTCAAGCGGCTGCCGGCAGAAGCGCTGATCGACGCAATCGATAGCGTGACGCAGATGCAAACGAAGTATCGCAACCTGCCGCTCGGAACGCGAGCCATCGACCTGCCCGATGCCGAGTATCCCGACTATTTCCTCAATGTCTTTTCGAAGCCGCGGCGGGTGAGCGTATGCGAATGCGAGCGGGCCCCCGATCCGACGCTGGCCCAGTCGCTGCACACGCTGAACGGCGCGAGCCTGGCCCTCAAGCTGCGCGACGCGAACAGCCGCATCGGCAAGCTGCTGGCGTCGAAAAAGCCGCACGACGACATCGTCGGCGAATTGTATCTGGCCGCGCTCGCCCGCGAACCTTCCGACGCCGAACGCCAGGCTAGCCGCGAGCTTTTGGCCGAGTCCCCCAGTCCCGGCGAGTTTTATCAGGATTTGCTCTGGGCACTCGTCAACTCGAAACAGTTTTTGTTCGTGCATTAGTGCATCCTTTTGAGCAGCGTTTGCCAGTTCCTCGATCTTCCTCGCCGGACCAACGGCTGATAATTCGGTGAAATCATGCGAACAACTCTTCTCGCGCTAGTGATGACGCTCGCAGCCCTGAGTTTTCAGAGTCGCGCCCAAGCCCAAATTGGGTTCCCGATGCTGATGAGCCTGAAGCCAGTGGCGGTGCAGACGGGGCAAATGGCCGAGGTGGTAGTGAATTCCCGATATTCCCTGCACGGCGCTTATCAGGTGCTGATTTCGGGCAGCGGAGTTACGGGCGAGGTCGTGCCCCCTCCGTTCAAGCTGGACGATCTCGCCAAAAAGCCGACGCTGGAAAAGCTGACCGTGCGGTTCACTGCCGCGGCCGATGCCCAGCCAGGCGTGCGCGACGTGCGCATCGCGACGCCGCAGGGAGTGAGCACGGTGGCTCAGCTTGTCGTCGTTCGCGACCCGGTCATTGCCGAAGGGCCGAAGAACGACACGCCAGACAAAGCCCAGCAGGTGTCGCTCCCTGCCGCCCTGTGTGGAGCGATCGAAGCCAACGAAGACGTCGATTATTTCCGCTTCCATGCTGATGCTGGCACGTCGCTGGTGTTTTTCGTACGATCGTCGCGGCTGCAGGATCGAATTCACGACCTGCAAGCCCACAGCGATCCGATCATCACGCTGCGCACCGCCGCCGGCAGCACGATCGCCGCCAGCGACAATGACGAATATCATGCCGATCCGCTGCTGGCCCACAAGTTCGAGGCGGAGGGGGATTATCTCCTTGAGGTTCGCGACGTGCGTTACCAAGGGAACGTCTATTGGGAATATTGCATCGAGGTGAGCGACCGGCCGCACGTTACCACGACCTTCCCCTTGGCCGTGGCCGCGGGCACCGAACAAACGCTGGAACTCGTCGGTTTCAACCTGCCGGAAGAGGGCCGCGTGAAGCTCACTCCCGCCGCCGAATTGCCTCCGGGCCTCGCTTGGTTCGACTTGCCCACCGGCGCACGCCCCGCCAATCCCGTGCCGCTGGTAGTAACCAATCTGCCTCTCCTGCCCGAAGCCGACGGGGCCAATGACACGCTCGAAACGGCTCAGCCGATTACGATTCCCGCCGGCATTCAAGGTCGAATGGAACGCGAGGGAGACGTCGATTATTTCGCCTTTGAAGCCAAGAAGGGGGATTCGGTTTCCTTCGAGGTAATCGCCCGCCGCCGCCAATCGGCGCTCGATTCGCACTTGCGCGTCCTTGATGAGAAAGGGAAGCAACTCGCCCTCTCCGACGATCTGCGCCTGGGCAAGCGCAATCATGCCGACTCCTGGCAAGAGGCGTGGGTCGCGCCGGCGGATGGCAAATATGTCGTTGAAGTGCGCGATGTCCACTTGCGCGGCGGGCCGCGTTATCCGTATTTTTTGCGGATGACGCCGGCTGCGCCTTATTTCGAACTCTACATCGACACCGACAAGACGCAAATCGGCCCCGGTGGCAATGCCGCGATCTTCGTCCGCGTCGAACGCAAAAACGGCTTCGCGGGCGAAGTGCAGCTCGCCATCGACGGGCTGCCGCCGGGCGTGACCGCTTCGTGCGGGCGAATCCTCGCCGGCAAGGGACAAGATGGCTGCATCGTGCTCGCCGCCGATGCCGATGCGGCGCTGGCCGCGAGCAACGTCGTCATCACCGGCACCGCCGCGCACGAATTGCCTGATAAATCCAAAGTCGCGCTCTCCGCCACGGCGACCCCTTATCAAGAGACTTATCAGCCTGGCGGTGGCCGCGGCCATTGGCCGGTGGAAACGCACACCGTCGCCGTCACCGACTATGCCGACCTGCGCGGCGTTTCGTTGAGCACCCGCGACATCACGCTCCTCCCTGGCGAATCGAAGAAGATCGAAATCACGATCGATCGCAGCCCCGATTTCACGCAGAACGTCACCCTCGACATGCAAATGCGGCACCTCGCTTCGTCGTTCGCCAACACCTTGCCACCCGGCGTGACGCTGAACGACAAGGACGCCAAATCGCTGCTCACGGGAAAAACGACCACCGGTTATTTGACGGTCACTGCCGCCAAGGACGCGCCGCCAGTCGAAAAGCAGCAGTGCGTCGTCGTCGCCCACGTCGCCCTCAACTTTGTCATGAAGTGGACCTACGCGAGCCCTCCCGTGACCATCACCGTCGCCCAGCCGTGATGATGGCGTGCCCCGCGTTCTAGCGCGTTGTCCCCCCGCGCCGGCGTTGCTAAAGTGGTGGCAGGGCCGCGCGATTGACCGCGCGGCCCAGCCCCACGAATCGCCGCAACCCATTGGTGGAAAGCGACTTGCGCTCTTGTCAGGTGACTGCATGGCCCACGCGAAGAAGAAGCTCCCCGCCGTCGGCATTGACCTGGGAACCACGTTCTCGGTCATTTCGCGGCTTGACGATCTGGGCCGGCCGCAAACGCTCATCAATGCCGAGGGGGACAAAATCACCCCCAGCGTGGTGTTTTTCGAGGGGGACAGCAACATCGTCGTCGGCAAGGAGGCCGCGAAGGCCCTCGCCACCGATGCCGAGTTCGTCGCCGAGTGCGCCAAGCGCGACTTGGGTCAGCGATTTTTTCACCGGCCGATTGGAGGCCGCCGCTATCCCCCCGAAGCGCTGCAGGCCTGGGTGCTGAACAAGCTCCGCATTGATGCCGAAAAGCAGGTCGGGCCGATTCCCAAGGCGGTGGTGACGGTGCCGGCCTATTTCGATGAGGTCCGCCGGAAAGCCACGATGGACGCGGGCTACATCGCCGGCCTGGAGGTGATGGACATCATCAACGAGCCGACCGCCGCGGCTGTCGCCTTCGGCTTCCAGCAGGGGTACATGAACCCCGCCAACAAGGATCAGGAGCGGAAGAAGATTCTCGTGTACGATCTCGGTGGCGGCACGTTCGACGTGACGGTGATGGAAATCGGCGGTCGCGATTTCAACGCCCTGGCCACCGACGGCGACGTAATGCTCGGCGGCAAGGATTGGGACCAGCGGCTCGTCGATTTCGTGGCCGAGGAGTTCATTCGCAAGCACGGCGTCGATCCGCGCGAAGAGCCCAATAGCCACGGCCGTCTCTGGCGCGAGTGCGAAGACGCCAAGCGAACTCTGTCAGCTCGCACCAAGGTCAACATTGCCTGCGACTATCTCGGCAATGCCGTGCGGCTGGAACTGACGCGGCAGCAGTTTCACGAGATGACGAAGGACCTGCTCGACCGGACCGCCTTCACCACGCGGCAAACCTTGCAAGCAGCGGGGCTCGAATGGAAAGACATCGACCGCGTGCTCCTCGTCGGCGGTTCCAGCCGCATGCCGGCCGTGGTCGAAATGTTGCGGCACCTATCGGGCAAGGAGCCCGATTGCTCGGTCTCGCCCGACGAAGCGGTGGCGCATGGCGCGGCGCTGCACGCCGGGCTATTGCTGGCGTTTCACGAGGGGAAATCGCCGTCCTTCCACATTCGCAACGTCAATTCGCACAGCCTGGGGGTGGTGGCGATGGACGCCAAAACACGCCGTCCACGCAACGCGATCCTGATCCCCCGCAACACTCCGCTGCCGGTCGTCGCGCGGCGGGTGTTCAAAACGCAGAAGGCGGGGCAAAAATCAATCCTGGTGCAAATTGTCGAAGGAGAGAGCCTCTCGCCCGACGATTGCTCGCAGCTCGGCAAATGCTCCGTGCGCAATCTGCCCCCTGATTTGCCCGCGCAAACGGCCATCGAAGTCCGCTTTCGCTACGAGGAAAACGGCCGCCTCACGGTGATGGTCAATGTCGAAGGGACGAGCAAACAACTGAAACACGAAATCACGCGCGAAAACACGCTCACCAAGGACCAGCTCGATAGCTGGCGGAAATACATCTCGGGCCTCGACCCCGCCGCTGAGCCCGAGCCGCCGCATCTTTCGGGCGAGGCGCACGATGTCGCCCCGCAGCCCAAGGCGTTGGCTGAAACCGTCGTCCTGACCCCCGAAGACAACGAGCGGGTCACCGACCGTCCCCCCCAACCCGACCGCACCCCCGATCCTGGAGCTTCGGGAGTGAAGAAGCGTTGGGCTTAAACGCGGTCTACGACCTTAGCCGCAAGGTGCGGCAAGCGGCCAGATAGCTCGACTCCAGGTCGAGTGGCAAGGCCAAATCGGGACCAAGCCACAGCGGCAGCGTCGGCAACGCCTGATTCAGCGCAAGCCACTCGGGCCAAATTTCAAGGACCGGTCCGCCACTGGCGGTCACCGTCCGCAGCGCGGCGGCATAAAGTTCCGCCCGGCAAATCTCTGAATCTGCGCCTAACCGCAGCAGTTGCCAAAGATCATTCAACAGGTTGGCGGACCGATCGGTGACGATATCGACAATCGCGACGAAAACCCCGCTTTGCAGAAGCGCGCCGCATTTCATGGCGAAAGCCGCGCGGCTGGCCGGCCGATCTTTGTTGGCAGGGCTGACAAGCTCGATCGCGGCCACGATCCGCCCCGCCGTTTCGTCAATCACCTGCACTTCGACGACATCCAGATCGGCCCAATCCACGGGCATCACCAGGCTCGCCTTGACTGGTGCCCACACCGCCACCGCGCCGCTTGGTATCGCTGGCACTTCGGCTGGCTCGTCGAGCGCGGCGACGTCAATCTCGAATTTCCCGCCAAACTGAACATTAGGCAAGGCATAGTACCGCTCGGGCAAGGCCGCCTGGTTTAGCTGCTGCACGATGGCATTGGCCCAGGCACCATGCACGCTCTGCCAAGGATGGCGAGTGCTCAGCGGGCGGTGAAAATGGTCAAGCAGCGGCATGTCGGCCTCCCGTTAAATCGGCACCCCATTCCACCGCGTGAACGCTTCCAGAGCAAAATACTCGGGCAGGCCGATCTGGTTGTATTGCGCGGCGGTGTTGGTGTTGCGGTCTTCAGCGCGCTGCCAGAATTCGCGCGGGTCGCTGCCGGGAAAGAGGGCTTCGTCCTTCTGGCTCTGGTGCATGAAAATCGCTTTGCGCTTCTTTAGGATGTCGCCGGGCGAAAGCGGCACGGCGATTTCGATTTCATGCAGGGCATATTCCTGCCACGCCCCGCGATAGAGCAGCCCCTCGGGCCGGCTGCCGTGGGCAGTTTCGTAGTCCAAGAGCGCGCGGAAAATTGCCTGCGCGCAAACGCGGTGCGTGCCGTGCGGGTCCGAAAGATCGCCGGCAATATAGACCTGGTGCGGCTGCACCTTTTCCAATAGCTCGCGGATGATCCGCACGTCCTCGCCGCAGATCGGCTTTTTGGCGATGGTGCCGGTCTGATAGAACGGCAAATCGAGAAAGTGCAGGTGTTCCTCGCGGCAGCCAACTTTGATCGCCCCGGCCTTGGCTTCCCCCCAGCGAATCAGCCCCTTGATCTTCTGCACCGCCTCGATGTCGGGCTCCCCCGCCGATTTGCGGGCCAGCGAGCCGAATACCGCCTCCTCAACCAGCTTGCTCCGCTCCTGATCGATGCCGAAGAGGCGGTTGTATTCCGTCACCAGGTCGGCGATTCTCGCCGCATCGTGATCGAAGACGGCGATGTTGCCGCTGGTCATGTAGGCGATATGCACCTCGTGTCCGTCCTCGACGAGGCGAATTAGCGTCCCTCCCATGCTGATGACGTCGTCGTCCGGGTGCGGGCTGAAGCAAATCACCCGCTTGCGCTCCTTCCCCGCGGGATGATACTCGATCGTGCCCAACATTTGCTGAAAGACGTGGTGCGCCGCCTTCGGCGCGGGGCCATGATGCCTTAACAGGTGATGCAAGTTGTGGTGGCGGAAGTCGTCGTCGGTCAGCTTGAGCAGGGCCTTGCCCGTTTGTTCGCAGAGCCAGAGAATGGCCCGCTTCACCATCGCGTCGGTCCATTCGACGCTGCTGATCGCCCACGGCGTGGTGATCGCCGTCAGCTTGCAGCCCGCCGCGGCATCGACCAGCACGGCGGCATCGGCGTGGTCTTGCAGATACGACGCGGGAACCCGCGGCGAAACCGGTCCCTCGGCCAACTCGCGAATGATCGGCGCTTTGTGCTCTCCCAGCGCAATGAGCAGAATTTTGCGGGCGTCGAAAATCGTTCCCAGCCCCATCGTGATCGCCTGTAGCGGCACATTCCACTCGCCGAAAAAATCGCTGGCCAGCGCCCGCCGCGTGACCGGATCGAGCGTGCATAGCCGCGTTCGCCCACTCACGCCGGGAAACGGCTCGTTGCTGCCGATATGCCCGTTCGTGCCGATGCCGAGCAGCAGCACGTCGATGCCGCCGGCCCGCTCGATTTCGGCTTCGTACTCGCGGCAATGCTCGTCAATTTGCGACAGCGGCGTGGCCCCATTGGGAATGTGGACATTCTCCGTCGGGATATTCACGTGGTCGAGCAAATGCTCGCGCATCCAGCGGTCGTGGCTTTGCAGTTGATCGCCGGCAAGGCCAAAGAACTCGTTGAGCGTGAAGGTAATGACACGCGAAAAATCGAGCCCTTCCTCGCGATGCATCCGGACCAATTCGCGATAAACACCGACCGGCGAGCTCCCCGTCGGCAGCCCGAGCACCGCGAATTGCCCCTGGGCGTTGCGCTCGCGAATGACGTTCGCCACCACCCCGGCGACATGGCTGGCTAGTTGCTCGTTGGAATCGAAGACGAGTGTCGGCAGCTGCGTGCCGCTGGCGCGGCGCGGGCGAACGGAGGAAACGGCGGCGGGAGTGGAGGACATGGGGAAGGAGGGGACAGGAGACAGGGGTCAGGTGTCAGACTTCGATAGTATGGCATAGGAGCGAAATGGGGGCTATTGGCGAGCAAGGCGACGACCCGGCGCATGCCGGCTAAACGGCTTGCAATTCTTGCACTACTCGCTGCAAATCAGCCGGCAGGGGAGCGGCAAACTCAATTGGTTGGCTGGTCGCGGGGTGGGTCAGCTTGATCCGGGCCGCGTGCAGGGCCTGCCGGGTGAGTAGCACCTCGTTGGCATCGGACGCGCCGCGCGGAACTCGCCGCAGCTCGCCACGGGTGATCTGCGATCGTCCCCCATAAAGCCTGTCGCATAGGACGGGGGTGCCGATATAGGCCAGATGGACGCGAATTTGGTGCGTCCGGCCCGTTTTGGGGAGCACCCGCACTGCCGCGAAACCGGCAAATCGCTCGACAACTTCATAAAATGTTGTCGCCTGTCGGCTCGTAGCGTGATCGGCGCGGATCGCCATCTTTTCGCGCTGGTGGGGATGCACGCCAATCGGCTGATCGATCCAATCGCGGTCGTGATTCGGTGCGCCGGCCGTGATGGCGAAATACTCCTTTTCCGTCGTCCGCTGCTCGAATTGGGCAGCTAAGGCGTGATGCATCGGGTCGGTCTTGGCGACCACCATCACGCCGCTCGTATCGCGGTCCAATCGATGCACGATGCCGGGGCGCGTTTCACCCCCGACCTGGCTTAGCTCCTGAAAGTGAAACGACAGCGCGCTCGCCAGAGTCCCCGACCAATGCCCTCGCGCTGGATGAACGACCATGCCCGGCGGCTTGTTGACGGCGATGATGTGCTCGTCTTCGTAGAGCACGTCGAGCGGGATATCTTCCGGATGCGGGCCGGCCGTGTTCATCGGCGGCAGCACGACGCTCACCCGCTCGCCGGCCGACAGGCGATAAGCAACCTTCGTCCCCTGCCCGTTGACTTTCACGCCTCCCGCGCCGATCACTTTGCGCAGTTGCACGCGGCTGAATTTGGGTAGGACTCGAGCCAGGTAGGCATCGAGCCGCGCGCCCGCATCTTCCGGCCCAATCACAAACTCCAGCGGCTCTTCGGCGGACATCGCGGGCCTAGGGCTTGGTCTCGGCCGGTTTCGCTTCGGCCGGTTCATCGGCGGCCGGCTTATCGGCGGCGGCCGACTTCTCTTCCGCGGGCTTCTCTTCCGTCGGCTTGTCTTCCGTCGGCTTCGCCGAATCGGCCGGCTTCGCCGGGTCAACTGCCGGGGTTGGATCGGCAGGCTTCGCGGGGTCGGCCGGAGCGGGGAACTCTGTCGGCCCATCCGGCGGCTTGGTCAGATCGATCTTATCGAGATCAAGTCCCGTATCGGGAATGCTCAGATCGGGGCGGGCTGGCAAATCGTCGGGCATTCCGCCGGGACGCGGCGGCGATTGCTTGGCAAACCAGGCGAGCAGTTCCACCTCGCGCTTCGCTTGCACCTGCTTTTCCGACAATTCGGCCGACTTTCCGAGCACCCGATTGCGATCCGCATCGGCGATCAGTTTGTAAATCTTGGCCGCTTCTTCGGGCTTATCGAGAGATACATACACCTTGGCCAATCCGAGCCGCGCCCGATTCTTGAGCATCGAATCGTGCGTTCCCTCGGCCTTCTTATAGGCGGCTTCCGCCTTTTCGAGCGAAGCCTTGGCGAGTTCGCGATTGCTAAATAGCTCCATCTGCCCCAGCGACAGATGATGATCCCCGAGCGATTGCCACGCCCAATAGGCGACCGGCGAATTCGGGTGCTTCGTCGCCACCTGCTCAAGTGCGGCCGCTGGCTCCGGCTCGCCAAAGGCGGCGAAATACTCGCTCCATACGTCGGCACCGGCGGTCGTCCCCGCATTGATCCAAAAGATCATCAGCCCGACCAGCGCCACCGCCAGCACCGATCCCAAAATAATCATGGGCAGATGCGGCTTGGCCACTTCGATCTGTTCGCCTAGCCAGTCGGCCAGTTCGTTTTGTTGCAGTTCGTGACGCTTCTCGGCTTTGCTCATGTTCGCCTGCTTCCCCAAAAAAGGCGGGCCGACCACTCGGCTCGCAGCGCGCAAGTGTAGGCGGGGTAGGGAAATAGCGTCAAGGCCACGAAAATGCCATCGACCGACTGGCGTTTTCTCTGCCACCCTTTTCGCATCGTCAGGTTTTGTAGAATGCCCCGATGAACATAGCCGAAACACCCGCCGCGCTGGGCTATCGCTGGCCCGCCGAATGGGAGCCGCAAGCCAGCGTTTGGCTCTCCTGGCCGCGAAATCCCGCCACCTGGCCCGACCATTTCGAGCCCGTGCCGGGCGAATTCGCCCAATTCGTGCGGCTTCTGGCCGAGTATCAGCCGGTGAACATTCTGGCCGGCGGCAAGGGGGTGCTGGAGCAGGCCCAGTCGCTGGTGGGGGGGCTGCGGAACGTCATCCTCCACGATATTCCCACGAACGACGCCTGGTGTCGCGATCATGGGCCGACGTTCCTTTCGGCCGATCCCGGCCGGGCCAGTTTCACGCCGCTTCCGCCGGCGCTGGTCGATTGGCAATACAACGCCTGGGGAGGGAAGTATCCGCCTTTCGATCTCGACAATCTCGTCCCCAGTCGCATCGCCGCGGCAACAGGGCGCAAAGTCTTTTCGCCGGGCATCATCCTCGAAGGAGGAGCGATCGACGGCAACGGCCGGGGCACGATTCTGACGACCGAATCCTGCCTGTTGAACACGAATCGCAACCCGCACCTCTCGCGCGAGGAGACGGAGCGCTATTTGCGCGATTATCTGGCCGCGAAGAAGGTCCTGTGGTTGACTGGCGGCGAAATCGCGGGGGACGACACCGATGGCCACATCGATCAGATCGCCCGGTTCGTCAAGCCGACGACCGTGGTCGTTTCGCTGTGCGAAGATCCCAGCGACGATAATTTCGCCCCCACTCAGCAAAATCTGAAAGAACTGCGGCAAATGACCGATCAAGATGGTCGGCCGCTCGAGATTGTCCCGCTGATGCTGCCGCGCCCCCGCTTTTGCGATGGTCAGCGATTGCCGGCCGGCTATGCGAATTTTCTAATCGCCAACGGCGTGGTGGTCGTGCCGCAGTTCAGCGACCCGGCCGACGAACTCGCGATTCGCACGCTCGTCCCCCTCTTTCCCGACCGCGACGTTCGCGGCAGCCCCTCGCTGAACCTCGTCTGGGGCCTCGGCTCGTTTCATTGCCTGTCGCAGCAAGAGCCGCAGTAGTTTTTGCCAAATTTGCTGGCATCAACAATCGTGAATGGATATATTCGGGGCAGTATGGACGACGATCCCCGCTCGATCCCACCTTTCCGGAGCCTGCCGATGACTCGAATTTTGGCCTGCGTGGCGCTACTTGCCGTGTTCGCGGTACCGGTTTTTGCCGCCGAATCGGAAAAAAAGCCGGCAAAGGAAGCGGATAAGACCAGCTCGCTAAAAGTGGGCGATGCGGCACCGGAGTTCCAGATCAAAGATCAAGAGGGGAAGCTGATCGACCTGGCGAAGCTCAGCGAGCAAGGACCGGTGCTGGTGCGGCTGACGTGCGGTTGCTCGGGCTGCGATAAGGAGCTGGCATATTTTCAGGAAATTCACGAGGCCTATAAGGGGCAAGGGCTGACGAGCTTGCTCGTGTTTCGCGAGCCGGACGAGAAGGTCGCCAAGTATGCCGCCGAAAAGAAGCTGAACACGCTTTATGCCGTCGATAGCAAGGGAGCCAGTTGGCAGACCTTCCAAACCAAAACGATGCCGACAAACTTTCTGATCGCCAAGGGGGGCAAAATCGCTTCGATTGCCGCCGGGTGCGATCCGAGCGGCCTCTTGGCGAACATGGTTTCGGAAAAGACGGCCAAGGTGGTCGGCGCGGCGACGGTCGATGTGAAGCAAAAAGTGGCGGCGGAGAAGGCGGCGAAAAAGTAGCGTCCGCCGGTTGCCGGCTAATGCAAAGCAGCCCAGATATACACGACCGTGAAGCTGGCGAAGAGAAACGTGAGTAGCACTTCGCCGGCCCATAGCCACCAGGCAGTCAGGTGCTCGCGCACGTCGAACACCGCCTGCAATGACAGGCGAATCCCCCAAAAGACCGCGGCAAACGCGCAGAACGAGCGCGCCAGTCCGCTGCCGGCGGCGAGTTCGCGGCTATTCAGGACGCTGATCAGCCCCAGGCCAACGATCGCCAGCACGACGTAGCCGCCATAAGTCCAGTACATCTGCCGGTGCAGCTTGGGAAGTACCGCGAGCTCCGTTTGCCAGCGCAGGCGGATCGGCACTAGCGCCGAGGCGACGAGTACCGAGAGTTGTCCGAGTCCGGCGAGCAGCAGCACATTGGCTAGGGTGAGGTTCATAGCAGCGCTTCCAGGTCTTGTAGCATCGGCACCACGACTCGCAGCACAAACGGCGCGTGAAACAGCAGCCCCAGCGGAGCTATCAGCGCCACCAGAGCAAACAGCCACCCACGAAAGCCCCTGCCCAATCCAAGCCGCCGGCCGGCACGGCTTCGTTCGACAAGAATCGCGATTCCTTGCAGCGTGAAGTAAAGCGTCGGACCGCCGTAGCCCGCGCCGGCGGGGAGCGAAATCACCAGTTCATGAACAATGCCACTCGCGACGAATCCAGCGATAAGCGCGAGCGCCGGATGGCGGCGATTGGCCAGCGGACGAAACAGCCAGCGGTGCGTCACATCGCGAAAGGCGCGATTCCATCGCCCCCCCCAAAAATCGCTCACCCCGCGGGCCGCGATCGGCCAATCCATGAGCGGTGCCGCCGCAACTCCCGCCTGCCGCCAACCGCAGCTAAGCAGATGAAACGCGCCGAAGTGCAGACAGAACACCACCCCCGCCATGCCAAGCCACCCGGCGAAGAGCGGAGCAGTTCCGGACCACTTCGTCGCCAGCACAAGCAGGGTGGTTCCGGCCATCAGCTTACCTGTCGCGAACCACCATTCGCTGGCAAGCGGTGCTTTCACGCTCGGTGCCGCACGACCAAAAAACGCCTCCGCATCCATGCCCGGCCATGCTAGTAGATAGCCCGCCTGTAGCGTTCGAGTGATGCCGCGGCGCGTCGCCTGCCGCCAGGTCAGCCACTTGCACCCCGCGTAGATCGCGAGCGCCACGAGCCACATCTTTGCCCAGGGGGGCCAGGTGGTCGGAACCAGAACCATCACCGCCGCAAAGACGGCCAGGACAAGCCAGTCATGCCAGGCCGGACGCCGCTCGTTGGCCGCCCTTAACGGTTGTAACGCGATTGCCGCTGGTCCGGACATGCTAATTCTCCGGGGTAAGCAACCGCAAACCAGCGAACGCGGCAACGGCATTCCCAACCGAAACCTAGATTTACTGGTTCGCGGGAACCATCGTTTTCGGGAGCGTTGCCATGCGCCAATGTCGTCGAGGAGAGATTTTCGTTGACCGCGAAGTGCAGGCGGCCCTGCTGTGGCGAGTGACCGGCTATTGGCTGTTCTGCCTCCTTTCGATCACGCTGCTGCTGGTGTGTTGGACCGTGGCGAGCGGGCCGCCGCGCCGTTCCGCCGAGGTGGCCCACGAACTCTATCTGCGCTACGCCCCAGCTTTGGTGGCGTCGCTTTTGGTGCTGCCGCTTGTGATGATCGACGTGGTGCGGCTGAGCAATCGGTTTGTCGGGCCGATCGTCAGGCTGCGGGGGGCCTTGCGGCGGATGGGTGCCGGCGAGCAGGTCGCGCCGATTAAATTTCGCGATGGCGACTTTTGGCACGAACTGGCGGACAGCTTTAATCTGGCCGCACGGCGGCTACCCGAGCCCCAGGCCGCCGAAACCGCCAGCGAGCCGGCGGGCGTCTAATCGACGGGCGACCTCTTCGCGACTGGCCTTTCCTCCGCGTAGTCGATAGAATCAGGTCTGACTGATCGGTTCCGCCACGTCCATTCCCGCCTATTGCCCGCGGAGGTCCGCCATGTCCCGATTTTTGCTTCCCGCTGTCGCTCTGCTCTTCGCCCCCGCCCTGCTACATGCCGAGCAAGTCAGCGGCACTTACCTCGAAACTCGCACCTGCCAGGTTTACACCGGACCTTGCTTCGCCAATGCCGAGACCGGCATGGCGGGACGCGAGGCGGTGATGGCTTGGAATATCGAAGCGGGGACGCAAGGAAAGGTCGATCTGTCGGGCCTCTCGGTGGTGGTGGTGCTGCAGGCGAGCGATACGCTCGGCCACCAAGGAATCGACGACGCCAGGCGGGTTCGTTCGACGATCATCGTGGATGACAAGGCGAGCGACGCCCAGCGGGCGGCCCTGGTCGATTTCGCCAAGCAACACGCCGGCAAGGCGGGCAGCGCGGTGGTTCGAGTCGATGCCGCGCCGATTCAGATGTCGCTCGATACTCACGAACTGAAAGGGAATCTGGCCGCTGGCCAGATCGTCAAGCTGACGACCCGCAAAGCCAAAGCAACCGATTGCATTTGCACGAACGAAGTGGCCTACTATCCGCCGCTCGCCAAGGTCGATCAGTTTGCCGCCGGCGTTTCGATCGAAGCCGAATATAAGGGCCGCGGCCTCGGGACGACTTGGTCCACCCCCAACAGCCGCAGCGCGTACATGGGGACGTTCCAGTACGAATAACTCCGGGGTGCCGGTGAACCTTCACCGAAGCAAACTCGGGCCGGACGCGGTGCGTTCGGCCTGCTCTACTTTTCAGCTTCAGCGGCGGCCGCTTTCGGCTTCTCTTGCCAGACAAAAGCGTGCAGCACGAGCATGATCGCGCCGGTCACGAGCAGCATGTCGGCCACGTTGAAGTTCGGCCAGGTGTATTGCCCGTAGCGGAGCAAAATCCAATCCCGCACGCCATGCGTGTAATGCGGCGGCAAGCCGGCCAAACCGAGCCGGTCATAAAGATTGCCCAGGATGCCGCCGGTGACAGCTCCCAGGGCGAAGGTCAGCCAGCGGTCGCGAGCCGCGCCAAAGACAAACAGCCAGACGAATATTCCGACCGCCGCCGCGACCGACAGCAGCGAAAAGAGCCACCAATAGCCCGCCCCCATGCCGAAGAGTGCGCCCGGATTGACGCTCGTCTCGATGCCGAAAAACGGCTCGATGATCCACCATTCGTTACCGGGTCGGGGCAAGCCACGCCAGCGAAAAATGGCCTGCTTCGTGACCAGGTCTTGCCCCAGACCGATCAGCGCCACGCACAAAAACAGGGCATAGCGGCTCGCCGGAACCGCGGCGGCAAGTGGCGGCACGGAAGAAGGGGGCGCGGTGGTTTGTCCCGACCGGTTTTTCACGGCGAGCGGCTTAGCGGCTCGGAACTTTGTCGGCGCACTTGACACAATAGGGAGTATGCGGGAGGACGGTCAAACGGGCCTTGGGGATCTTGGCCTCGCACTCGAGGCAAACACCATACTGCCCATCCTCGATTCGTTCCAGAGCAGCTTCGATCTGCTCCAGGGCGGTGCCGTCATGCTCCATCAGGCTGAGCGTGAATTCCTGCTCAAACGCGTCAGTCCCCACGTCGGCCATGTGAATCGGCATGCTGGAAAGATCGCCCGAAGCCTCGCTCCGCGTCTTTCGCAGGGCCGAATCGGCCAGCCCGTTCACATCGCCACGCAGCCGCGATCGCAGGCTGAGCAGCATCGACTTGAATTCCTTGCACTCGCTCTTTTTCATGGTGTCACTCCGCACGGCTGGTTAGAGCCTTGTTATGATACGCAGTGGTGCTAGCCGCTGTCAAAGGGCTAGAGTACAAATTTCAAGGGACTCGCGAAACTTTCGCGAGCCTTTGGTGAATTGCCCGCCACGAGGGCCGATTTCTCGCCATCGCAGGAAAACCGACATGGGCCGCAGTTTTTCCCTCTTTTTTGCGTGCGCCTGCCTGCCGGCGGGCTGGGCACTTGCTGCTCCCCCGCAAAACGACACCGACGACGACAAGGAAGCTCGTCCCCCCTATGTCCACCTTGTCGAGGCCGACCGACCGGTTGCCCGCTGGAGCTTCGACCAAGCCGACGGGGCGGCCGAACTGAACGGAAAGCCTTGGCTGCCGGCCAAGGTGGCTGGGCCAATGAAGTTGGCCCAGCCAGGGCCACGGCAGGCCAAGTTCCCCTTGTTCGACACCGAGAATCAGGCCGTGACCTTCGATAAGCCCGCCTCGCTGCGTTACGACGACCCCGGCGCGGCCAGCCCGCTCGATTTCGCCAAGGGAGACACGATTACGCTCGAAGCCTGGGTCAACCCCGCCAAGGATCTTGGCAGCGGTCAGCAGGTGTATGTCGTCGGCAAAGGGCGCACCGGCAATGCCGGCGTGGCGCGCGACAATCACAACTGGGCCCTGCGTCTCGCGGGCAAGGACGGCACTTGTCGGATTTCGTTCCTCTTTCGCGATTCCAATAACCGCCCCGGCAAAGAGGAGGACTGGCACCGCTGGACGAGCGACCTCGGCTTTGGCGGGGGTACCGGCTGGCACCATGTCGCGGTCGTCTATACGTTCGGCAAAGGGGCGTCGATCAAAGGCTATGTCGATGGCCGCGAGAGTAAAGGCACGTGGGATTACGGCGGCCAGAGCGACGAAGCCCCGCTAGTCGATGACGATCAAATCTGGATCGGCTCGGCAAGCGACAACAACGCCGGCAATTCCTTTGTCGGCGGGATCGACGAAGTTGCCATCTACCGCGCCGCACTCTCGGCCGAGCGGATCGCCGCCCGCTGGCAAATCATCCAGCCGAAGCCCTATCTCACGAGCGTGCCGATTCCCAGAGACCAGGTGCTGGTCGAGGTGCTCGAAGGATTGCCCGACGAATGGAATTGGAATTTCATCCCGCCGACCCCCAGCGAGCGATTCATCCAGCGCGAACTGGCGATCGTCGAAGTCCCGAAAAAGTACAACCCCCACGGCGTGCAGATCGATCGGGGTAGCCCGTTTGTCTTGTGGGCAACGACCGAAATGAACCTGCCCGCTGGCAAACAGCGGCTGCTCTTGCGGTCGCGGAGCGCGGCCCGCCTGTTTATCGATGATCAACTCATCGCGCAAAACCCGTTTCCCAGCGGCAAAACCGACGGCCACAACGCCTGGGAACCGGTCGAAAGCAAAGTCTCGCCAAACATTCGCCCGCTGCAGCCAGGGGATCAGGAAAACGTCGCGGAGTTCGACCTTCCCGCCGGCTTGCACAAGTTGCGGCTGGAATTATTCGTCGGCGGCAAGCGGCGGCGTCCTGAAACGGGCGAAACCAGCGTCAGCATCGCCCCCGCCGGCAGCGATGAATTCTGGGTGCTGGGCTTTCCTTCGCAACCGATTAGCCGGGAGCAAACTGCTCGCAGTCCGCGTACCTTCCCCCTAACCGATGCCGGCTGGCTGACCTACGAGCGCGCCCGCCGCGACGAGCTGGTCTGGATCAACCAAGCCCGCCGCCGCGAGGCCAGCGCGCAGTACGCGAAGTACTGGCAAAAGCGGCACGACTGGGCCCGAGAGTTCGTGGGGCAGGCGTCTCGCCTGCCAAGTCTGGAGGATAATGCACGGCAGGCGGAACGCCCGCCCCACAAAAAAATCGACTCCTTCATCACCGACCAGCCCGCGGCGCTCATCGGCGACCACGCCTTCCTCCGCCGCATCTATCTCGATTGCCTTGGCGTTCCCCCCACAGGCCAGCAGGTTCGCGAATTTATCGCCGACCAGCGGCCCGATAAGCGAGCCAGGCTCATCGACCACCTCCTCCAGCAGCCGGGATGGGCCGACAATTGGGTCGGCTATTGGCAGGATGTGCTGGCCGAGAATCCGAACATCGTCAACCCGACGCTCAACAACACCGGCCCTTTCCGCTGGTGGATTTACGAATCGCTGCTCGACAACAAGCCTCTCGACCGCTTCGCCACCGAGCTGATCCTGATGGAAGGGAGCCCGCGTTATGGCGGCTCGGCGGGCTTCGAGATCGCCAGCGAGAACGACGCCCCGCTCGCCGCGAAAGCCCAGAACATCAGCCTCGCCTTCTTGGCGTTCGACATGCGCTGCGCCCGTTGTCACGACGCCCCGCATCATCGCTTCTCGCAGGAAGACCTGTTCAACCTCGCGGCAATGCTGCACCGCGGCGAGCAAACCTTGCCAAAAACCAGCACGATTCCCGGCGACGACAAAACGCACGCCTCGCTGCTCGTGCAAGTGACACTGAAGCCCGGCCAGAAAATCGCGCCGCGCTGGCCCTTTGCCGCGGAGTTCGCCGGACAGTTGCCCAAGCAATTCCTCCTCGATCCAGCCGACGAGCGCGAAGAGCTGGCTCTCTGGATCACGTCGCCGCAGAATCCCCGTTTTGCTCCTGTGCTCGTCAATCGCCTTTGGCAGCGCTACTTGGGCCGCGGTCTGGTCGAGCCGGTGGACGACTGGGAAGAGGCCAAGCCGGAACATCCCGAGCTGCTCGCCTGGCTGGCCCGCGAGCTGGTGATGCACGACTACGACCAGAAGCACGTCGCCCGGCTGATTTTCAACTCACGGCTCTACCAAAGCGCGGCCACCAGCGACGAGGCGGTCGCCAAAACGCTCGCCGCCCCGCTGCGCCGCCGCCTGACCGCCGAACAGGTACTCGATTCGGTCCTCGCTGTCAGCGGCAAGGAAATGCACGTCGAAGAGCTGAACATCGATGTCGATGGGAGCCGGCTCGACAGCTCGTCGATCAGCCTCGGGCTTCCTCGGCGGGCCTGGCAATTCACCAGCATGAGCAACGAGCGCGACCGGCCCAGTCTGTCGTTGCCCGCCGCCCAGACCGCGGTCAACGTGCTCGAAGCGTTCGGCTGGCGAGCCTCGCGGCAAGACCCGCTGACCCTTCGCGAGCGCGAGCCGACCGTTCTCCAGCCGGCGATTCTGGCCAACGGCGCGCTCCCCAAGCGCGCCGCGCAGCTTTCCGAGGACAGCGTGTTCGTGACGATGGCCCTCGCGGCTAAATCGCCGGACGAGTTCGTAACGCTCGTTTGCGAGCAGATTCTCTCGCGGCCGCCCACCGAGGCCGAACGCGCGCTATTTGTCGAGGTAATCGCCGCTGACTTCGCCAGCCGCCAAACCGGCGCGCCCGCCGGCCCCCTGCCCGGCTGGCCGAAGCGCGACGGCGTGAGCTGGTCGAACCATCTACACGCCAAGACGAGCGAAATCCGCCTGGCCTGGCAAAAGGAGGTGGAGAAGGGAGATCCGCCGACCACGCGCCTCACTGCCGACTGGCGCGAGCGGGCCGAGGATCTCGTCTGGGCGCTCGTAAACTCGCCGGAGTTCGTCTGGATTCCGTAGCCTGGCCGAAACTCTTGCCAGGTTATCCCGTGATTTCCCACACCGCGACCTTGCCGTGACCGGCGGCGAAGAGGCGCGTGCCGTCTTCGCTGAGCGTCGCGGCATGAATGTGGAAGGGGACTTTGTCGGCACGAATTAGCTTCTTCTCGGCCAGGTCGTAGCACTGGATCAGCCCGCCCCCCGCGCCGCCGACGCCGAGCAGCCACTTACCCTCCGGATGGAAGACCAGCTGCTCGACCAGTCCCTTCTCGCCATCGAGGAAGGTGTGCGTGCTTTTGGCGGTTTCCAAGTCGAACACTTCGACCCGCGACGGACCGTCCAAATGGTCGATATTGCCAATCGTGCCGATGCCGCCGGCGACCAGCGTTTTGCCATCGGGCGAGAAGGCGACCGACCGCGTGCCGCCAATCGAGTGAATCCGCTGCTTGGGGTCCCAGGTGTAAAAGCCGGGAGCGTCGAGCTGCTGAAGCTTCGTTCCGCCCGACAAGTCCCACAGGCAGATGCGGCCGACGCGATCGACGGTGGCCAGCTTTTGGCTATCGGCCGAAATGGCGGCGGCATATAGCATCGACGGGAAGTGATGGGGCGTCAGTTCGTCGTGCCCCTTCAGCTCGTGCAGCAGCTTACCGGACGACGCTTCCCAGACACGGCAAACCATGTCGTCGGCCACGCTAGCGACCACGCGGCCATCGGGGCTGGCGACCAGCTTGCGAATCCACTTGGCGTGGGCCGCATCCACCGTGCGAATGACCTCACCCCCGTTGAGCTTGCGCCAGACGAGGCGACAGTCGTATCCGCCGCTGACCGCCACCTCCCCCGCAATCGCCATGCCGGTGACAAAACTGGCATGGCCCTCCAGCGGCTGGGGCTCGACCTTTTCCGCCGACAGATCGAGGTCGTACAGCTTGCCGTCGGATGCACCCACCAGGCAACGGCTAGAGCCGGGAACGCGGGCCAGCGAGAGGAAAATCTGCTTGCCGCCGTGGTCTTTGAGGAGCTTGAATTGGAGGTCAGCGGCCATGAGCTTGGAATTTCTGGTTTGAAGTTTGTTTCGTGCTTCGGATTTCGTGCTTTGTGCTTCTAATTCGTCGGGCGAGACGCCCACCTCAGTCGTCAGGCCAAAACCTTTCGAATCGGCTCGATGCCGGGATTGACGAGCGGCAAGGGCCGGGCACCGACGTGGTATTCCTTCATGTGGTCGATGCCGAGGGCCTGGAAGATGGTGGCGAAAACCTCCCCCGCGCCGACCTTGCCATCCTTGACGGTGTGGCCATCTTCGTCGCTCGCGCCATAGACGCTCCCCCCTTTCACCCCGCAGCCGGTGAGCGAAACGCTCCACGCGCTGGCGAAATGGTCGCGCCCCAGGCTGGCGTTGATCGTCGGCGTGCGGCCAAATTCGGACAGCGTCACGATCAGCGTGCTATCCAACAGGCCGCGAGCCGAAAGATCATCGACCAATGCCGACATGACGCGATCAAGCTCGGTCACCAGTTCCAGGTGCGTCTCGAAATTCTGACCGTGGCTATCCCACCACGCCCGGCCCACTTTGACGAACGGCACCCCGGCTTCGACCAGCCGGCGGGCAATCAGGGCCTGCTCGCCGAACAGGGTCGGGCCGTAAAGATCACGCATTTTTTGCGGCTCGCCCGAAACATCGAACAGCTTCTCGCTCGCCATCAGGCCGCGGACGCGGGCATAAGCCTCGTTGTGGCTGGCCAGCGGGGCCGAGTCGCGGCCTCGGACAAACTGAGCCGACAAGAGATTCCGCAGATCGGCACGCTCTTTGTGGTCGAGGTCGGAGAGCTCTTTGGGCAAGGCCAGGTTCGGCGGCGTGTTTCCTTCGGTCAGGAACATCGCGTTGTATCGCGCGCCGAGAAACCCCGACTGGCTGATCGCGCTGCCGCGTCCCTCGGTGGCGGTGTAAAAGCTGACATAGTCCGGCACCTGGCTCTCGGCCCGGCCTAGCTCGCGGGCTAGCATCGCGCCAAGATCGGGATACTTTACCGTCGGTTCGTCGCGGCGGCCCAGATGCATCAGCCGAGCACCGCCACCGTGGTCGCCGATTTTCGTGTCGAGCGAGCGGATGATGGCGGTATACTTCATCCGTTCGGCCATCCGGGGCATCAGCTCTGAGATGTGAATGCCAGGTACAGAGGTGGGAATTGCCCGGTAAGGTCCGCCGGTCGGCCGGCCCGGCTTGGGATCGAACGTTTCGAGCTGGCTGGCGCCGCCGGCGAGCCAGAGCAGAATGACCCGCTTCTGGCCGCTTTTCAGCTCGGCGGCCAGTGCGGGATTCCGCAGAACGTTCAGGGCCGACATGTCCGCGGCGACAGCGGCACCAGCGGCGGAGGTGGCGAGGAAGGAGCGGCGACTGAGCGTCATGGGGGGACTCCGGTTGTCATACAAGCCCGAAGCGCTAGCGAGGGTCACCGAGGGAAGATCCCTCGCTGGCGCGTCGGGTTAGTGTATTAGTAGTTAAATCGGCATTCGCTGCTGGTGAGCAGGGCCCAAACCAGTTGCTTGCGGGCCTCTTTGGGGCGGTCGGCACGCTGGGCGAGATACTCGGTCAAGGATTTGAACTCGTCTTCGGTTGGCGCTCGGCTGAAGACCGACCAGACGGCCGTTTCGGCAGCGGCCCGGTGATCGTCGAGCTTGTTCAGGTTACTGACCAGCGTGGCGCCGTCGTCGCGCAAAAGTTCTTGGGCGATACGATCAGCATTGCTCAGCAGTAGGGCTTCGTCGACGCTCACCTGAAAATCGGCCGTGGGCAATTCAAACGTGCTGCCCAGGCTGCGGCCACCGCTCTCCAACCCCTCCAGCCTACGTTCAACCTCTGCGGGCTTGCTCTCGGCACTGAACCCGTCGGGATTGGCCGCGGCCAGCTTGAGCGAGGTGCCATATTGCCAGGGCTTTAGTGGTCGGACTTGGGCAACGGCGAAGAGGTCGTCGGCCGGGCGCTTCGCGGCGGAATCCCAGCGGCTGGCGCGGCCATAGGACTCGCTGAGCACGATGCCCCGCACCAGTCGACGCAGATCGTAGCCGTGCGCCTTCATGTCGCGGGCCAGCCAGGCGAGCAATTCGGGATGGCTCGGCGGATTGGCCGAGTGCATCTGATCGACCGGATGCACCAGTCCGCGGCCGAGGAGGCGGTTCCAAACGTGATTGACGATCGCCCGTGGCAGGAACTCGTTTTTCTCGTCGGCCAAAGCGGTCTCGACAAGGGCGATCCGGCGGCTGTTGGTGGCGACCGGCGGCGGCTCCTTCTTTTTCTTCAATTCCTCCAGCAGTTGCTTTTCGGCCTTTTTCGCTTTTTCGTCCGGCTCCGCGGCACTCGGTTCGTCGAGCACTTCGCCGGTCAAAAACATCAACTTCGCCTCGCGCGAGGCCCCCTCGACCGTCTGAAAACTGACCTGACCATATTCGCGTTCGCCGAAAAACTCTCCCACTTCGTAGGTGCGGCTGAAAAACGAAAGCATGCCGTAGTAGTGGTCTTGCTTCCAATCGTCCACGAGCGGATGGTCGTGGCATTTGGCGCAGCTCACGTTGACGCCGAAAAAGAGCGAGCTGGTGTCGGCGGTCAATTTGTCTTGATCCCTAACGCGAGAGGCGACGAACCGAATCGCCCCTTGCTGTTTTTTGTCGTCCGGTTCGCCGACGAGCATGTCGCGAAACATCTGGTCCCAAGGGCGGCTTTCCTGAAAGGCCCGCAGCAAATAGTCGCGCAGCGAAGCTTTCGTGCCCTCCATGAGCAGGGCGTCGAACTCGGCCGCTTGCTGCCGCACGAACGCGGGAGAACTCATGAGCCGCTCGACGAGCTGCTCCCGTTTGTCCTTCTCCGTGGCGGCCACAAAGGCCCGGGCTTCGGTCGCGGTCGGAATCCGGCCGATCAGGTCGAGCATCGTCCGCCGCAGCAGATTCGCATCGTCAGCCGGCGGCGCGGGACTGACGCCAGCGGCGGCCAGCTTCGCGTCGAGGTAATGATCGATCGCCTGCTCGACGGGCGTTTCCGGTGCAAGCAGCTCCGCAGCCTGGACGGAAGTCGAGAGCGCAAAGACACAGGTTAAAGCGAAGCAACTAGGCAAACAGCGCATGCGGCTGGTCCTCGGTCGGCATGCTATCGGGCGGGACAAACGGCGGGACCGCCAATTCGCATCGGCGGCAACCAGTATGGTAGCGGATTCTCTGGCTCGACGCCAACCAATTTCGCAAAAATCAGCCCGGCCACTTCAGCCGATACCCGGCGATGCGAACCACCCAGGCCAAGGCAAGCGTCAGCCCCGCGTGCAAGAGTGATAGCGCGATCAGCTCGCGCTGGTGCATTTCGGGGGGAAACCCGCTGCTGGCCATCAGCCACCCCGCCAGCGGAGCAACGATTAGCGTCGCGACAATCGGAAGCCAACCGTGCGCCCGGCTGAGAACGAGCGGCAAGGCGATCCACGGAACGAGGCCCGCCGCCAGCGCGAATAGCCCTGCCGCCCCAAGCTGGACCCAAGGGAATTCAACAAACCGAGCGACCCCCAACCCTGCCGCGACCAAGGTCGTAAGTGAAATCAGCCCCCAAATGGTGAATTGCAGCTTGGGCCAACGGGAGACCGGCAGGTCTTCCGGGAGCAACAGGGCTCCGCCCGCCAATCGAACGCCCACGAACGGAATCGCCGCGACGGCGGAAAACAGGCTGACGAGCCCCAGCCAGTTTCCGAAGTGATGGTTCATGGCTGCCGCGGCCAAAAGACCGGCGAGACCAAGATTCACCAAAAAGCCAACCCCACGAACCAGCAAATAGCCGTTCATCCAGACGAGCGCAAGCGCCACGCCAAGTTGCGTCAGCACTAGCCCCATCGCCACGATGCCGGGCGTCGCGGGCCAGCGGCCCTCGGTGACTTCGATCACCGCCAGCCACACCAGGTCCTGCAACCAAACCGCGCCGGCCAGCAGAACCAGCACGAGAGGGCCAGCTATTCGGCGGGGCTCGAGCGGCGGCGGCTCGGCCGTCATTCCACGAAAACTCCGTCCACTTTCCAATCGATGCCATCGAGGCCAACGACCACCCGCACTTTTGCCGGTGTCGCCGCCGCGGGGGCCGGGGGAACATACTCGCACTCGGCCCGCCGCAAGGTGTTGAGTTCGACTTCACGATACGAAGCAAACTCCAGTTTGCCGCGGAGCAGGGGCGTTTTCGCCACGAGGGCCCGGAACGAATCGCGTCCCTCGTCGCTTTTGAACTCGGCCGAAGTCGATTCCCATGCCGCATCGACCTGGCCGGCGGCGATTTGGGCCAGGAACGCATCTGCTACGGGGCGGCCCACCTCAGGCGTCGCGACCGGCGTCGGCGATTGCCAAAGCCAGACCGTCAACCCGGCAATGAGCAGCAAACTCGCCGCGATGATGCCAATCCACAGCTTTGAGTTCATTGCAAATCCGGCGTCGATTCGCCGCCGGCCCGGGTGCCAAAGGCCCGCCAAATCGGTTGGGCAATGGTATTGGGGGCGGTCCGCACCGAGCCGTCCATCAAGGCCACATTGACACCCCCCGGATGATAGCTCCGGGCAGTGACGGCGGCATAGGTGGGGGCGGTGATCGACTCGCCATCGCGCTGGGAGGTGACATCGATGTCGTAAGTCTGGCCGCCAGTCAAATAGGGAATCTTGGTGTTTGGTGGGAAGGTAGTAGTGAAGCCCGATTCGTGAACATCCCCCTCGACCCACTCGGTGTGGCCATTGCTGTCGAAAGTGCCGCCGAAAAACGCCGCCAGCGCCGCGGGGGTTGCCGGCGGAGCGACTCCGAGCGTGGCGGGTTTGCCGGTATCCCACAGGTTGGGCTGATACGCCTTGGTGTCGGCGGCGGCGAGGGTGTTGCTCAGGCCATCGACGATGTCGGCCGGGCGAAAGGCCCGATTCGGGGCGAACGCTCCGTCCCCCGCCTGATCGGTCGGCGGATCATAAATGAACCACGTTCCCTCGTTGAGGGAATAGCTGAGCGGATAGTGAATCAGCTTCGGGGTCGGACGGGCACGGTCATTCGTTTCGCTGGGGCAAAGGTAGCTCGCCACGCGCGTGGCACAAACGACCGGGTTATTTGTAAACTGCGGCGCGACGTTGAAATCGACCAGCGTATAGAGGTTTGACTGCTCCAAGTACGGCAGCAGGCGGGCCTGAGCCGACCAAGGTTCAAACGTGGTGGTCCGAGGAACGAGCGAAACCGGCGGATACGTGCCCACCGCGATCTGGTAGTTATGCAGGGCCAGGGCCACTTGCCGCAGGTTGTTCTTGCACTTCACGCCGCGAGCTGCTTCGCGGGCCGATTGCACGGCAGGCAAGAGGAGCGCGACCAGGACGCCAATAATGGCGATCACGACCAGAAGCTCTACGAGCGTAAACCCGCGCGATTTGCGGTGGACCAGCATGGCTAGATCTCCCTTAAACACTCGTATCCTGAAGATTCGCCTGTCCTATGGTCAATAGCCCGCAAATCGTTACAAGACCGTCAATTGGCTGGCGACCGGCTCAATTGCTGGGCAAGCGCGTTTCAACTTCGGTGACAATGCGGGCGGCCAGATCGTCCAGCTTATCGACCCGCCCTTCGCTGGCCCAGGCGGCAATGGGGGTGAGCACGCCGCCGCTGTCGCGCAGCAGGCGAATCTCGACCGTCAGTTTGTCGCCCACCGCCTGATATTTGCCGGCAATTTGATAGCCGCTGGGGTAATCGGGGGCATCGACAAACACCACCGCCGCACCGCGCGGAGTGGCCCGGCGCGTTCGGAGCGTTTCGTCCACGCGCTTGCTCAGCTTGAGCGTATCGGCAAACAGGTCGGCATGATGCAGAGTGGTGCGGACGACGATCGGCCGCGGCGTCTGCAGCGGAATTTGCTCCCGCTCGGCAGCGGTCACCTGGCCAAATTCGAACGATTGCCCGCCGCGGGGAGAAGTGATAATCGGCCGCTGGATCCCCCCCACATCGCGGGCCAAGGCGGGGACCCGCTCGGCCGCGAAATTGAAAAGTAGCGAGACATCGACAAATTGATCCTCCTTGAGGGCCGCTCCTCGCATCCCCATCAGCAGTGAATGGGTGAGCAGCCCTTGCCCATAGGCCGAGGCTTCGTAGCTGACCGCTTCGGCCGCACAGCCAGCGAGGATGTGCATTCCCGTGGCGTCCTTGACGCGCTGCAAGGCCAGCACCTGAGCGGTAGGAATTTCGCGGCGGTCGGCGAGGCGTTCGACAAACCGGCCCGCGGCGCAAGTGTCTAAAATCAGCACCTGTTTGATCGCCGGAATTTGCTTGATCGCGGTCGTTAGCTCGCGGCTGCCGATGGCACACGACTGGCGAACTTGCGGGTCGGCCAGCTCGCTCGATTGCGCTTCCTGGCAGAGGAAATAGTAGTCGTCGCCGTGCGTCACGCCGTGGCCCGCCAAATACATCAGGAAAATGTCGGTCGATTGGGCTTCGGCGGCAATCTGGTTGAGCAGCGCCAGCACCTGCCCCCGGCTGGGGCGGCGGGTGGGAGCGGTCTGGTTGGTCGAGAGGATCGCGATGCGGGCTTTATCCGCGCCAAACAGCTTCCCGGCGGCGAGCCGGGCGGCGTGGCCGAAATCTTCGGCATCCTTGGCGGCAAACTGCAGATCGATCGCCTCGCCGCGATAATCGGAAACGCCGACGACCACGCCAAACACGCGGGGGGGATTGCGAGCCGCTGCCGGCGCGCGATAGACGAGGTCGAGCCCCCGGCTGCTAAGGTATCCCTCGGCATTGAATGCCGAAACGCGAATCACATTGTCGGCACCAGGCACGAGCAGCGGATGGTCGGGGGGAAGATCGACGAACAGATCGAGCTGGCTATCGCCCGAGCGGGTGGCGAGTGGTCCACGGGCGTCAGCGGTGATCTCCTTGCCATTGATCGAAACAACCACCCGCCCAATGCCACCGCCGCGATTGGCGAGCTTGATGCCCAGCTTGGGCCGCTCGACGGTCGGGCCCGTCAGCTCGATCGTGGGATGCAGTTCGGGTGCTTGAAAGGCCTCGACCTTTTGCAACTGCTCGGTGCTGGTGCCGAGCAGTTTGCCCAAGAGGCCCGGCTCGTAGTAGCGCTGCTTGAGCTGGGCCAGCTCAATCGGCTCGTTGGCGACGACCCAATGCAGGCCATCGATTTCGCCCCCGCCCGAGCAGTCGTAGCGCCCCAGACTATCGACGATGGCCCAGTCGCCGTTTTCAAAGCTGAAGAGCCTTCCGAGCAGCTTGCCGGTGGGAAGCTCCCAGAGACGAATGACGCCCAGTTCATCGACCGTCGCCAAACGTTTGCTATCGGGGGCAAAGGCACCCCATAGCGCGCCGGTGATGTGCCCGGGGAGCGTAGCGACCGTCTTGCCCGTCGTCGCATCGACCAGCAGCGAACTGAAGCGAAACGGGGCCAGCCCCAAGAGCCAGCGGCCATCGGGCGAGAATAGATAGAACTCGTCTCCGCCACGCGTGCCGGGGATGCGATTTTCCCAAATTTTGCGCCCGGTGGCGGTATCGTGCAGGCGGAACACGTACTCGGCAATGCGGGGATAATCGGGATTCGGCGGCGGATCGTTCGGGCCGGGGGGAGTCGTGTCTTCGACGGAATGGAGGGTCAGGTATTGCTTGCCATCGGGCGAAATTGCGACCTGCTCGACATTCCCTCCCAGCTTGGCCGTCGAGCGGAGCTTGCCGGTGGCGACCTCCCAAAACCGGACGGTATGGTCCTTGCCGCCCGTCATGGCCCAGGTTTCGTCGGCCGAAATAGCGACGCAGGTCGCGCTCCCCTCGTGCCCCACCAGCCGCACCTGGGCGTCCTTCCGCGTCAGGCTGTGGATGACGGGAACCCCCGCGCCGTCGATCCAGCTAAACCACTCCTTCAGCTCGCGGTCGATTTCGACCATCGAGTCCGGGGACTCGGTGGTCTCGACTTCGAGAATCGCCTGCTTCGTGGCGACGTCATAAACCACGAACGTCACCGGCTTGGGTTGGTTGTGCGCGGGGAGCTCATCCGGATTGGGTTGCGGCGGAGGGGGCGGATCCTCTGGATTGGCGGCGGGAGGTGGAGGTGCTTCGTCAGGACCGGAACGCGGCGCAGGGGGAGGCGGGACATCGTCAGGAGCTGGAGCTGGTGCTGGCGCAGGTGCAGGCGCAGCTTCGCCCGAATTCTCGCGCGGGGGATAGCGCCCGCAGAGCAGGCGTTTGCCATCGCGGCTGAGGGCGAGGACCGATTCTTGCGGATTCTCGGAGATGATCTCCTTTTTGCCGCGCTGGCCATCGCGCCAGGTGGTCAGGCTGACATCGATCCCCGCCGCCAGCAATGCCTTGCCGTCGGCGGAAAAGGTCAAATACTCGAACGGCTCGGGAATTTGCTCGTCGAACAGGTCGCGGCGCTTGCCACTCGCCAGATTCCAGCGGCAGAGCCAGGGAAAACCTTCGGGCACCCCTTCCGCATTGTTTTCCAGCGGCATGCTGAGGGAGGCGATAAATTCGCTGGTCGCCGGAGAAAAAGTGCCTGAAAAAAGCCACCGCGTTTTGCTTTCGACCTGAAAGCGACGCTCTTCTTCGCCCGTCGCCAAATTGCAAACGACGATTTCCTCCCCCACGCCGAAGGCAAAACGATTGTTCGCCAAGAACGCGCTCGGGCGGGCGCGCAATCGCCAGCGACCGGGGGAATATTGCTCGCTGAAGTCCAATAGTCGAGCGAAATCGAGCAAGGCCCCCAGTCCATCGAGCGCATTCGGCTCTGCCGCCGGCACCGCGGGATTCGCCGGCACCGCGCTTGGCGGCGGTGGAGGCTCTTCGCCACCGACTTGCCCAAAAAGGGCCGCCATTCCTTCGCCACTGAAAATGCCATAGAGCGCGCGAACCACCGATTCGAGGATCGACCAGAATTTGGGCAAGCTCGCGGTCCACGGCACGGCCGCCCGCGCGGGACGCGCCGGCATCGGCGCTGGCGCGGGGGCCGGGAATGGGACCGGGGCGGGTGCCGCTTCGGGTTCCGGCGGCGGCGGCAGGGGCTGGGTGAAGTCGTGCAGCTTCTTGCCGGTGGCAACCGACCAGACGGCGATTCCCTGGCCGGTTTGAGACAGCAGCTTGCCGTCGGGGGAGAAGACGAACTCATCGCCGGTTGGAGTGATTTCGTCGAGGAAAACGCGATCCTTCGCGAGGTTTTCGTCCCAGAGCCGGGTGCGATTGCCGGCACCCCAGACGAGCAAGAATCCCTCGGGCGAGAACCGGGCGCGGCGGTTGTTTTCGGCCCGCGGATCGAGGCCGGCGATTGGCCCTTCCGCGGGAACGACGGGCGTTCCGAAGCGCCGCGTGGGGCGGCCGGTGGCGACATCCCACAGCACGACCGTGGCATCCCCGCAGCTTCCCGCCAGCCGCTTGCCGTCGGGGGAGAACTCGATCTCGAACGCCCCGGCGGGTTGGCCCGAAAAACGACGGATCTCCTTACCGGTGGCGATGTCCCACAGTCGCACGATTTTGTCGTCCCCCGCCGTTGCCAGCAGCGTGCCACCAGGAGAGAGGTCAATGGAAAGGAGCGCGAGATCGCCCCCTTCAAGCGCGAATAGCTCTTGCCCGGTGAGCAGATCGAACACGGATACCCCCAGCTTGTTGCTGAAGGTCAGATCGCCAAACAGATTGCTGCCGTCGTCGTAAAGCACCGCCACGCGGCGGCTGTCGCGCGAAAACCGCGCACCGGCGACGTGGCCGGTCAAGAACGACGAGCCCTCGCCACGAGTGAAGCGGTGCAGAACCTTGTAGGTCGCCAAATCCCACAAGATGGCCGAACCGTCGAACCCGCCCGACAACAGCCATTTGCCGCTGGGGGACGGTTGCAGCAGAGAGACGCGAGTTAAGTGCCCTAGCTGGGTGACCAGGCGAGGAGTGGCGGCAGGGGGATCGGCAGCCTGCGCGGCAAGGGGCGCTACAATGCCAGCGAAAGACAACAGCGGGGCCAGAGCAGCGAACAGGGCAATTCGGCAAGGGATCATGGCGAGGGGCTCCGCGCGGTCTTCGCGTTCACGGTGCGTCTAGTATCGAACAAACAGGGCGGGGTGTCAAAATTCCCCCCGCCGGGCGTCGAATCGACTGGAAATTGCGGCCCATCCCGCGCAACATGGGAGCTTACGCCACCTGCCGCTCCCACCTGGCGCCGCTTGTCATGCCTCTCGAAGTTGCCTGCCCCAGTTGCGAAGGGAAATTTCGCGTCCCCGATTCGGCGGCCGGGAAGAAGATTCGTTGCCCCAAGTGCAAAGGGGCGATCGAGGTTCCCGCGGCCGAAGTCCCGCCCGAGCCAGCGCCGGCAAACGCGGTGCCCCCGGAGCCCGTAGCCGACAAGCCCGTAGCCCCAAAATCGGCGGGGGAAAAAACAGTCGCCCCCAAGGCTGAGAGGAAGGCCGAACGCTGGGCTGGGCTGCCGGCCGAGCCCGCGTCGCAACCGGCCGCCAAATCGTCGGCCAAGCCAACCGCCGAAAAGCCGCGCGAAACGCCGAGGCCGCCGCGTTGGTTCATGAAAACGGAGGACGGCGAGAGCTTTGGCCCGGTCCCCCGAGGGGAGCTGGACGCTTGGAAAGAGGAAGGCCGAATCACGGCCGATTGCCAGTTGCTGGTCGAGGGAACGAGCCAGTGGCAATGGGCGGCCGATGTCTATCCCGATCTGGACGAGCCTCCGCCACCGGCTGAGCCGAAGTCCTCCGAAAAGACGACTTCGAGCAAATCGAATTCCCCGGCGAACCCAGTGACCGAATCGAAGACTAAGGGAAAGTCGCCGAAGTTTTCTCCTCCGAACGATCCGCCCCCCGCCGATGACGAGGAGCCAGCGGACCAGGACGATTCCGAGCCAGAGCCGGACGAGGATGACGCAGAGGACGAAGCCCCCGCGCCGGTCGTCAAGAAGTTGACGTCGAAGAAACCCGCCCGCTGGGCTTCCGAGGAGGAAGTCGATGGCGATGAAGAGGATCGCCAAGATCGCAGTAGCAGGTCGAAGGCGATCGCGGGACTCTTGGGGATTTTTCTCGGCCCGGTCGGAGCGCACCGCTTTTACTTGGGCTATTGGGGGCTGGGAATCGCGATGGTGCTGACCGGCGGCGGCTGTGGGATTTGGTCGCTGGTCGATGGTGTCTTCATCCTGCTTGGCAAGGTCGATGATGCCGATGGCCGGCCACTGTCGGATTAGCCGCCGCTAATCTTTGCTCCGTAGCTCAACGTTTTGCACTCCATCGGTTTGCTGCAATTCCTTAAGCAAGCTCAGCCCCGCGGCGGCGGAATCGCGCAAGACCACGCGATAATGCAGGTCCAAGGCGGCCCCCTGCCGGGCGGTGGCGGCTGTTTCGAGGCGAAATCGGGCGAGGTGCCTGTGCAGCACGCTCTCCAAGGCCGGCCCCGGCTCGCAACCGGCGGTCAGGCGAATCTGCAGCTCGCGCGATGCCGCGAAAGCCGAGTGGTTTTGCGTGACAAGGCCCAAGCCGATGGCGGCCGCGGCGACGAGCGGCCCGCCCATCAGGGCGATGGCGTAGTAACCCGCGCCAATCGCCATGCCGATCACCACCGCGAAAATGACAAAGGCGGTATCGCGCGTGTCCTCGACGACCGTTCGGAAGCGCACGATCGAAAGCGCCCCCACCAGGCCAAACGCCCGCGGCACGCTATCGCCGATGACCAGCGTCGTCATCGCGACGAGCACCGTCATGAGCACGATGGTGGTGGCCAGTGATTCGCGCTCTCCTGCTGGCCGCCGCTGCGAGACGAGATAGACCCCCGCCACCGCCAGGCCGAATACCAGCGAAGCCGCCAGCCGCGCGGCCAGCGTCGTCCACGGAACCATCGGCCCGGCGACGGCATCGGTGAGCCATTCCATTAGCCAATCTCCGGCAAGGCGGCGGCGATGCAGCGGCGATATTTGGAGACGCTGCCCGCCGCGAGCTTCAGTTCGGCCTGCAACTGCTGAAAGAGCGGTGGCATGGCATCGCGAAATTTGAACTCGCAGATCACCCCTCCCGCCAGCAGGTCCTCACCCGTGGAGACTGGGTCGAGGCACCAGTCCGCGGCGAGCGCCCCGCGCACCTGGCGGTCGAGCGTCAGCCGGATTGGGTTCCCCGCGGCGGTGCCGACAAAGGCCGCCCGCCGATAGGTGATGCGGCCGGCGGGGCGCAACATCCGCCGGGCCGTTTGCTCGTGAAACCAATCCCCCGCCCAATCGCTCGGCCTGGATGCCGCGGCTAGGCGCGCTAGCTCCGCCTGCGGCACCTCGCAGCGCCGCTTGCGCACCCAATCTTGCCGGCGCGATTTGCGTTCCAGATGAACTTGAGCCGCGTCCCCATAGCGGCGGATGCGATATTTCCGCCGGCGAAAACCGAGCGAACGGCGGAAGACATCCCAGCGCGGCGTGTCGAGATAGAGCGTGGTTGTTAGGTAGGTTCCCCCCTGAGCAGGATCGGCATGAGGATCGGCGGACAGATTCTGACCGGCCCAGGCTTGCACCACGGCAGCCACTTCCGGCGAGACGAAAAACTTGAGCTCGCAGGCTCGCCAGTCGGTCGCGCCGGCGGCATCGAGCGATGGCGAGAGGGCATCGTCGGGCTGAATCACCCGCAATTGCGGGGGAGGACCAGAAGTTTGCGACGCGGGCTGCCGGCGTGGTGCGGACGACACGAAGCGTGGCTCCCAGAGGGTCGATGATCCGGGCGCGAATGCGCGTGGGTATCATCTTATGACCAGTCCGGGCCAAGGTGTTACAGCGATTTCGAGTCCCGCCGGCAAGGTCTTCGGTTATTCCCCCAAAGCCAAATCGCGCAAATGCCCCAAAAAGGTCGCCGCCACGCGGGGGCGTCCTGCCGGGTGCGATTGATCGGCCCGAGCGCGTTCGGCAGTCGGGGGGAGCGAGACGACGGAAAGCGCGGCATCGTCGGCGTGCCCGGCGGGAATCTGCTCGGCGGCGTCGCGGCGGATCATTTGAATGCCCGCCGCGGCGCTTCCCTGGGCGAAATTTCGCAGTGCCTGTCCCCAAGTGCTCAGCCGCTCCAAGAGCCCCGGATCGACCACGCCGGGGCGTCCGTCGGCACGAGCCATGACCAGTTGCTCGTCGTCGCGCAGCGACCAGAGTCGGCGCAGGTCGGTGGGGCTGGGAAACGAAGAATCCTCGACCACGAACACCGTCTTCGACTGCGCCCACTGCATGCCGGTGCGAATCGCAGCGGCCGACCCCTGCGGCTGGCGGTGGCAAATCAACCGCAACTGGGGATATTGACAGGCCAATTCACGGACCAATTCGACGGTCTGATCGCTCGACGCATCGTCGATGACGACAATTTCGAACTTGCTGGTCAGGTCCGGCAGCACGTCCAAGAGGTGAGCCACCTGATCGGCCAGGAACGATTCGGCATTGCGGACCGGAACGATAATGCTGAGCGGATGGTTCACGCGATGGGCCCCTGCAAGTGGCGCGGGAAGGCGATTCTTGGCCATCATCGGACCGGCAAGTGGCCACGGTCGAAATCTGGTGAAAGGATTCGCGTGGCGCGGACCGTAGCTCGCGCGCCGGTTGGCGGCGATTTGCCGGCGGGCAGGGCCAGTCCGGTTCTGCCGGAAATCGCGAATATGCCTGGATTCTGCTTGATTTTTCGCCGCGCGTCGGTTCAACTGCAACTCACGCGGAACGTGGGGGCCGTGATCCGCGGGGAGTCGCTCATCACCGCCAGTCTTTCGTCTCTTGCAGCCATGCCGCGCACCCCCCGCGAGCGTCAAATTTCGCGCTCCGCCTTCACCTTGGTGGAACTGCTGGTGGTCATTGCCATCATCGGCATTCTGGTGCAATTGCTGTTGCCCGCGGTGCAGTCGGCCCGCGAAGCAAGCCGCCGCGTGAGTTGTCAAAACAACCTGCGGCAACTGGCCATCGCGATTCACAACTATGCCGATTCGCTGAAGGTCTATCCCGCGTCGGGCATCGTCGATACCACGTCCCCGCAGTACGATCCCAAGAGCGGGACGATGTTCAGCTGGATCGTGCTGATTTTGCCTTACATGGAGCAAGGGAATTTGCACGCCCAATTCGATTTCAACCAGTCGGTGCTCGCGCAGCCAAACAATCCGCAGGCCGCGCAGATTTCGACGCTCTTGTGTCCCAGCGACGGAGCGAAAGGCAGGTTCTACACCGACCCCGCCCACACCGGTGGCAAGACGCTCGGCAAGGGCAACTATGCGGCGTTCGTCGGGCCTTTTCATATTGAGTACCAGTCGCGGTTTCCCGGCGCGCTCACTTCGCACGATCCGCAAACCCCCGCCATCGTCGGGCAAGATGGCACCTCGGCCACGTTCATGCTTTCCGAAGTTCGAACCCGCGAAGAACCGACCGATCAGCGCGGAGCGTGGGCCGTTGGCTGGACCGGCGCCTCGCAACTGACATTCGACATGCACCACGACGGCGGGGTGGTCTTCGGCGAGTCGGGTTATGTAGCCAATCCCGCCAGTTTGGGTGCGACTCAGCCCCCGAACAACCAAGGCCCGAACTTCGACATGATCTACAACTGCGCGAGTCCGGCCGACGCGCAGTTGCGGCGGATGCCTTGTTCCACTTGGGGCCCGGGCGGGTCGTTCGCGTATCTCTCGGCCGCGCCGCGGAGCCATCATCCGGGCGGGGTCAACGTCGCCTATGTCGATGGGCATGTGGCTCTCGTCCCCGATCACATCGACGAAACCATGATGGCCTATTTGATTAGCATCGAAGATGGCCAGGCGGTGCAGGCCCCATGAGTGGCTCGACAAGCAGTTTGTCCGCCGCGGTGGCTGCGATCGTGGGTCTCGCCGTGATGTTTTTTGGCCCGCTGGCATTCGATACGTTGCCTCCACAAACGGTTTGGACCGACGAGGACGCCCAGGCCTATTCCAAGGCCGGAGCCGATTTGCATAGCGCCACCTACGGCGCGAACCACACGCACGAGCCGGGACACAAGCACGCCATCCCCGCCGCCGACGACCCCGCCCTGGTTGCCGCCCGCGAGGCGTTCCAAGTGCAAGCGGCCCGGCTGCATAAGGCCCAATCGCGGCAGGTCTGGATGAAGTGGGGAATTCGGGTCGTCGGCATCTTGCTGGCAGGGGGCGGGGTGGTCGGTTATCTGCTGGCGCAGCGAACAGGCGACGGCGATCGGGATTAAGGCCAGGCGATGTGCCTGGTCATCGCTCCTCTTTCGCAAGGGTTCACCGTCCTTCCCCGACATCCGCCACCCCCCTGATGGGATGCGACGGCGGTCGAATTAGTTATCAAAAGGCGTTTTGCACGACCATTTCTTGCCCGGAATACCGCCCCTAAGTGATTGCTGATCAACGACTTGCAGCGATGCCATCGCGTGGCGCGCGATAAGTGCTCTTAACATTCCTGCTCCCCCATTTCGTGCGCCCATCCTGTCAGCCCTTGTGCCGCGTCAACTCTTGATTTTGGAGTTCGCGCGCCCCGTCCCAAGGGCCTCAGGTGGGTGTGCCGACTCACCGGCAAACGGGCCCTCGTTGGCATTGCCGTGGCACCCCAATTCCGAGGCTTGGCGCAGCACTGGTGTTAACCTCAAACCGCCCCCAACCGCGATCGCCCCAGACGCAACCGGTCGGATGGGTCGCGTATTCGCAGGTCCGCCAGCAAGCCGCGCACTTTCTAAGTTCCTGACCCCCAATATACTATACAGACCATCACATGTCAAGAGGCTAGCGCGCGGATTCTTTGGCCTCCGTGCCACCAGCGGCGGGGTGCTGTTGACGGAGGACTAGGGGCTGGGGCCAGGGTGGGGGGCGATGGTACAATTCGGGTCGTGGTCGAGCTCGCTCTCTCCTGTCGCTTCGCGGGGCCAAATCGATGCGCGCCTTCACCATTGCCTGCTTGCTTGTGGCGCTCCCGTGGCAGCTTTCCGCCGCCGAGCTGGTGGCTCCGGAGACGATCAAGGCAACCATCGATGCGGTCGGCGGACCGGAGAAGCTGCTCAAGCTGTTTCGCGTGAAAGAGCGGCTGGCGGTGAGTCAGGATCCAGACGCCAAAGGGAGCGAACGGACCTCGGTGATCGAGCCCCCTAATCATTGGTGGGTGGGAACCAGAGACCGCGTTCCCACCGATAAGGAACCGGCCCGGTTTTTGGTCTGGGGCTGGGCGCTTGGGCCGCTCGCCGATCCCGCGGCGAAGCTCGAGCAGTTACCGGAAATCGACATCGAAGGCCGCCCCGCCTATGGTATGCGCGTGTTGTCGGTCGAGCCGCCGATGGACATGTATTTCGACCGTGAATCGCGCCGGCTCACCCGCATCGATTGGCGGAAGGACCAGCACATTTTCAGCGACTGGCGCGAGCTCGATGGCCTCGCCTATCCGGCAAAAGTCGTGGGCTTCAAGCCGACCGGCAAGCAGTGGTATCACACCGAAATCTTGGAACTGCAGCGGCTCGAAGAGCTGCCGGCCGGCCTCTTGCGATGAGTCCCCAGGCATGATCGAACTGACTCGCTCTCCGCTCGATCCGGCTGGCGTGCTGGCCCAGGTCGCTTCGCGCGACGCTGGCGCGGTGGTGCTCTTTTTGGGGACCACGCGCGAATTCACGCGCGGCCGCCGCACCGCCTCGCTCGACTACGAGTGCTATCCCGAGATGGCCCTCAAAAAGCTGCACGAGCTGGAAGCCCAGGCCCGCGCCCGCTGGCCCCTCGTCGCCGTCGCCATCGTCCACCGGCTCGGCCATTTGGAGCTCGGCGAGGCCAGCGTCGCGATTGCCGTCAGCTCCCCTCACCGGCAAGCCGCCTTCGAAGCCGGCCAGTGGCTCATTGACACGCTCAAAGAGAACGTGCCAATCTGGAAGCAGGAGAACTGGGCCGACGGAACGAGCGAGTGGGTACATCCGGGAATTGGAACGACGGGCGGACAAATGACCAATGACAACTGACCTCCTCCGCGATTCCCTGGGCCGCATTCACACGAATCTGCGCGTGAGCGTCACGGATCGCTGCAACATCCGCTGCTTCTATTGCATGCCGGACGAGAACATCCGCTTTCGCCCGCGGCATGAGATCTTGTCGTTTGAAGAGATCGAGCGGTTCGTGCGAATCGTCGCGGGGCTGGGGGTGAATAAGGTGCGGCTGACGGGGGGAGAGCCGCTGGTCCGGGCGGAGCTGCCGAGCCTGGTTGCCCGGCTGGCGCGGATTCCGGGAATTACCGACATTGCTCTGACGACCAACGGCATCTTGCTGGCCGAACAGGCGCAAGCCTTGAAGGACGCAGGCCTGTCGCGGCTGAATATCAGCTTGGATACGCTTACCGAGGAGACTTTTCGCCGCATTGCCCGCCGCGATGGCCTCGACCGGGTGCTCGCCGGCATTCAAGCGGCCCGACGAGTCGGCTTTGAGCGCATTCGCCTCAACGCGGTCGCCATCAAGGGCATTACCGAACCGGAAGTCGTTCCCCTCACTCGCTTTGCCGCCGAGCAAGGCATGGAAATGCGGTTTATCGAGTTCATGCCCCTCGATGCCGAGAACCAGTGGCAACACGATCAGGTTCTTTCCGGCGATGAAATCCGCCGATTAATTGAGGAGGCGATTGGCCCGCTCGAACCCGCCCCGCGCCCCGACCCCAGCCAGCCGGCAACCGATTTCGCCCTCGCCGGCGGCGGCCTGGTCGGCTTCATCAATCCGGTCAGCCAGCCGTTTTGCGAAGATTGCAATCGCCTGCGCATCACAGCCGAGGGGCAGGTTCGCAATTGCCTCTTTTCGACGGTCGAGTGGGATGCCCGCGCCCTCTTGCGCGGCGGCGCGAGCGATGAGGCGATTGCCGACCTCGTCCGCGAGTGCGTCCTTGCCAAGAAGCCCGGCCACGGTATCGACAGCCGCGACTTCGAGCGGCCCGAGCGGGCGATGTATCAGATTGGGGGCTAGAAGCGTCATTTGTCATTCGTCCGTTGTCATATGGGTGATTCCGAATGACAAATGACAAATGACAAATGACAAATGACGAATGACGAATGACAAATGACAAATGACCAGAATTTACCTCGACAACGCCGCGACGACCTGGCCCAAGCCGGCAGCCGTTTATGCGGCGATCGATGATTATCAGCGTCGCCTCGGCGCGCCGGCGGGGCGCGGGGCCTATTCCGAAGCGGCCGAAACCGAGCGGATTGTTCTCTTGTGCCGCAAGAAAATCGCCGGCTTGATTGGCGCGGTCGATCCGAGTCGCATCGTTTTCACGCACAACGGGACCGATGCGCTCAATCAGGCGCTGCACGGCCTATTGCGGCCGGGCGATCATGTGGTGACCTCGGTTTGCGAGCACAATTCGGTGCTGCGGCCGCTGCGGTTTCTGGCCGAGCACCGCGACGTTGCCGCGACCTACGTCGGCTGCAGCGGAGCCGGCGTGATCGATCCGGAAGATGTCCGCCGGGCAATCACACCGCGCACGAAGCTGATCGCCCTGGTCCACGCCTCGAATGTCACCGGCGCGCTGCAGCCGGTCGAAGCGGTCAGCAGGATTGCCGCGGAGCATGGGCTGCTTTTCCTGCTTGATGGGGCCCAAAGCCTGGGACAAGTGCCGCTCGATGTCGGCCAGATTGGCTGTCAATTGCTCGCCGCACCGGGGCACAAGGGGCTGCTTGGTCCGCTCGGCACCGGCGTGCTCTACGTCGCGCCAGGCGTCGAACAGCAACTGCTGCCGACGCGCCACGGGGGAACCGGCACGCGGAGCGACGAAGAAACGCCCCCCGCGACGCTTCCCGACCGCCACGAAGCGGGAAATCTGAATGTCCCCGGCATCGTCGGCCTGGAGGCCGGTGTTTCCGAGGTGCTGCGGCGTGGCGTCGAGGTCATCTGCGCGGAAGAGCGCGAGTTGACCGCCCATTTGCTTGCTCGCCTCGCCGAAATATCCGCGATTACGCTTCACGGCCCAGGCAACGCCAGCCGGCAGGTCGGCGTCGTTAGTCTGAATCTCGCCCGCTACGACCCGCAAGAGCTGGCCTCGCTGCTCGATGCGCAGTGGCGAATTCAAACTCGTGCCGGCCTGCACTGCGCCCCCCGCATGCACGCCGCCTTGGGAACCGCCCCCACTGGAACCTTGCGGCTCAGCTTGGGGCCATTCACCACGCGCGAGCAACTCGACCTCGTCATCGCCGCCTTGGCCGAGCTAGCCACCGGCTGATGGAACTTATTCGGCACTTATCGCCGATAAGTTGGCAAATTTGGCAATTCCGCTCTTGCCGATTGGCACGGCGGCGGGTAATTTTCGCGACCCGGAAAGTGGTGCGCCGCTGCTAGCTTCTCGCGCGCCCCCCCCTCGGCCTTTCAGGACCATGCCGTGGATCAGACTGCTCCCAACTTGACCACCGGCTGGCCGTGGCGAATGGCGGCTTTGGCCCTCGTCGCGCTTGCCGGTTGCCGGGCCGTTTCGACGGGCCGCAACATGGACGGCGTCCGCTATTTTCAAGAGGGGCAATATCCGGTCGCCCTGCAGCGGTTCGATAGTGCCCTGACGATCGACTCGCGCAATGCCGATGCGTATTACAACAAGGCGGCGGTCTTCCACCGCATGGGGACGCAGGCCCGCGACCAAAGCCAATTGACGCAGGCCGAATCGCTCTATCGACAGGCTCTCGACATCAACCCGAACCACGTCGATGCCCATCGCGGCCTGGCGGTGCTGCTGACCGAAACGGGTCGGGTCGATCAGGCGTTTCAACTGCTCAAAACCTGGGCCGTCACCAGCCCGCAAAATGCCGAAGCCCGCGTGGAACTTGCCCGGCTGTACGAGGAATACGGCGATCCGAAATCGGCCGTGCTCTATCTGAACGAGGCCCTGACGATCAGCGGCAACAACTGGCGGGCCCTCGCCGCGCTTGGCCGGCTGCGCGAGCAAGAGGGAGACTACAAACAGGCCCTGGAGAATTATCAGCGTTCGCTGACGTACAACCGCTTCCAGCCGCAGATTGAGCAGCGCGTGGCCGAGCTGCGCACTCGAGTTTCCCCCACCACGGCTGCTGCCGCCGCCCCCGCTCCCGGCACGTCGCAAAGCGCCGCCGGCCCGCGTCCCTTCTTGCGGTATTAGGCCCGCGGTGCGTGGCATGGAGAGGATAAATCCCAGGCGATGTGCGGCGGTGATCGCCTCGTTGGACAAGTAGCTCAAGACGCCATCTGGTCGTCCATGGGAACGCCTAAGTACGCCCTAGCGGCCGGTCCTTCTGGTGATAGTTGGCATCAGGCTGGCTTCTGCTAGCACCAGCTCGCCTTGCCTCAATTGCCCCCCCGCCCCTACGATGGGAGAGTCGCGGGGCCAAGTGTTGCCTCGCGGGTTTCGCTATCCACCCCCGCAAGGATTTGCCATGTCGCGGCGTTCCCTCGTTGTCGGTTGCCTTCTTTTTCTCGCCGCTGTCGCGGGTTATTCGGTTGGCCAAGCGCAAACTCCGGCTGCTCCGCCGAAGCTGGAATTCAAAACCCTCGACGACCAGGCCAGCTATTGCATTGGGCTCGATATCGGCCGCAGTATGCTCGCCGATGGTGCCGAGCTCAACGCCGACCTCGTCGTCCGTGGGCTGTTTGACGCCCTGAAAAAGGCCCAGCCCCAGTTTACCGACGAGCAAGTGCAGGCGATTATGAAGAAGTACGCCGAGTATCAAACCGCAAAAAACGCCGCGAAGATCAAGCCAGTGGCCGACAAAAACCTCGCTGACGGACAGGCTTTCCTCGCCGCCAACAAGGCCAAGCAGGGAGTCACCACCACCGAAAGCGGCCTGCAATATGCCGTCCTCAAACAGGGGACCGGCGCGACGCCGAAGCGGACTGACGTCGTCCGCGTTCATTATCACGGCCAACTGATCGACGGCAGCGTGTTTGATAGCAGCGTGCAGCGCGGCGAGCCAATCGAGCTAGCGGTGAACCGGGTCATTCCTGGCTGGACCGAAGCACTGCAAAAGATGAAGGTCGGCGATAAGTGGAAGCTATTTATCCCCTCGAATCTCGCGTATGGCGAGTTTGGCCAGGGACCGATTCCACCGAATTCGGTGCTGCTGTTCGAGGTCGAGCTGCTGGGCATCGCTGAATAGCATTGCCGAGTAGCATTGCCTAGTGGTCGCGGCGGCTACTCTTCCCCCGCGATGCCGTACTGATCGAGCTTCTTTTTGAGGGTCGTCCGGTGCATGCCGAGCACTCGGGCGGCCGCCGCGCACTGGCCATGATGCTTGCGCAGAGCCGCCTCCAGCAGCGGCGGCTCGACGAGCGTTAGCAGCTCGTCGTAAATTGCGTCCGCGCCTGTTGCTTTCAGCCGCTGCTGTGCCCACGCTTGGATGAGAATGCGAACTTCGTCCGCTGGAGTGGATCGCGTCGTGGAGGTGCCCGCCACGCTGGACATGCTCCTCGCGCTGGCTGCCGCGAGGGGGAGTTCCAGGTCCAGCGGCGGAATCGGTGTCGGCAAGTGCTCGGGCAGAATCACTCCATCGCGGGCCAGTATCAGCGCATGCTCGATCGCATTGCGTAGCTCGCGCACGTTGCCATGCCACGGCCGGACGAGAATTTCATCGAGCGCTCGCTGCGAAACCGGCGGCTTCGCGCCGGCTCCGCGTAACTGACCAACGAAATAATCCACCAGCAGCGGAATATCCTCCCTGCGACCACGCAGCGGCGGCAGCTCGATCTGAAACGTCGAAAGCCGGTAGTACAGATCGTGCCGAAACGCGCCCGACCGCACCTTGCCCGGCAGATCCTGGTGCGTGGCCGTGATCAGCCGAAAGCTGGTCCGCACCGTTTTTCCCGAACCGACCGGCAGCACTTCCCCCTGCTCCAAGGCCCTGAGCAGCTTGACTTGCACCGGCAACGGAATATCGGCCACTTCGTCGAGAAACAGCGTCCCCCCATCCGCATCGACGAGCAAGCCGGCCCGCGCTTGGTCGGCACCAGTAAAGGCTCCTCGGACGTGCCCGAACAGCTCGCTTTCGGCGACGGTCGGATTAAGCGCCGCCACATTGACCGCGACGAACGGCCCCGCCGCGCGGCAGCTATAGCGGTGAATCGCCCGCGCGACCACTTCCTTGCCCGTGCCGCTTTCGCCCGACAGCATCACGCACGCCTCGGCCGGGGCCACCAGCGCGATCCGCTTGAAAACTTCCTGCATCGCGGCCGTTCGGCCGACGAGCCCATCGGCACTGGTGTCGAGCGTCGCCGGCGACTTGACTACCGGCGCGGCCAGCACCCGCTCCAAAATCCGCTCGATCTGGGCCAAATCAAACGGCTTGGCGACATAGTCAAAGGCCCCCAGCCGCACCGCTTCGACCGCCGTGCCCAGTTCGCCGTGCGCCGTCATGATGATGACCGTCGCGGTGGGGCACTGCTCGCGAAGCCTGGCGAGCGTCGCGAGGCCATCCATGCCCGGCAGGCGAACATCGAGCAGCACCACGTCTGGAGGCGAGGCCGCCGCCAACTTGAGCCCCTGTTCGCCGGACGACGCGGTTTGCACTTCGTGCCCCAGCCGCTTGCCGAGCTGCGCGAGTCCCCAGCAAATGGCCTGTTCGTCGTCGATCACCAATAGTCGCGCCATCAACCGGCTCCCGCAGTGGCCAGCGGAAGCTCGACGATAAAATTCGTCCGCTCGCCCCGCCGTTCCCAGCGAATCGTCCCCCCGTGATCTTCGGCAATCTGCCGGACCACAACCAGCCCCCGCCCCGTGCCGCCAGGCTTATCGGTGGCGACCGGCTCGAAGAGGCGGTCGCACAACTCGGCCGCCGGGCCGGGTCCGGGGTCGCTTATCACGAGGCGCGCGCGATCGGCCGCAACCGACTCGGCGGCGAGTGTCACTTCCGGTCGGGGTGCGCCGCCGCTGCCCAGCGCCGCGACTTGGAGGGCCGCCGTCGCTTGCACTCCGTTCAGCAGCAGGTTGACGAGCAATTGCCCGAGCGCCACCGCGTCGGCCGAGACGATCAGCGGCTTTTCGGGTAAGCTGCTTTCCACTCCGACGCCGACATGTTCCGCCATCGGCCGCACCAAAGCCGCGGCCTCAGTGACGATATCCGCAAGATCAACGCGCTGCCGCGCCGCCGCCGTCGGCCGGCCCAGAGCAAGCAGCCGCTGAATGTAGGTCTCGATCAGCTCTAGCTGCCGCACTGCCACGGCAAGCGGTTCGTCCGCGCCATCCGCGGCAGGCAAGGGACAATCGCGCTGATGCAGGTCCAAAGCGATGCGGCAGCCCGTGGCCGCATTGCGCACCTGGTGGGCGATCCCACCCCCAAGCGTGCCCAGAGTGCGCAGCCTTTCGCTGCGGCGAATTTCAGTTTCGTAGCGGGCGAGCGTGAGGGCCATCTGGTTTACGGCCGCGGCCAGTTGCCGCAGTTCGTCGTCGCGCCGCGGAGTGGCAAGGGGCTGAAAATCGCCGGCGGCGATCCGATCGACCTGCGACCGCAACGACTCCAGGGGTCGCGTCACCTGCCGGGCAATTGCATACGCCGCCACCCCCACGAGCGCGAGCGCCGCGCCGCCAATCGCGAGCGGCGGCCAGGTCGCTTGCCAGCGGGCCTCGCGCCACGATTCGACCGGATAGTACACCTGCAGCCAGTAGCAACCGCCCCCAACCGCGCGGCGATCAAGCGGCACCGTGGCACGAAAATACTGCCGCACGCCGGCGGCTACCGGCGCGTGGAGATCAAATCCGCCGGCGACCTGCCTGGCTGGGCCTTTCAAAGTTGATAACTCGGCGTCGCTCGTCGCGATCAGCTCCCCCGAAAGGTCGGTCACGACATACTCGGCACCGGTCAGTCCCCCTGCTTGCCGAAGCACGCCCGATTCAAGCGGAAAATTCGTGGCGGAGAGGGTCCGCGCGACCGCGGCGAGCCGCGCTTCCAGCCGGGCCTGCTCCAATCGCCAGGCTTGCCACGCCTGCAGCGCGCTCGCGCCACCCATGGTGAGCAGCAAAATGCCCACCATCGGCAACAAGATTTGGCGTCGCAGCGGCCAGCGCATGGCAAAATTTCCAGGGCGAAAGGGAGCCTGCCGCATCATAGCTCGTTCGCCGGCGAGGTGATAATTCACCACGCTCGGCGCAATCCCAAACTAGCCGTTGAGGGGAACGACTCGGGGCACGATCCAGCACGAATCGTGCCGCGTCTGGCCAACGTGCGGAAGGTAGGTAGCCGCCTTGGAAGCGACAAGCAGGATCGCCAAAACGGCTTCGCAAATATCGCTGCGCGAGAATCGGGCAGTCCGAATGAACGATCGCCAAGCGGTCCGTGCGCGTCTTGATACAAATTTGATAACTCTCGGTCCACTCTTGACCCCCATTTGATGCGCCATCGGATTCAATTCACTCGATGACATTCACCGTGGAGGAATCAGACATGGACATCGCATGGCTCTTGGGCGGAGTCGCCTTCTTCGTCGGCTCCTGTGGCCTCGTGCATTTTCTCGGCAGCCTGCGAGCGGAGGACTGACCGTGGACTGGACAACAATTCTCGCGCTCGTCGTGGCCGTCGTGCTGCTGATTCACCTGTCGGCCGCACTGCTCGCACCGGAGAAGTTCTCATGACCGCCAACGGACTTCCGCAACTTGCAATCTATCTCGGAATTCTGCTGGCCTGCGTGAAGCCCCTGGGATCCTACATGGCCAAGGCGTACTCCGGGTCGGCGACATTTCTCGACCGCATCATCGGGCCATGGGAACGACTGTTTTATCGATTCTGCGGAATCGACAAATCCGCCGAGATGACATGGCAACAGTACTCGGTAGCCGTTCTGAGCTTCAGTCTTTTGAGCTTCCTGACGGTCTATGCTGTCCAGCGAATGCAGGGCTGGCTGCCACTCAATCCTGAATCGCTGCCCGCCATCACGCCTGACTTGTCATTCAACACGGCCGTAAGCTTCACGACGAACACGAACTGGCAGGGATACGGCGGTGAGACCACGATGAGCTACTTCACGCAGATGCTTGCTCTCACCGTGCAGAACTTTCTGTCCGCCGCCGCCGGGATGGCCGTGCTCATCGCCTTGATCCGAGGCTTCATGCGGCACGCAACGGAGACCATCGGCAACTTCTGGGTCGATATGGTGCGAGGAACGCTTTACATCCTGCTCCCACTGTCCCTGTTGTTAGCCGTCGCACTGGTTTCACAGGGCGTGGTTCAGACGTTTGGGTCGTATCACGAAGTCCCGCTGCTCGAGCCCACCGTTGATGCGGAGGGCAACCAGATCAAAACACAAACGATCGCCACCGGCCCGGCGGCATCGCAAATCGCCATCAAGCAGCTGGGCACGAACGGCGGCGGATTTTTCAACGCGAATTCAGCCCATCCGCTGGAGAACCCCACGCCGCTTTCCAATCTGCTCCAACTATTGGCCATCCTGCTGATTCCCGCCGCCCTTTGCTACACGTTTGGTGAGATGGTCGGTGACCGCCGTCAGGGATGGGCAATCTTAGCGGCGATGCTGGCGATTTTTATTCCGCTGCTGGCAATCGCGACGATCGCTGAACAGTCGAGCAACCCCGTACTCGCCCACCTGGGTGTTGATCAGTCGCCTTCTGACACACAGCCGGGTGGAAACATGGAGGGGAAAGAAACTCGTTTCGGGATTGTGAACTCGTCGCTATGGGCCGTGGCCACGACCGCTGCTTCGAACGGTTCGGTGAATTCAATGCACGACTCCTACACGCCCCTGGGCGGGCTGGTGCCGATGTGGCTGATGCAGTTGGGCGAAGTCATCTTCGGCGGCGTCGGCTCCGGCCTCTACGGCATGTTGATGTTTGCCATCGTGGCGGTCTTCCTCTCCGGCCTGATGGTGGGACGCACCCCGGAATATCTCGGCAAGAAAATCGGTGCTTTCGAAATGAAAATGGCCTCTCTCGCCATCCTTTTTCCCTGTGCGATGGTGCTCGTGGGGACGGCGGTGGCCGTCGTTTCGGCGTCCGGTCGAGCGACGATCTTCAATCCCGGTCCACACGGATTCAGCGAAGTGCTGTACGCCTTCTCGTCGGCAGGAAACAACAACGGCAGTGCCTTTGCGGGTCTCGGAGCGAACACACCGTTCTACAACGGCCTCCTAGGGTTGGCGATGCTCGTGGGACGTTTCTGGGTGATGCTGCCGGTCCTGGCGATTGCCGGTTCGTTGGCGGCAAAAAAGACCGTCCCCGTCGGGCCGGGAACGTTGCCAACACATACGCCGCTGTTCGTCGTCCTCCTGGTGGCCGTGGTGATCGTGGTGGGAGCTTTGAGCTTCTTCCCGGCTCTGGCTCTGGGACCGATTGTCGAGCACCTGACGGCGACGACGAACTAGGGGAACTCAGCATGATCAAGAACTCCACAAACCTGTTTGATCGTAAGATTCTCGGCGATGCCATCAGGGCTTCGTTTTGGAAGCTCGATCCCCGCGTGCAGCTTCGCAATCCGGTGATGTTCGCCGTTTACCTGGGCAGCATCCTCACGACGATCCTGTGGCTGAACTCGCTGCGTCACTCGACAGGTGAATCATCGACTTTCGTGCTCGGCGTGGCCATCTGGCTGTGGTTCACCGTGCTATTCGCCAATTTTGCCGAAGCGATCGCCGAAGGGCACGGAAAAGCTCAGGCCGCCGCTTTGAAGAAGAACCGTTCGGACGTGATCGCCAAGCGGGTCTGCCTGCCCCTGAAAATGGTCGGTTCCACACGCACCACCAAGGATTTGCTTGTGAACGGGGCGATCGCAATGGCTCTCGCGCAAGACTTGCGAATTGAAGATGTCGTATTCGTGGAAGCGGGCGACCCCATTCCCGCCGATGGGGAAGTCCTGGAAGGTGTCGCCTCCGTCGATGAGAGCGCCATCACCGGCGAAAGTGCTCCGGTCGTGCGGGAGAGCGGGGGAGACCGCAGTTCGGTTACCGGCGGAACGCGAGTCATCTCCGACTGGTTGATCATTCAGGTGAAGACGCTTCCTGGCCAAAGCTTTCTGGATCGCATGATCGCGATGGTCGAAGGCGCCAAGCGGCAGAAAACTCCGAACGAGGTCGCGCTGGCGATCCTCCTGGCCGCTCTGACGCTGATCTTCCTGCTCGTGGTCGCCACGCTGCTTCCCTTCTCGATCTTCGCGGTTCAAGCATCCGGTCAAGGAAGAGCAATCAGTCTCACGGTGCTGGTGGCTCTCTTCGTATGTCTTGCTCCGACAACCATCGGAGCACTGCTGTCCGCCATCGGCATCGCCGGAATGAACCGGCTCAGTCAGGCGAACGTCATCGCCATGTCGGGCCGGGCGGTCGAAGCCGCGGGCGACGTGGATGTGCTGTTGCTCGACAAGACGGGCACGATCACGCTCGGCAACCGGCAGGCGACTCGATTCATCCCAGCGTCGGGCACCACCGAGAAGGAACTGGCGGAAGCGGCTCATTTGGCGTCGATGGCGGACGAAACCGCCGAGGGACGCAGCATTGCCATCCTCGCCAAGAAGCAGTTCGGGCTGCGGGGCCGCGAACTGGAACACATTCAACCTCACTTCGTTCCGTTCTCTGCTCGGACTCGCATGAGCGGCGTCACGCTCGATGGGCACGAGATTCGCAAGGGGGCCGCCGAGGCCGTGGAGTCGCATGTGCGAAGTCTCGGCGGATTTTTGCCGGAGGATGTCCGAGCCTCGGTTCGTGACATCGCCAAATCCGGCGGAACGCCGCTCGTCGTCAGTCGGGACGACCAGGTGCTTGGTGTGATCGAGCTGAAGGACATCGTGAAAGGTGGGATCAAGGAGCGGTTCGCGGAACTGCGGCAGATGGGAATCAAAACCGTGATGATCACGGGCGACAATCCTCTGACCGCCGCCGCCATCGCCGCCGAGGCGGGCGTGGATGATTTTCTGGCCGAGGCGACTCCCGAAGCGAAACTCTCACTCATCCGTGACTGCCAAAAGGGTGGACGACTCGTCGCCATGACCGGCGACGGTACGAACGATGCCCCTGCTCTGGCTCAGGCCGACGTGGCGGTCGCCATGAACAGTGGCACCCAGGCCGCCAAGGAGGCCGGCAACATGGTCGATCTCGACTCCAATCCGACCAAGCTCATCGAGATCGTGAACATCGGCAAGCAATTGCTGATGACCCGTGGCTCGCTGACGACGTTCAGCATCGCCAACGACGTCGCCAAGTATTTCGCCATCCTGCCGGCGGCATTCGCGGCGACCTATCCCGCCCTCAAGGCCTTAGACCTGATGCGATTGTCGTCGCCGTCCAGCGCCATCCTGTCGGCGGTGATTTTCAATGCCCTGATTATCATCGCTCTTGTGCCGCTGGCGTTGAAGGGGGTGGCGTACCGACCGGTGGGAGCGGCTCAACTGCTGCGCAACAATCTACTTGTCTACGGCGTGGGCGGACTGCTCGTGCCGTTCCTCGGCATCAAGGCCATCGACCTGCTGCTTTCCGCCGTGGGCTTGGCATAAGGAGCAAGAGACCATGATTCAACAACTTCGCACGGCGACACTCGTATTGTTTGCCATGACCATTCTCACCGGCGGCGTCTATCCACTGGTGGTCACCGCCATCGCGCGGGTGGCGTTTCCCAGGCAGGCCAACGGCAGCCTCATGCAACAAGACCAGCAGATCACAGGTTCGGAACTGATTGGGCAGCCGTTTTCTCGCCCCGAATACTTCTGGGGGCGGCTCTCGGCCACCAGCCCATTTCCCTACAACGCAGCGGCATCCAGCGGTTCCAATTTCGGCCCGTCGCACCCCGGTCTCCGGGAAGCAGCCGAAGCTCGCATCTCGGCACTTCGCGCCGCGGGTTACGCGGGGAAAGCGGTGCCGGTCGAGCTCGTGACCGCATCCGGCAGCGGACTCGATCCCCACATCGCTCCGGCGGCAGCCGAGTTCCAGGTGCCAAGAATCGCCGCATCGAGGAAAATGTCCCCAGACGCCGTGCGTGAACTCGTCCGCCAACACACGGAAGAACGACAATTTGGAGTCCTCGGCGAGCCGCGCGTGAATGTGCTGCGACTGAATCTCGCCTTGGATCAACATCAGGTGAATTGAGACCGCCCATGCCGGATGCTCGTCCGAATCCCGATGAACTGCTGGCCCAGGTGCGGGCCGAGGAAGCAGAGTCCACGCGTGGCTCGCTGAAGGTGTTCTTCGGGTATGCCGCTGGCGTCGGGAAGACCTACTCGATGTTGAAGAACGCCCAACGAGCAAGAGCAGCGGGGCGGGAGGTGGTCGTCGGTTATGTCGAACCACACGGTCGCCCGGAAACGGAAGCGTTGCTCGCCGGTCTCGAGGCTCTTCCAGTGCGTGAGCACGAGTATCGTGGCGTGACGCTTCGAGAGTTTGATGTCGATGCGGCCCTGGCTCGGCGTCCCGACTTGCTCTTGGTGGATGAACTCGCCCATACCAATGCCGTCGGCTGTCGTCATGAGAAGCGCTGGCAGGATGTCGAAGAACTTCTTGAAGCGGGAGTCAACGTCTGGACAACGCTCAATGTTCAGCACATCGAAAGCCTGAATGACGTGATCGGTCAGATTACGGGTGTCACTGTTCGTGAGACGGTTCCCGACCGGGCATTCGATTTGGCCGACGACTTGGAACTCGTGGATATCACGCCGGAAGAATTGCTGCTCCGACTTAAGGCGGGCAAGGTTTACGTGTCCGAACAGGCTCAACGAGCGATTCAAAGCTTCTTCCAGAAGTCGAATCTCACCGCACTCCGGGAACTCTCGCTGCGACAGGCGGCTCGTCACATTCACACCGATGTCGAGTCGGCCCGGCGGGAGAAGGCGGCCATCAAGCCGTGGGCCACCGCCGAGCGATTGCTGGTCTGCGTTGGCCCCAGCCCCACGACCGCCCGCGTCATTCGCACGGCTCGACGGATGGCGGCGGCGCTGGATGCGCCTTGGCTGGCGGTTTCCGTTGATCTTACGGGCGAACCAGCGGGCACTCCCGCAAAGCAGCAGATCAGCCAGCATTTTCGCCTCGCCGAACGCCTAGGTGCGGAAACGGTCACACTGGCCGGGCAGAACGTCTCCGACACGATTCTCGAATATGCCCGCTCGCGCAACGTCACCAAGCTTCTGATCGGCAAGAC
>JANRLS010000180.1:0-27357 GCA_033762315.1 Pirellulaceae bacterium
GCATTTCGGCGTGGTGCCGGACATCGTCTGCCTGGCCAAGGGTATCGCCAGCGGCATGCCCCTGGGGGCGATCATTGCGAAGGAGAACATCATGGACTGGGGCCCCGGCTCGCACGCCAGCACCTTTGGCGGCAATCCGATTTCGTGCGTTGCCGCCCTGGAAACGATCAAGCTGCTCGAAGCCGAATTGATGGAAAACGCCCGCACCGTCGGCGACTATCTCAAGGGCCGCCTCGTCGAACTGATGGGCAAGCACCGCCTGATCGGCGATGTCCGCGGCCTGGGGCTGATGATCGGCATGGAACTGGTTCGCAACCGCGGCACCAAGGAAGCGGCCAGCACCGAGCGGGACGAAATCGTGCAGTTGTGCTTTCGCCGCGGCCTCTTGATGCTCGGCTGCGGCATGAGCACGCTGCGTTTTTGCCCGCCGCTGGTGATTACCCGGCAGCAGGCCGACATCGCGGTCGGAATTTTGGACGAGGTGCTGGGAAAGTGGGATTGATTGATCGGTCGGAATAGGGAGCCACGGATGAAACACGGATTGAACACGGATTTTTCCATCCGTGTTTCATCGGTGTTCCATCCGTGGCTCAAATTCTCTTTGTCATTGAAAAGATGAACTATGTTCGATGAAGTACTCTCCCGCCTCGGAATCGGCGCCCATAGCCCTGGCGTCTATGCCGGAGCGTGGAGCGACTGGACAACCGGCGAGGAGGTCGTGTCGCTCAACCCGGCGACCGGCCTGCCGCTGGGGAGGGTCTTTGGAGCGTCGCGCGTGGAGTACGACCGGGCGGTGGAAACATCCCAGCAAGCGTTTGCCAAGTGGCGGCTCGTCCCGCCGCCGCAGCGGGGCGAAATCGTGCGGCAGATCGGCAACGCTTTGCGGGAGGCGAAGAGCGACCTGGGAATGCTGGTCACCCTCGAAGCAGGCAAGATCAAGAGCGAGGGGCTGGGCGAAGTGCAGGAAATGATCGACATGTGCGACTTCGCCGTCGGCCTGTCGCGGCAACTCTATGGCCTGACGATCGCCAGCGAGCGTCCCGGCCACCGGATGTTCGAGCAGTGGCATCCGCTCGGCCCCGTTGGCTGCATCACGGCCTTCAATTTTCCGGTCGCCGTTTGGGCCTGGAATGCGGCCCTTGCCCTGGTTTGCGGCAATACGGTCGTCTGGAAGCCGTCAGAACTCACGCCGCTGACCGCCATCGCCGTGCAGAACATCGTCAACCGGGTGCTGGAACCAGCGGGCTGGGGGGGAGTGCTGAATCTCGTTGTCGGCGGGCGAGGAATTGGAATGCCGATGGCTGCTGACGAGCGCTTGCCGCTGATTTCCGCCACTGGCAGCACGGCGATGGGCAAATCGGTGGCGACAACCGTCGGTTTTCGGTTAGGTCGGTCGCTCCTCGAACTCGGCGGCAACAACGGCTTGATCCTGACGCCTTCAGCCGACCTCGATCTCGCCCTGCGAGCGGTCGTATTCTCCGCCGTCGGTACCGCTGGCCAGCGTTGTACGACGTTGCGGCGGCTGATCGTTCACCACTCGCTGGTCGAGAAGTTCTTGCCGCGATTAATAACAGCTTACACGTCAATCCAGCCCGGCCAACCGTGGGAGGATGGCATCCTTTTGGGGCCGCTGATTCGCGAGCGGGCCGCCGAGCAATATCGCGAGGCGGTGGCGGCCGCCATCGAGCAAGGGGGAGAAATCCTCTGCGGCGGCAAACGGATCAATCGGCCAGGGTTCTTTGTTGAGCCGACGATCATCCGCATGCCAGGCCAGACGCCTATCGTCTTGCAAGAAACCTTCGCCCCGATTCTCTATGTCATGACTCATAACACGCTCGACGAAGCTCTCGCCCTGCACAACTCCGTCCCGCAAGGCCTCTCCTCCGCCATCTTCACCGGTCAGTTCCGCGAGGCCGAGCAGTTCCTCTCCCCTCTCGGCAGCGATTGCGGCATCGCGAATGTCAACATCGGCACGAGCGGGGCGGAGATTGGCGGGGCTTTTGGGGGCGAGAAAGAAACGGGCGGCGGGCGCGAAGCGGGCTCCGACGCCTGGAAAGCCTACATGCGGCGGCAGACTTGCACGCTCAACTACAGCGGCCAGTTGCCGCTGGCCCAGGGCGTGAAGTTCGACCTGTGATTCACGCCGCCCGGTCGAACTGTGCAAGCCGGGCGCGGCGTTTCACGAACCAGCCTTCGCCCAGCACGCTCAGGGCAACGCGATCCTCCAAGTTCGGGCGGAAGACCGTCATCAAAAGCAGCGGCAGATACCACGCCATATACATCCCGCCGCCATCGCCAAAGCCGTGCCAGAACTGCACCGCCACCATCAGCGCCGCCGAACAGGATAGCAGCGTTCCCAGGTTCTTATGGGCCGGCCAAATCGCCAGCCCCGCCGCGAGCGCCCCGCAGCCGGCAATCACCGGCAGCCGATACCAGGCGTCCCAGTATTGCTGCCAGATACCGACGAGGCCCGACGTTTTTGGCACCCACAGGGCGAACATCGGCTGGAACTTGTTCCAAAACGACGCGACATCTTCGGAGACAAACACCAGCGAGAGGATCATCACCGCCACCGCCGCGCCGGTGCCGCTGAGGAACCGCCCCAAGCCGCGCTGCCAATAAAAGCTGATCCAGAGTGGCAAGAGGAACAGCGGATAGTAGAAAACGCTAATCGCCAGCCCCAAAAAAGCCCCCGCCAAGCCCGGCCGACGATAGAGCACCACCGCCCACAGCAGCAAGGCCGCCGGCAGGACATGATCGACGTGGCCGGTCATTTGGGCCGTGTAAGGAAGCATCAGGTAGAGCGTCGCCGCGCCGATCCCCATGCGGATGTTGTCGAAATGCCAATAGCCGATAGTGACAAGGCCGGCCACCACCGCCAGATGCGACAGAATCGCCATCAGCTTGACGACCAGGGCATACGCTTCGGCCTTCTCGGTTTGCGGACGCAGGAAGGGGGAAGTCGGTACACTGGGCAGCACATGCAGGAAGTAGTAGCCGGGGCCGAATTGCTTGTAGTCCTCGATCTGATCCTGGTTTTGCCGGGTTAGTAGCGCCTGAGCACCAGCCGCGCCCTTCAGGTCTTCGGGCGAAAGATCGCTGGTGATGACGTTCGCCATCAGAAACAAGAACAGCGACACGCCGATGAAGACGAGGCCGCCGTTGGTCAGGTTTGGTTCGAGCAGCGGGCGGCGAACCATCGTCGGATCGAGCAAGAGACGCACGAGCCACAGGGCGGACACCGCGAACAGCCAGACATAGCCGATATAGGCGAGCGACTGCGGGGAATTCGGCGCGGGGGGAGCAGCTTGCGCGGTGGTCCCCGGCTCGAGCCAAGCGACGAACATGCTGCCGCCGACCGAGCGGGGCGCGCTGGCGGCGGGTGTCGATGAAGGTTCGACGGCGACCGGGGGCGCGGTGCGCTGGGCGTGCAGAGCTTCGTTCACCATGAGCAACCCCGGCGCGAGCAAGATCAGCAGCACCAGGTCAAGATTGCGTACGCTCCAGAACCGGTTGAACTTGAAGAACAGCCCGATCGTCAGCAGCGACGACAGATAGACCCAGGTCGTCGGATCGACTTTGTGGTAATGGAATAAAATCTCGCTCATGGGCGTCTATCTATTTTGCCGCGGGTCGTTGCGGCAATGGCTGGGCAAAATCGCTTAGGCCACTCCCACGGGTGGGGGAGACGGCTTGGGGACTTTGTCTGCGCATGGCGCGCCAATCCACCAAATTACGGATTCATGCCGGGATTGCAAGGCTGCCAGCCATCGGCCGGCTACCTTGAGAAATGTTTGTAAGTGATTGTTAGTAAAGGACTTGTGGTGATTCTGGAAGCTCCCGTCGTGGCCGCGACAATTTGGCAATTCCTGGGAAAAAGGGGTCGCTTGACGGCGGCCCGGTCCTTCTTTCTGCTGGAAATCTTTACACTCCCCGCCTGAAGGTGCGGCACGGGAGCCGGTATCTTTAGGTGGCGAACAGGGCCGGTCGCGTTGCATTACCAGACGGAATTTCAGGTGGAAACAGTATTTGAACGGCTGACGCACCGCTTGGGGGAACTGGGGGTTCCATTCGAGGTGCTGCGCCATGCGCCGGTCTTCACCAGCGAGGAGGCGGCTGCGATTCGCGGCACTAGCCTGGCGAGCGGGGCGAAGGCCCTTGTTTGCAAAGCGGACGACCACTTCGTGCTGATCGTCGTCCCTGCCGACCGCAAGCTCGCCAGCAAACTGGTTCGCAAATCGGCGGGGATCAAGAGTCTGCGCTTTGCCACGCGGGAAGAAGTCGAGCAGCTCACGGGCTTGGCCCCTGGCTCGATTCCGCCGTTTGGCAGCCTGTTTGGTTTGTCGACCTGGTGCGACGAAGCCCTCGCCGCCGCGCCGCGGATCAACTTCAACGCCGGCGGCCATGCCATTTCGCTCAGCTTGACGCATGCCGACTACCTCCGTGCCGAAAATCCGCGGCTGGGAATCTGGACCGAGCCCCCTGTCTAGTCGCGTGCCGCGGGAGCGACTGCCGGCTGGGGCAAAATCGGCCGTGCCGCGCTGGCTGCCGGTCGGGCCGTTTGCTGCAAATGCTGCCAGACGACAAACCCCGCTCCTCCCAGCAGCAATAGCAGCGCCAGCCACAAGATGCCGTCGCGCACCGCCGACAGTAGCCCCTTGAGCCCCGGAAAGACCGCGACCAGCGAAAGCGCCAGCGCGAAACCCGACAGCACGACCGCGATCACCGGCAGATGTTGATGCAGGCTGGCGTCCATCGGAGGCACTCCAGCGAGGAAAAGGGCGCGAGACGATAGGCACTTGCGTGATACCAAATCGCGCTGCGGGCCAGCAATTCTTTTTTGCGAAACGCGACTGGATTCGCGCGGATTTTTCGCCGCGACCTGCTGTTTATTCCGGCTGGAGAGAATTTCGGGGACACGCCGACCGAATTCTCGTTTCTCGTGACCAGGCTCCGCTTTGGTAGCAACGTGCTTCCCGCTCCTGTCCCTTAGCGGCTCGGCGGAAGCCTCGCCCTTCGATGTGGCCGTGCCTTCCGTCAGCCGCTCTTGAGCTTGAAATAGAGCCGCTGGACTTCCGGCAGGCAGCAGCGGCCGGTGGGAGAAGCGGTTTCGCAGCGGGCGGCGGAGGTTTTCGACCTGGCGAGCAACTCGCGAATCCGCCGGGGAATGGTGTCGTCCGCGTCGGCGGCCACGTCTTCGCGTGTCAGTCCAAAGCAAGGGCAGAGCGGCGCGTCGCCAGCCTTGGGAAAGACGGGGCGGAGCAGCTCCGCGGCGGGAATTTGCGCCTCGAAGGCGTCGAAATAGGCCACCGAACAACGGGGGGTCTGGCAGAAGAACACCGTCGCCGCGAGCGGGCGCAGCGCCGCGAGCGGAACGTGGTGCTCGGCCGTGGCTCGCGGCACTTCAATTCCCGCCGCGCCACAAAGGGGGCACAGCACCTCGGTCGCATCCGATTCGCGGACGAAGGCCTTATTCATGGTAGCCCGCTAATCGTCGCGGGCTTGCGAACGCAAATGCTCGGCGACGGCATCGAACTTGAGCGGGTAGAGCAATTCGCGCAGGCTGCCGATGAGGTTGCCAATTTCGGCGGGAGCGTACGATTCGTCGAGCCACTGGGCGAAGTCGTCGAGCAGGCGGCGACCTTCGGGCCAGCGAATCCGCATCACCGCGTTGCACTCTTCCAGCATCTGATAGACCCGCGCGCGGGTGACTCCGAGCGTTTTTGACTGATTACGCACCGTATCGGCCGGCATGCCCACCCCCAGCCGGCCGCGTGACAGCGCGCCGACCGTTTCGCCGGCATCCACATCGAGCTGCTTCATCAGCGGCTCGATCAGGCATTGCTCGATTTCGCTTTTGGCGGGGGGATAGCCGCGTCCCTTGGCTTCGGAGAGCCAATCTTCGGCGGCCGCGATGTTGCGCGGAGCGAGCCGCACGGCCAGGCGGGCCGGATCGATGTGGCCGAGCATTTCGTGAATCGTGTGAAAGACTTCGAGCACCACCTGCACCCGTTTTTCACCGTGGGTTTTGAGGCGGCGCATGTCGAACAGGGTCATGTCGAGATACGAGCCGATGGGGGCATCCCAAATGACGGTGGGGAGCGTGGCGAGCGACGGGGCGAGGCGGCCGAGCCACTCTTGACCCACGGCGTGGCGGCGGGCCGTATCGCGCCACTGCGCCCAGACCACCTCCGAGACGCGGCTCGGATCGAATTTGCCGCCGGCATCGCAGCCGTTGATCGGGGCGGATTCTTCCTGCTGCAGGCGTTCGAGCGCCGCGGGGGGAGAGGTATCGCTTTTCGTGGCCCGCACCAGCAGCTTGACGAACGTCCCCAGCTTTTTGCGGCCAATGCCGGCGGTGGCGGCGAGTTGCGGATAAGGGGTGGACAGCAGTTCGCCCAGCTTGCGGCCGAGAAAGGCGGTCGGCAGGCGGCGGTCGGCAGGCAAGGCCCAATAGGCGAGGGGCTTGTCGAGACGGTCGGCATATTCCGGCCCCAGCAGCGTGGCCCGGACCGTCTCATAGCTGCTCATTAGTTTTACGTCGTCTGCCGACGAGGATTTAGTCATCGAACGAAAGCTCCTAGCGTGAAACCAGTGCCGCCAGGGACGCGATCACCGCGACCAATCGCTTCCGGCCACATCCGCTGTGACGGGAACCGACCTTCGGCAAGCACCGAGTAAAGCGACGAAATCGAGAGAGGCGGGACCGGGACCAATGCCCCGGCTGGGTGGTAACTTCGGCGGCCAGAGAGAGGGAGCCGCCAAAGTGCCCCTCGATTGTTCGCCGACGTGCCCAACCCGTCAAGGTGTTTGACGGGAACAAAACCAAAAAGTTTTGCTTGATCCAAATGTTGGAATTAGCCAGACGGCATGAATTCGACGCAAGTCGTTTATTCGCAAAGAGTTGTGATATAGATCCTGCTCATCGCTGGGCATTCATCACCCGTCAGTTGGCACCTACTGGCCCCGATTCTCGCCTAAACGGGAAGAATCTATCGAAATACTACCACAAAAATGGCAATTTCAGGCGACGCCGCGCTGCTCTTCGTCGGCAGGGGTTGGGGGGGCGAGCGCGGCAGTGCGGATCTGGCCGTCATCGGTCACGTCATCGAACCGGACGCTGACCCGTTTCGAGACCCCCGATTCCTGCATCGTCACGCCGTAAAGTGTTGTGGCGGCGGTCATTGTCTTCTTGCTGTGCGTGACAATGACAAACCGGGTCCACGAGAGAAAGTCCTTCAGCACATCGACAAACCGGCCAATGTTCGCCTCGTCGAACGGGGCGTCCACTTCGTCGAGCACGCAAAAGGGACTGGGGCGAAACTGAAAGATGGCCAGAAGCAGCGCCACGGCGGTGAGTGCCTTCTCTCCGCCCGAAAGCAGGGAGTTGTTGAACGACGGTTTGCCGGGGGGAGTGGCGATAATATCGACACCGCATTCGAGCACATCGACCCCCTCTTCCAGCACGATGTCCGCCTTGCCGCCGCCGAAGGCCTTGCGATAGAGGGCCTGGAAGTTGACTCGAATCGCCTCCAGGGTTTCTAGAAAGAGTCGCCGGCTGTCGGCATTGATTTTGTGAATGATCCGTTCGAGCGCGGCGCGGGCGTCGGTCAGGTCTTTGTGCTGTCCGGCGAGCGTGGCAAAACGGGCTTCCAGTTCATCGAGCTCATCCAGGGCATCCAGATTGACCGCCCCAATCTGGTTGATTTTCCGGCGGAGCGACTCGATCTCCGCCTCGACGGCGACCCGCTCCTGGGCCTCTTCAGGCGAGGGCTGTTCCGAAGCCTCGGCCAACTCGATGCCGTAATCCTCGCGCAGACGGTCGGCCAGGGTGCGGCGGTCGTGTCGCACCTGCTCGGCGGCAAGCTGCAATTGATGTTGCTGATCGCGAGCCTTCTGCAGTCGTTTGCGGAGGGTGGCGAGTTGCTCGGCGACGGCGTTGCGCTCGGTTTGCGCCAGATCGCGCCGCTGAGCGCAATCGCGGACGCGGCGGTCGAGCCCCTCTTGCCGCCAGGCGAGAAGGGCGATTTGCGCTCCGGCGGCGAGCATTGCCAGTTCGGCCGCCACTTGGCGCTCACGCGCTTGCCGCAATTGCTGGCGAACCTGAGCGATGGCCCGTTCCCGTTCGCGCTGATCGTCTTCAAACTGCATCAGCCGCAAACGCAGGCTTTCGACGCGCTGCTCGCAGCGGGCGAGCTCGATTTTGGCGGCGGTCAGCTCGCCGGCCGCTTGCTGGCGACGGGCTTCGAGCTCGGCCAGCGCTTGCTCGCCGCTGGCCAGCGAGGCCTGAAAACGATCGGCCGCGGCTTGCGCCTCGGCCAGTTGCTGGGTCGCCTGCTTAAGGTTGGCTTCTATGGCGAGTCGTCGCTCGTCGGCGGCGGCCAGCGCGGCTTCGGCGGCGCTGCGCTGGTGGGCACTTCTGGCGAGCTGCTGGGCGAGCGATTGCAGGGCCGCCCGCTCGTGCGCGAGCTGCTGCTCCAGGGCCTTGCCGGCATCGCTCAGCCCGCGCACGACCTGCTCGCAGCGGTCGATTTCGCGCTTCAAGTGCAGGGTTTCGCGCTGGGCGTCGGCAATTTGCTGATCGAGGACCGCCAAGTCGAGCCGGGCCGCCCGCAACTGGCTGCGGCGCGAAATGAGGCTCGTCGCCGATTGCCGCGGGCCAAAGGTGATCGCGCCGGTTGCTTCGATCAACTCCCCGTCGAGGGTGACACAGCGAAACCCGGGCGGCAACTCGGCCGCGAGGCGGAGTGCGTCGGCCAGCGTCCGGACGACCCAGGTCGAGCCGAGCACGCGCTGAACGAGCGGCCGCATACTGGCCGGGCACTCCACGAGGCTCGCGGCGGTTCCAATCCAGCCGCGAACGTCGGTCGCGATTAGGGAGAAAGCGGCATCTGCCGTTTCTCGTGCCGCGTCGCTGGTGGCATCGAGCGGCAAGACGACGACCCGCCCCGCGACATCCGCCGCCGCGTCGATCAGCTCGCGGGCCTGCTCGTGAGTCCCTTCGACAACGACCGCCTGGGCCGCTTCCCCTAAAGCCGCGTCGATCGCCGCCGAATGCTCGACCTTGACCTGCACGAAATCGGCCACGACACCGCGAACGAGCGACCAGGGACGAATGGCGGATGCACGCTTATCGCTGGGGCGCGATTCGCCGGCTGCCGGTTCCTGGCCTTTGATTCCCGGCTCTTGGCTTTTGACCCCCGCCCGCGCCAGAACTTGCCGCACGCCGGCCCCGATTCCCTCGAGCGTCCGCTCGAATTCGGCCAACACCTCGGCCCGCTCGGCGACTCCCTGCCGGCGCGAATGGAGCTGGGCGAGGTCGTCGGCCCGCGAGGCGTGCAAATTGCGGTTTTCAGTCAGCTCGCGCTCGGCCGCTTCGAGCTGCTCGTGATGCGCGGCGAGCTGGCTTTCGGCCGCTTGGTGGCGCTGCCCTGCCGCGGCCCGCTCGTGCGATAGCTCCGTCTCGGCTTCGGCCAGGTCGGCCAGTTGCTGCCGGGAATGCAGCACGGTTTGCTGCACGGCGGCCAATTGCGATTGCCCGGTTTCAACCTGGCTCGCCAAGGCCGCCGCCGATTGCAACTGGGCGAGATATTCCTTGCGGCGACTTTCGGACTGCCGCCGCGCTTGCTCGTACTGTCGAGCCAGATCGGCCAGCAGCGCTTCGCGGCGGCTCGCTTCGTCAGCTGCGGCTTGATGCGAGGTTTGCGCCGCGACCACTTCGGCCTGCGTCGCCTTCAGCCGTGAGCGGACATCCCCCGCCCGGTCGCTCATCGCCAGCAAATTGCGGCCATGCAGGCGGGCTTCTTCGTCGAGCTCGGCCGCGCGTGTCCGCTCGTGGGTCATCGTGGCCGAGTGCTGCGACCATTGCTGCCGGCCAAAGCCGAGTTGCTGCTCGCAATTGCACAGCTCCTCGCCGATGGTGGCACGGGCGGCTTCGAGCTCCAGTTGGCTCGCCTCCAAGCGTTGCGATTCGGCATCGCCGGCGGCCATTTGATCGGCGAGCGCCGCCAAGTCGCTTTCGAGACCGGCCAGTTGTTCGCTCAGCCGCCGCCAATCGACGAGGCCGATTTGCGTGCGCAGTTGTTGCAGGCGGTCGCTGTATTCTCGATAGCGGCGGGCCTTGCCGGCTTGCGCGCGGACTGTTTTCAGGCGACTCTCGACTTCCTCGACAATGTCCGACAGCCGCAGCAGATTCTGCTCGACCCGCTCCAGCCGCCGCTGGGCCTCGATCTTTTTCGCCTTGAAGCGGCTGATGCCGGCCGCTTCCTCGAACATGGCCCGGCGGTCCTTGGCCGAGGCGTTGAGGAGCTTATCGACCTTGCCTTGTTCGATCAGGCTATACGCGTCGCCGCCGACGCCGGTGCCGCGAAACAGGTCTTTAATATCCTTGAGCCGTGCCGGCTGGCGGTTGATGAGATATTCCCCTTCGCCGCTGCGAAAGACCCGCCGCGTGACATGCACTTCCGGGGCGTCGATCGGCAGGCGGCGGTCGGAATTGTCAAGGATGATCGTCGCCTCGGCGGTGTTCATCGGCTTGCGGTTGCCGGCCCCCTTGAAGATGACATCGGCCATGTCCTTGCCGCGGAGGCTTTTGGCCGATTGCTCGCCGAGTACCCACTTGATGCCATCGACGATGTTGCTTTTGCCCGAGCCATTGGGGCCGACGACGACCGTGATCCCCGCCGGGAACTCGAACCGCGTCTTGTCGGCGAAGCTCTTGAAGCCGTGTAGTTCGAGCGCTGTGAGCATAACGCGGCCGTCGGCTTACCGGGCGGGAGGCTTGATTCCCAGGGGATTTTTCAGTTTATCAAGAAAACTGGGCGCAGGCTTTTCCGAAGCCGGATTGACGTAGGTTTCGCCCGCCGGGGCGGCCAGCCGCTCGTCGGGGCGTGATTTCTCGGCCGCCTCTTGCAGGCTGTCGGTGAACATCTCCGGCGACGGGGTCGTCACCCGCGAAACGGTGTCCGCGGCGGCCTCGGCCTCGTCGGCTTCGGTCGGAGCATCGGGCAGCGGGTCGTCGTCCTTATAGAACTTGCGATTGGGTCGGGGCAGGGCTTCGACCGCCAGCCGACATTCCAAACAGCCCGCCTTTTGGGCCTCTTGCAGGCACTGGATCACCTCGGCATAGCCCCCGCCGAGGCCGACGATGGTCCGAATCAGCTTATCGACGAGCGGTGGGCAGGTCTCATAGCGCGGCTCTTCTCCCGCCTCGAAACGGCCGATTTTCAGGTCGCCGCTGCCGGTGTCGCTGGTGGTAATCATGATTTTGCGGCCGGCGAACAGATATTTCGGCGGGGTGAGCCGCTGTTCGTGGCCAAAGACGACGATCTCCGGAGCGCGCGAACGGGCGATGTGAATCAGTGGCTCGCCGGTGGTGGGAATGACGTGATAGCGGAATTTCTGGCCGAGCGATTCCCCCTTGCTAGCCGGATCGGCCGAGTTGCGTATCCGCAGCGCCCGGAACGCCCCGTAACGAGTTTCGATGCTCTTCACGTGCAGCAGGTCGTTGAGAGCATCGAGTGCCGTCACATGGCTCATCGTGGCGAGTGCGGTGAGGGCGTGCCAGCGAAAGGCGGATTCCGCTTCCGCCAGCTTGCAGAGCGGCGCGGCGGCTTCGGGCTCGTCGAGATAAGCGAGGGCCTCAGCGGCATAGAAGCGGACTTCGGGCTCGGTCGATTCCAGCCCCTGCTTGAGTAGCGGTGCCGCTTCGTGGCCGATCGCTTCGAGCTGCAAGGCGGCGACGCCCGCGGTGGCGGGTTCGAGCAGCTTTTTGCCGAGCAATTGCAGGCGCTCGGTGCGTTCCACCGGATTCTCGCGCATCGGGATGTTGCGGATGACGCGCAGGTAGCGAGCGAGGTTGTGCTTGTAGCGGGGGGAGAGACTCAGCTCGATGAAATTGTCGCGCTGCGGATCGGCGACCCCCTTTTTCACGCCGGCGTCAAAGGTGAAAAACCGCTTGTTGATCGCCGCGCCGATGAGGGTGCTGGTGCGAATCGAGGCCCCGTCGTTGCTGATGGCGAGGCCCAGTTGCCGGGTGATTCCCGCCGTGCCGCCGCCGAGGACGCGGGCGCGCGTTTCGAGAATTTTGTCGTCTTGTCCCTCGAACACCGCATCGACCAGGATGTCTCCCTGGGCAAGCGCTTCGACGCTGCCGGTGCGGATCGAGCCGCCAAGCGCTGCCATTTGCCGCAGGCGGGTTTGCATCAGCCAGCCGCCGCGGAGGCTCGTTGTTTCACTGCGCTGGGGAACACGGACTTCGACATCAAGCGGATCTCCCTTTTGCACGGCCGGCGGCAGATAGCTCGTGACCAGGACTAGCGACGTGGTGGGGGAGGCGAGGATTTCGTCCGGCTTGCGCACCTCGCGCGACATCATCTCGGTCGTCAGGCGGCTGCGCTGCTCGCCGGGGGGGGGATCGCTGCCGGTGTTGGCCAGGTTCGTGACCAGGGCGACCGATTCGAGCTTGACCCAGTTGAGCCCCCAGGGGCGGGTGTAATCGCCGATCAGCTCCAGCCGCTTCTCGTCGGTGACTTCCACGTCGGGGGATTGGCCGCGCATGAGGGGCGTGGTGCAGCCCGCCAGCGTTGCCAGGCCAGCCGCGCAGCCCAGGGCCAGGAATTCGCGGCGGGCGAGCGGCGGCGAACGGTCGAGTGGCGCGTTATCGAGTGATAAAGGACGTGGCGGCTTCATGCCTGAAAAGCTCCGAAAAGGAGCGGCTCGCGCGGTCCGATCCCTCGGCGCGCGGCACTCCCAGGGGGGCGGAAGTTACGTCAGCGAGGCTTCGGCGTCAAGGCAAGCCGGTTGCTAGCGGCGGAGGGGGGCCGAGGGTGACGTATAATGGAGGATGCCAGCCGGGAACTTTTGGAGACCCTACATGGTTCGGAAACCCCTAATCGCCGCTGGCGCGCTTGTGCTGGCGATGTTTTCCGCCGCCTTGGTCCATGCCGAGCCGCGGGTGGAGCTGGAGATTTGCGCGGAAGAGGGCTTTCCGGTGGCCGATATGCGGCCGTGGTCGGACTTGATGGGAGAGCTGGGGCTGGTCAATTCGCGGATTCGCGGGGCTAAGGGAGCCGATAGCCCGGCGATTCAGACCCTGACGAGCGGCGGCGAGACGGTCGGTTATCACGTCGTAGGAATCCTGACGCGCGATGGGGTGTTGCGAGTCCCCAAGGCCAGCTTTCGCGTGGCCGATAAGGGGCGTCTGGCCGCCTGGATTGCCAAGCTCAAGGACGGGGGAGAAGAGGGAGTGACGGTCAAGCCGGCGGCGTTTGGTCTCTTGCCGCGGCAACTGGTACAGGTTCACGAGGCCTTGAGGGTGCCGGTCGAGTTCAGCACCAAGGACAAGCTGCCGCGCGACGCGGCCCGGCAAATTGCCGGCGGCCTGGCGCTGAAATTCATCACCGACGCAGCCGGTCAGCGGGCGCTTGCCGCCGACGAGCCGATTCTGGACGAGCTGCAAGGGCTTTCAAGTGGGACGGCGCTCGCCGCCATCCTGCGGCCGCTGGGTTTGGTGCTGGTGCCCGAGAAGGATGGCACCGGGCTGCGGCTGCGGATTGCTGATAGCGCGGCGGTGGCCGAGAGCTGGCCCGTGGGCTGGCCGCCAAAAGGGAACCCGCACGAAACGCTGCCGGAGCTCTTCAAGTTTCTGAACGTGGAAATCGCCGATACTTCGCTGGGGGAAGCGCTCCCCGCCATCGGCAGCCGGGTGAAGGCCCCGCTGGTGATCGACTACAACGCCCTGGCCCGGCTGGATGTCGATCTGGCGACGAAGAAGGTGAGCATTCCCAAGACGAACACATTTTATGGGAAGATACTCGACCGGATTTTGTTTCAGGCCGCGCTGAAATACGAAGTCCGCGTCGATGAAGCCGACAAGCCGCTGATTTGGATTAGCGGGACGCGGTGAGCGGGGGCCGCTGAATCACCAGCCAGGATGCTCGCGCCAGCGGCTTGCGGTCAAACGAGCGGTCGGCGTTTCCCATTTTGCTGGCGTGGCGAACTATAATCCACGTTTCGCCCACCCGCCTGACCGTCCTCCCTTGCCACCTCTCATGCGCCGAACTCCCCAGATTCTGGCCCTTGGCCTGGCCCTGCTTCATCTGCCGGCAATTGCCGCGTCCGCCGAGCGTCCGAAGCTGGTGGTGGTGGTGAGCGTCGATCAGATGTGCCAGGACTATCTGATTCGGTTTCGCGAGAATTTCAGTCCGCAAGGGGCGTTTCGCCGCGTGTGGGGCGAAGGGGCCCATTACGCCCAGTGCCACCATCGCCATGCCTATACCGTCACCGCGCCGGGGCATTCGGTGCAGCTCACCGGGACTTACCCGGCCAGCACGGGCATTATCGGCAATAACTGGTTCGACCGGGCGGCGGGTAAAGACATTTACTGCGTGGCCGATCCGGCGGTGCAAGTCATCGGCACGATCAGCAACAAAGGGATGTCGCCCAAGAATCTGCTCGTCGAGACGGTGGGGGACGTGCTGCGGCTGAAATCGAGCGGGAAGAGCAAAGTGTTTGGCGTGGCGATCAAGGACCGGGCCAGCATCTTGATGACGGGCCAAAACCCCAGCGGCGCGTATTGGCTCGAAAACAACGTCTGGGTCACCAGCAGCTATTATCGGCCCGATTTGCCCGGCTATTTGCGGGTGCTGAACGAGCAGCGCGCGATAGAGCGGTTTCGCGGCCAAGTATGGAGCCTGCTCTTGCCGGCAGAGAAGTATGTCAACCGCGGGCCAGACAAGAACGCTTGGGAGAATCCGCCAAAGGGGTTCACCAGCGAATTTCCGCATCAGCTGTTCAAGGTAGGCGAGGGAACCGCCGAACTGTTTGGCGATCATGTGCTCTTTTCGCCGTTCGGCAACGACCTGACGCTCGAAGCGGCTCGCGAGATCGTCACGCACGAAAAGCTGGGGCAAGACGAGCATCCCGACCTCTTGTGCATCAATTTCTCGTCGAACGATTACGTCGGCCACGCCTTCGGCCCGCATAGCCTGGAAGTGGAAGACATCACCTATCGCACCGACTTGCAACTCGCCGAGTTTTTGACCTGGCTCGACGGCGCGGTCGGCCAGGGAAACTGGACCTTCGCCCTGACCGCCGATCATGGGGTCGCGCCGATTGTCGAATACGCCCAGCAATACAGGCTGCCTGCCCACCGCAATCCGCTGGGTAAGCTCGACGAGGCCAAGCTCAAGCTGGAGCAGCATTTGCGGGGGCAATTGGGGGTCGCCGCTGCCGAAAACAAGCCCCTGGTGCTCGAATTCGACGAGAATCAGATTTTCTTCCAGCCGGGCCATGCCGCCTTGGACGGCGCGCGGTTTGGCCAGGCGCAGCAGATCGCGCGCGATTGGCTGCTTACGCAGCCGTTCGTGGCGATCGCCGCCACGCGCGATGATCTGTTGCGCGGCGGCGAGGGGGAGCTGAACACGGCGATGCGGCGGACGTTTCATCCCCGCCGCAGCGGCGAAGTGCTCTATTTTCTCGCGCCGTATTGCGTCCCCGGCACGAAAGGCACCACGCACGGCAGCCCGTGGCATTACGACACGCACGTCCCCTTGCTGCTGTTGGGGAGCGGCATTCGGCCGGGAAAATACCCGCGGCCGGTCAGCCAGGCTTGTTTGGCGAGCACGGTGGCGGAGCTGGTGGGGGTGAATTATCCGTCGGCCAATGTCGAGGGGCCGCTTTCCGAAGCCTTGGCCCCCTGAGCCGCTTGCCAGGCGGCCAGCTCGGCCAGCTTGCGGCGTTCCTCGGCCTTGCAGGCGGCCGGCGTGCAGGGGGGCGCATTCGGCTGCCGGGCCATCCAGGCGACCAGGTCTTGATATTGCCGCCAGCGCTCCGCGGGCGAAATGCGACCGTCGCGCTTGGCTTCGTCACGAGCCTTGAGATCGGATGGTTCGGCGGTCATGCCGATTTCTCCAGCGACTCGCGGCCCAGCATCGCGAGCAGCGGCTTGAACCAGTTGGCGTAGGTGCTGACAAGTCCGGTCGGAATGCGCAGCGCGGCGGGGGCGGGGCCGTCTCCCAGCCATTGGCCGCCGGTCAGCTGGCACGAAGTGACCAGCAGCTTGCGGCACTGCTCGGCTTGGGTGCCGGAATCGCCGCGCCACAGCACTTTGGGCTGCTCGCCGGCCGAAAACAGCACCAGGCGCTGCCCAGCACCGAGCAGCCACAGCGGGGACTTCTCGGCGGCTTCGCGGCCCGTCGAAGCAGCTTCGAGGATCACGCCGCCATAGAGGAAGCGGCCCGTTTCGCCCGGTTCCAGAAGATCGAGTGCGGCCCGCACGACCGGCGCGGGAAAGCGGCGCTGCGGGGCGTCATCGGCCAGACGGCGGTCGAGCTCGGCCGCACAGCGTTTCTCGAGCAGCTTCCGCATCTGCTGGCGGTCGCGCCGCAAATAGGCCGCCACGTCCCCCAGCGTCTCTTCGGTCGCCTTGTCGCGCGGAGCGGTGGCGGCAAACAGCCCGGCGAGATCGTCGAGATACTTATCGGCCAGGTCGCCGTCGGGGTCCAAATCCGGATGCTCGAAAAAATAGGGGGGATTCTCGGCCAGGCTCGCCACCAGCGGCTCGCGCTCGGCCGGCGGCAGCTCGGCCAACAGCCGCGATTTGCCCAGCGCCGGCGCGAGCTGGTCCGGCTCCAGTTGCCGGGCACCGACGAGAAAACTGGCGAGCGAGCGGACTCCGTCGGCCAGCTGCCCGCGAACCGAGACGGCGGTCGGTGCCAGATCGCACGCCATCCTCACCCCCAGCCGCTCTTCGGCCGATTTCTTCCAGGCGGCGACCTTGTCGGCCGATTTGCCATGCACGAAGGCGGCCAGAAACTTCTCCAGCCGCGAGGCGATCGCGTGGCGTTCGTCGGGAGTCAGGCAGGTGGTGGCGCGAAACTGCTTGGGCCGGGCCGATTTGTGGCTGGCGACGCACCGATACAGGAAAACCCGGTCGTATTCGCTGCGTAACTCTAGCGCGCCGACTTCGCGGAGGGCATGTGCCAGGCTATCGCGCGACAGGGGAAACTGCGCCAGTAACTCGCTCAGCTCGGCGGCATAAATCCAATTGGCATCGCGATGGCGGAAATCCCCTCCATACACATCGGCCACTTCATAGCCGATCACCCGCACCAGGTTTCCCAAGAGGGCCAGCGCCTGCCGGTTGACGAGGTGCGTGGCGAGCGCCTTGGCCCCTTGCTGGCTGAAGGACGACACAAACCACCACGCGCCGAGGGTGAACGGATTGGCCCCCATCGCGAAACGCCCCAGATACCACGCGGTATTCACGTAAGGCCAATAGGGCTCGGTGGTCTTATACATCTGCCACGCCTTCACCGCATTGCGGACGTAGGCATGGAGGGTGCCAAGGTTGGCGTCTTTCACGTTCAGGGGCAAGTCGTCGAGCACCACCAGCAGTTGCAGGCAGGCTCGGCTCAAGCCGCGGGTGATGCGGGCGAGGCTCGCTTCGAGCAAGGGCTGCTCGACGCCGGGCTGATAGATGCGGGCCGCCTTGGTGACGAGCGATTGCAGATCGTCCCGAATCGCCAGCAGGTTCATCTTGCCGTCGCGGACGTATTTATTGGCGAGAATGTTTTCGTAGAGAACGCGCGTCTCGGCCTTGAGCAGGTCCAAGAGCAGCTTGTCCTTGCGGGCCAATTCGGCGAGCTCGGCATCGCCCGGCAAGGCGGCGGCCTGATCGGGATTGGCCAGATCAATCGGCTGTGGGAACTCCATCCATTCGTGATAAGCAACGAGCCGCTCAGCCAGCTCTTGCTGGCGGTGGTCGAGGCGGCGGGTTTCTTCCTTCAACTCGCTTTCAACGGTGCGGCGCAGGTCTTCGACCGCGCTCCGCTCGCTCGCCAGCCGCACCTCTTCTTCGTTCAGGCGGCGGCGGAGCGATTGGAGCTGCACTTCGGTCTGGCTCAGTTGCCGGCGAAACCAGAAGACCCCCGCCAGCGCCACCGCGCCGCCTCCATAGAACAACAGTTGCCACCAGCCCAGCGCCTGGCGATGAACGGCCGCTTCGATCCAGACCGCCGCCACGCCGGCCGAAACCAGCAAGACGGGAATCAGGTGCCAACGGTGCTGGGACATGGAGGGGAGATGGTGCGAGCGCATTTCAAGATTGAATCATAGTCCATTCGTTCGGCGGGCACGCATCTTGGGGCTCGTGGTAGAGAGAGGGGGCATCGCGCTACACCCCGTCCGGTCGCGGGTCTTTGGTCCAGAACCCAGGTTTGGTTCAAGCGCAATCGGTCGGACCGTGAGATGCGTGACGAGCCTGGTCAGGGCGGGAGACGACCTGGCGGGTAAATCAGGACCAACCGCGAGCGCGCATGTCGCGAGAGGGTGGGCGGCAGCGGCTCCGAGCGCCTTAGCCGAGCCGGCTGCTACCGCAGGTGCCGATCCAGATCGATGACGCGCTCGGCCGTGACGTGCGGCGTTTTCAGGGCTTCGAGAATGCCGCGTTTGCCATACACGCCGACCTGCTTGTTGACGTAGCGACTCAGGTTCAGTCCCGGCGATGGGGTCACGAAGCAGAGCGGTTTGCCGTCGCTATCGACCAGGGCAAATGGCGCGGCGGGCTTGGCTTTCGAGATGACCGGCTTCAGCCAGCCGATGCCGTCGTAGCGCGGATCGGCGGGCGATGGGGCCGCGGCGACGGTAGCGGTGGGCACCGGCGTGGCGCTGGCGAGTGGGCCGAACTCGCGGACATCGAACGACTGCTCGAATTGCCGCACCTTATCGAGCAACAGCCGGGCCTGGCCCCGATCGGCCGGCCGCTCCCCCCGCTCGACCAGCTGCTCCACTTTGCCGCGCAGGCCGGCGAGATCCCAAGTCGAGCGGTCTTGGGACAACATCAGGGAGAGGTCGAGCTCCAGTTGCTCGAGCTGCCGGGCGACTTCGCTGCTGGGGATGGCGGACGATGGGGTGCCGGCCGCCCGCTCCGCGAGGTTGGCTTCGGCCAGCGTGTCGCGTGGCGTGGCGGTGGGATTGACCGTGCTCGTGGCGAGCCGATCCGGCGGATCGAGCTTCGGCCGCGAGAACGTCGGCGTACCGCTTCGCGTGAAGCTATTGCTCGGCGCGGGGACGGAGGGAATTTGCTCGCTGCCGCGCCGTTTGCGAGGGACGAAGCCATCGGGAGAAGCCGCCCGATCGCTGGGCTGCCCCACCGCCGAGCGAAACTGTGCTGGCTCGACGCTCGTTTCCGCCGCCCGCGCCTCATCGTCATCGGCGGGCGAACGGGCGGGCTCGGTGCGCGCTTGTGCGAGGTCGGCGAGCGCGATTGGGCTTCCCGTGGTGCGAAAGCGCCTCGGCTCGCCAGACTCGACGGACTCGTCCATCGGTGCGGTTGCTGGCTCGGTTTCCGCGACGGTGAGCGGTTCGTCGGGTTCCGGTTCGGCGGCGGGTTGGGCTTGGGCGACGACGGGCCGCGGCACGGGGGGAGTTTCCGGTTCGGGGAGCGGCTCGCGGCTCACGTCGCGGCCGTGGATGAAGCGGAATTCTCCGGCGGGCGGGGCGATTTTCAGCCAGGTCCGCTCGGTGCCGTCGTCGTCGGTCGCGCTGCGACGGTCGAGCACTTGCACCAGCTCGCCGGCTTTGAGCGTGACGAGAGTCCGATGCTCGGCGACGCGCTCGATGTTCGTACCGATCCAGCAGGGAGTGGCGGCGCGGACTTTGCCCACGTCGGCTTCGGCGGTGAATTCGACCTGCTCGGCGGGAATCCAGCTAAAGCTCCCCTCCGGCGGGCGAATCGCCAGCCAGCCCGCTTCGTCCTCCCGATAGACCTCGACCTCGATCCCCCGCGCGAGGCGGTCGGTTGTATAAAACCGCCGCCCCGGACCGCTCGCCACCTCGGCCCGGTCGGTGCCGACATAGGCCGTGAACGGAAACTCGTCGGCCCGCACGGCCGTGCAGCAAACGACGCTCGCCAAGAGCCACAAAAAATTCCGCATGATTCCGTCCCGCGCAGACTGCCGCGAAGTCGAGAAAACACCGGCCGCGACTTGTAGCCGGGCCAGGGCTGTGACTCAAGAGCGAAAGGGGGGTGCTAGCGGGGGCGATTCGCACCCTAAAAGTTTTGACATTACCCATTGCCACGGCGAATGAGTGACATTTGCCCCCATGACTTCCACGGTGATAGAATTTCAGCGGCTGTAGAACAGCAAACAAATCTCGCGCCAGCCGCCCTATGAGTTACGAAACCATCCGCAAGTTGCTCGATCAAAAGCCTTTCATTCCGTTCGAGGTGGTGCTTTCCAGCGGGGCGAAGTATCGCGTTACCCATCCCGAAATCGTCGTGGCGAACAAAGGGGGGCTGGTGATCGCTTATCCCGACGCACAGACGTTCGACATCTGCTCGCTCTTGCATATCACTGCGATTCACACCCTTCCCGTCGGCCAGCCGAGCTAGGCCTGGCCCCGCGCCAGCACCAGCGCGATCCGGCAGGCATCACGAAACGCAGCCAGATCGAGCATTTCGCTGGTCATGTGAACGTTCATCTGCCCGCAGCCGAGCGTAACTGCCGGGATGCCGTGGGCGTTCAGCCAGTTGGCATCGACGCCGCCGTTGCTGATCGCTTGCAGCAGCTGGCGGCCGACGGCGCGAACCGCTGCTTCGGCCAAATGTACGCAGGGAGCTTTGCCGTCGAGCAGAAACGACTCGTAATCGAGCCGGCCGTTGAAGCTGACGCTGCCGCGGCGTCCTTCCGAGCTTTTGATCTCTTTGGCGGCATTCGTAAAGGCTTTTTCGATTTCGGCGATGATTTTGCCGCGGAACTTGGGATCGTGGCTGCGGGCCTCGGCTTTGAGGGTGACGCGGTCGGTGACAACGTTGGTCGCCTCGCCGCCGTGGATGAAGCCGACGTTCGTCGTGCCCCGGTTTTTTCCCTTTTGCACTAGCCCATGCCAGCCGCCGCGAACCAGATCGGCAATAGCCAGCGACGCGATGCCGATCGCGCTGACGCCCCGCTCGGGACACACGCCCGCATGGGCCGCCTGGCCGGTCACCTCGATTTGCATCCGGTAGCCGCCGGTCGCGCCGATCGTCAGCTTTTCGCACGCCCCGCCATCCCAGTTGAAGCACATCGCCGGCTTGCCGAGCAGGCTCAGTTGCAAGTTCCGCGCGCCATGCAAGCCGACCTCTTCTTGAACGAACCAGCAAAACGTCAGCGGCGGGTGCGGCAGCTTGTTCTCGAGAATTTCGAGGGCGGCGGAAAGGATGGTCGCCGCTCCGGCCCGGTCGTCGGCTCCCAGGCCACTGTTCGGATTCGTCGAGCGGACGAACTCCCCCTCCACCTTGGGCTGCGAGCCGATGCAGATCGGCACCGTGTCCATGTGGGCCGAGAGCATCCGCCGCGGTCCCTTGACCGTGCCCGGCAGCTTCAGGATCAGGTTGCCCGTGTTCCCTTTGATGATCGTCTTCGTGTTGGCATTGTCGGTTTTGATCGCCTCTGCCGGCGCACCCGCCGCCAGCAATTTGCCACGGATGTAGTCGGCAACGATCGCCTCTTCGCCGCTTTTGGCGGGAATCGCCATCAGCTCCAGCACCAGTTGCTGGGCGCGGGCCAAATCGGGACTCGGGGTTCGGGATTCGGGGCTGGGGGGCGGTTTGCGGTTGGTCATGTTGCGACTCGTCGGCTTGGGGAGAGGGAAAGTGGCTGTATGATACAGAAATGCCTCACCTGCTCGAACCATCCTCCTGGCCACACCTCAAAACCTGGCTCGCCGAGCGCGGCCAGCCGGCATTTCGGGCCGCGCAAATCCGTAAGTGGGTCTTCGAAAGCCGGGCCGAATCGTTCGAGGCGATGAGCGACCTGCCCAAGGCCCTGCGGGCCAATCTGGCGGCCGAGTTTTCGCTTTGGACGAGCCAGATTGCCCGGCATTCGACCTCGGCCGACGGCACCGAGAAGCTGCTGCTCGAGCTGCCGGGCGGGGGCCGGATCGAGTGCGTTTTGCTCCGCGATGGCGAGCGCCGCAGCATCTGCATCAGCACGCAGGTCGGCTGTGCGATGGGGTGCGTCTTTTGCGCCAGCGGCCTCGATGGGGTCGATCGCAACCTCACCAGCGGCGAAATCGTCGAGCAAATGCTCCGACTGCAGCGCCTCTTGCCGGCCGAAGAGCGGCTGAGCCATATCGTGGTGATGGGCATGGGCGAACCGCTGGCGAACCTCGACAATCTGCTCCCCGCCCTGAACGAAGCGACCACCGCCGAGGGCCTGGGAATCAGCCATCGGAGAATCACGATCAGCACCGTCGGCTTGCCGAAACCCCTGCTCAAGCTGTGCGAACTGGATACCCGTTATCACCTGGCCGTGTCGCTGCACGCCCCCAACGATGAGCTGCGGACCCGCATCGTGCCGACCAATAAAAGCACCGGCCTGGCCGACATCCTCGCCGCCGCCGACCGCTATTTCGACGTTTCCGGCCGCCGCCTCACCTTCGAGTATGTCCTGCTGGCCGGGGTCAACGACCAGCCGCAGCACGCCCATCAACTGGTCGATCTGCTTGCCGGGCGCACGGCCCTGCTCAACGTGATTCCGTATAACCCGGTCGCGGGCCTGCCGTATCAAACTCCCTCCGGCAACGCGATTAACCGCTTTCGCGACATCTTGCTGGCGGGCGGCCTGAATGTGAAATTCCGCCAGCGCAAGGGGGACGACATCAATGCCGCCTGCGGCCAGCTCCGCCGCAGCACGCCCCCCGCGCTGTTGCCGATTGGCTAAACGGGCAATCTGCCGCCACGCTCGCCGCTCTTCGTCGATCCCCCTCCAGGTGGTTTGCCAAGTCATCCTCGCTCCTCGAAAGTACTTGCCGGCACTGCCGGCGGCCCACATCAGCTGCAGGCAATCCCCTAAAACCTGCCCCGCCCCGTAGCCTATTCTGAAACCCCCTCTTGTGGGTGGAGTGGCAATCCAATTAGTTATCAAAGCCACTTTTCACAACCATTTTTTCCTCCAATTGCTGCCCCTAAGCTATTGCTGCCACACGACTTACAGCGATATCATCGCGCGGCGCGCGATAAGCGATCTTCACATTCTTGCCACCCATTTCGTGCGCCTTTCCCGTTAGCCCAAGCGCTGCGTCAACCCTTGATTTTGGGGTTCGGGCACCACGTCCCACGCCCCTCGTGGGCGTGCGGATTTACCGACGAACACGTCCACGTTCCGCGAGTGCGGCACCCGAAATTTTCAAGTTGCCGAAGCGCTAGCAGCCCATTGAATTACTCCCTCTCCCACGGGGAGAGGATTGGAAATCGCGGCTTCTTCAACGGGGCTGCCAGGGCGAGGCACGAGCGGCCAAACTCCTCGCAGCCGCCTCGGACGGTGCCTCCCGGCACCGCTCGTCCCTCGCAGAACGCGAAGACACCGCTTGCTATGTTGATGACCCCCAAAATACTATACAAACAAACATTTGTCAAGAGTCTAGCGCGCGGATTTTTGGCCACCCGGAGCGCGGGCAGTCGTTCGTTATTGGCGAAGAAAGTGCTGGTCACCGGCCTCCCGCGAGTTCCCTTGGCGGGAGTTCGCTTGCGCGACTTTGCAATCGTGCGCAAGGCCCCTCCGCTCAACCTAGCCCCGGCTCACGTTGGACCCTATAATGACCGATGAACGAAGAGGGTGAATGCCGACGGCGCGTAGTGTGAAACTTTCGGGGGCGAACCGGATTCGACCGGATGCTGAAAGCGAAAGTGGCGCGTCGTGGTTGATCAGTTGGCCACGTTAAAAGCTGATCACACATTACTAGCCGAGAGCAATCTCGCCCTTGCTGCTTAGTTAAATAGGTAGCACCGACTGCGGGCCTTCGCCGGAGAGGCCCAAAAGTTGGTAGCCAATTCCGGACCGCCGCGAGTCACGCCTGGTACGCCCGCGGTCAAACAAGTTCCAAGCTAGGTGGTGCGGTAGTCTGCTGATGGACGCCCGGACCTCCGAAGTTGAAAGCATTAGCTACACGCGTAGAGGCTTCCGCCGACACCTCTCGGGACGCGGGTTCAATTCCCGCCGCCTCCACTTTTCGTCCTCCGCGTCAGCGGGTGACGAACCGTGACACGAAGCGTCATAACCCTGGTCCCCACCAGGGTTTTGGCGTTTCTTGGCGGCCGCTTTCTTGGGTGTACCCGCATCCCTTTGTGCCAACGGAAGACAGCCAGGGACGCCCGAAACACTGCCAATCCACTGACACTCCAGGGCCTGAATCGCCTGGGCCTGGTCCGCCAGCTCAACGTGCGTGTACTTCATCGTCATCCGCACATCGGCGTGGCGGGCCAGCTTCCGGGCCGCTGGCAGCGACACGCCCGCCCGGAAGAGCCCGGTGATGTGGGAGTGGCGGCCCGCGGCGTGGAAGTCGGCAATGCCCTCGTCCGTCTCGTACTCGATCCCCGCCCTGGCCAGATCCTTCTTGACCATCAGCCACGTCCTGCGTTTGGCCAAGTAGGGATAGAGCAGCTGATCTGACGGCAGGCCCCGCAGCCACTCCCGGAGCATACCCACCAAAATCGGATGCAGGGCCAGCTCGTCCCGTTTGCGGTGCTTCGAACAGGCCGCCTCCACCGTCACGGTCGGCGGGATCCCGTCCAGGTTGAAACTGGCCGGAGTCAGGCTGGCGATCTCCTTCCGCCGGAGCCCCGTCATGAAGCTCAGGATGTAAATCCGGGCCCGCTGCTCGCCGTCGTAGCACTGGATGCTTTCGCCGCTGCCCCGGGCCGCAGCGACTAACCTGGCGACCTCCTCCGGCTTCAAGGCCCGCCGCTTGTGGCGGACTTCCACTTCGGCATTCAGCGGCGCCAGGCTGCTGATCGGGTTGGTCACCGTCCGGCCCGACTTCACCAGCCAGTTGCAGAACGAACCAAACGCCTGGAGGTAATGGTTGTAAGTCTTCGGTCCCAGGTCTTCCTCCTTGCAGAGGCCGTTCAGGAAATCCCTCACCACTTCGGCCTGGATGTCACTGAGTGTCCGGAATTTGCACTCCGCGACAATCCTCTTCACGCGGCCCATCGTCAGCTTGACATGCTTGGCCGTCGTCTTGCCGATGCTGCGCTCGAAGGCGTCGAGGTGACCGGTCAGCGGCATCTGCCGCTGGGATGCCATCCGTTCCGCCTCAGGATCAATTAAGCCCCGCCTGCGGAGCATGACGTCCGTTTCCAGCTTCACTCCCAGCTGTTCGGTAAGCCCCTTGTCAGTCATTCCCTTGACCTGCCGCCGGCGGCCCCGCTCATCGGTGTATTCGACGTACCAGCAGGTTCCCTTCCTGCCCCTGTCCCTCTTTTTCTTGAAAACGGAAGCCATCAGGAGCGTTCTCCTTTCCGCGACTTTTTCCCTTGTTCTTCAATCCACTCAAGGACAACCGTCAACCACCACCGCGGGTTGCCGTTGAGGCGGATGGGTTCTGGGAATCGACGGCTCGATGTCCAGCGCCACAGAGTTCTAAGCGAGATGCCAAGCAACGCCGCCACTTCATTTGGTCTGAGCATACGATCGTGGTGGTTCCCACCGTCTTGATGCCGATCGTCGTGCTGCTGATCGCCGTCATCCCCGACGCCGGCAGTCCCATTCCCACCGCGCCTACGGCCGCTACCGGCTGCAGCGGGCTTGGGTTCCGGGGCCTGCCGACAATCACGACTACCATCCTGATCGTGAAGCCCGGCCTGGGGTTCGTGGGCCGCGTCGTTGCAGGAATCGTTCCCCGGCCCCTCACCAGTTTCACTGTCGTCGCGGCCAAGGGTGGGTCGTTGGAAGTTGACGTAGGCAGGAGAGGGGTAGCAAGGCTCTGCGAGCCTTTTCTCAATTCTCGCTGTTCTCTTGCTGGCTCTCTCGGATTTGCTGAGCTTGCGCATGATGGAACTCCGACCTGCCTGGCGGCAGGTCCATGGGAGTCCCACCAAGGGACGGGGCAACGGAGAATCCCCGTCAGCGAGGTGAAACCGACCGGCTACGAATCAGAATGAAATCTGACGGCAACGCGTAAAGCCGTATTGTCCTCAGTGGGAATGGTTGCTGCCATCGTGCCCACCGCGCCATTGCCTGTCAGACTGTTGCATTATTTGCCGGACCAGGATGGGGGCAACGCTCACGTCCGCCACGGCCAACCTGAAATCAGGACTTACGTCAATTCATACTCGGCTCCTGCCGCGTCCTGTGGGGGTAGGCCGGGAATTTGGAAAATTCTTGGCCTCCCCGCGGAGTTGGAGCCGAGTAGACGGCCAATTTGGTACTCGCCGGGGTCACCGACGAGTACCGCGGCCAGCTCCTCCGCTCAATGCTGCACAGGCATTTCGAGCCACGTCCTCCCCTCCAGCACGCTGCCGGTCTTTTTCTTGTTGACACCGCCCCATTGCTTGAAGAAGAACGGCACCTTCGCGGCCAAGCACTGGTCGCGGATTTCCATGACCCAGGACGCGTCCATTTCCCTGGCCCCCGGCCCGGACTCCCCGCCGGTAATGACCCAGTGGATGCCGTCCAGATTGAGCTGCGGGAGCGGCCCCAACAGCGGCTCCAGCGACAGGAACTTAATCCGGGCTCGCGTGCCCCGCAGGTGGTCAATGCGCTTCACGTACTGGCCGTTCTCGACGCTGACGCCCATCCATACGTTGGAATGCCATTCCAGCCTGGCGTCCAGTTCCACCAGCCGGTCTGACCGCTTCGTCAGGATTTGAAACTTGTGCTGCGGGCAACGTCGCATCACATCGAACACCTGCTGGATGTACGTCTCCGGAACGTCCGCGTGGAAAAGGTCGCTCATGGAATTGACAAAGATCATCCGCGGCTTTTTCCACCGCAAAGGCCGATCCAGCATGTGGGGCTGGAGCGTCAGTTTGAACCCGTTGGCGTAGTTAGCCTGGCCGATCGCCTTGAGGCGTTTTGCCTGCCGCTCTGCGTAGCAGAATTTGCAGCCTGGGCTGATCTTGGTGCAGCCCGTGACGGGATTCCATGTGGCGTTTGTCCATTCAATCTTGGTACTTGACATATTTTCTCACTTTGAAAAATTCGGAAATTGAGACTTACCTAAACTCGACCCCCGCCCGGATTCTCCGCCGCGAAACTCAATGCTGTTATGCACTGGTCTGTCGTGGCCGTCGCCATGAGTTTCAGCCGATCAAGGTCAAGATCGCGATGACCGTGGTCATGACGGTCGTGGTCGTCTCGATGGCGTTGATGCTCTTGACAACGTTGATGCCATCCTTGGCTTCACAGATCGCTGCGTGCCGCGAAACGCATGGGCCGACGTATGCGGTCCCCAAGAGCAGCACAGTAGTACTTTTGGGGAATGCCAGCGGACCTCGGACAGAACCCTCCCCTCTGTGCCGGGCGCGGCACAAATGCGGAAGGCTCCACCAAGGGGCGGGGGAAGGGAGCATCCCCGCCAGCACGGTGAAAGCAA
>JANRLS010000181.1:0-18250 GCA_033762315.1 Pirellulaceae bacterium
CTCGCTCGACGCCTGGCAGCGCGATCACAAAGGGGAAAAGCACCCCATGGCCGACCGCTGCCTCAACCTGGTGTGGCTGCGAATTCCCGATACGGCCGCCTTCGGTCAAATCGCCGATCAGATCGAAAATTCCCCCTATTACTCCAGCCCGGCGGTGAAATGCGAAACCGCCTCGTCGGGCATCGCCAATTTCCTCGATGCCTATCGCGACTTGATTTGGGGCATGCGGTGGCTGCTCGCGCCGGCGTGCCTGGTGTCCGTCGCCCTCGTGATTTCCAATGCGATCAGCATCAGCGTGCGGCAGCGGCGGATGGAACTGGCGGTGATGAAAGTACTCGGTTTTCGGCCGGCTCAAATTCTGCTCCTGGTGCTAGGCGAAGCGCTGCTGCTCGGCGCTGGCGCGGGGTTTCTTAGCTCGGCCGGGACGTGGTGGTTCATCAACGAAGTGCAAGGAGGACTGAAGTTTCCCATCGCCTTCTTCCCCTCGTTCATGATTCCCAACGACGCCCTCTGGTGGGGCCCGCTTGTCGGCGGCCTGGCCGCTTTGCTCGGCAGTTTTTCTCCCGCCTGGTCGGCTTGCATGGTGAAAGTGACCGACGTGTTCGCGAAGGTGGCGTGAGGCGATGAACAATCTTGTAGCCGCCACTGATTCCACCGCGATTGCCATCGCTCCGTGGAGCCTCGCCCCCCTCTTTCTCGGCGCGGCGATCATCTTTTTCTTGATGCTCGTCGGCCGCGTGCCGGTGCGCTACAACGTGCGGAATCTTTCGGTCCGCTGGCGCACCACGCTGATGACCGGGCTGGCCTTTACGCTCGTCATCGCCCTCAACACCGTGATGCTCGCGTTCGTCAACGGCATGTATAAGCTGACCCAGGGGAGCGGCCAGCCGGCAAATGTGCTGGTGATGTCCGAAGGGGCGATCGACGAGGCGTTCAGTAATTTGGGCTATTCCGATGTGGGGGAGTTGGAGTTGCAAACCGGCGTGCTCCGCGACGAGCAGAATCGGCCGCTCGCCAGCCGCGAGACGTATTTCGTCGTCAATCAGCCCGTGCGGGTTCGCCAGGCGGGGCGGCCGAAGGGGCGGTTCACGCAGGTCCGCGGCCTCGACGACAGCGCTCTCGCCGGGCAGGTGCATGGCCTTTCGCTCTTGTCCGGCGGAAGCTGGATCGGCCGCGAGGGGGTCCAAGCGGTCGGCAGCGGGCAGGAAGCGATTCAGGCGGTCGTCGGCGAAGGGATCGCTCGCGAACTGGGCCGCGACCGGCCGCCGAACGAGAGAGCCCAGGCCAAAAACCCGGAGCGGATTGAAGTGGGAGAAACCTTTCCACTGGCGGGCCGACAGTTCGTGGTGGTGGGAGTGATTAAGTCGTCTGGCTCGACGTTCGATTCGGAGGTTTGGGCCAAGCGCGACATCGTTTCCAAGATGCTCGGCAAGCAAACTTACTCGTCGATCGTGCTCCGAGCCGCTGATGCCGGCGAGGCGCAGCGTCTGGCCGATTTCTTCAACCGCGACTACACGAAGGCGGCGGTCAAAGCGATTCGCGAAACCGAGTATTTCGCCAGCCTCGCCGAGACGAACAAGCAGTTTCTTTATTCGATCATTTTCGTCACGGCGATCATGGCGCTGGGGGGCGTGTTTGGCGTGATGAACACGATGTTCGCCGCCGTCAGCCAGCGCACGCGCGACATTGGCGTGCTGCGGATCATCGGCTATTCGCGGCTCCATGTGCAGGCGTCGTTTCTGCTCGAATCCTTGGTCCTTTCACTGGCGGGGGGAACGCTGGGGGTCGCTCTCGGCAGCCTGATTCACGGCACCAAAGCGGCCAGCATCGTCGGCGGCGGCCAAGGTGGGGGCAAATTCGTCGTGCTTGAAATGCTCGTCAGCGGCGACATCATCGCGGTCGGCCTCTTGCTCTCGCTCATTATGGGTTTCTTCGGCGGGCTGATTCCGTCGATCCGCGCCATGCTCCTGCGGCCGCTGGAATCGGTGCGGTAGGCAGGCGCGCGCCGCTTCTCAATCCATTTTCAACACCACGCGAAACCGGGCCTTGCCGCTGATCATCCGCTCGTAGGCTTCGCGGACGCGGTCGAGCGGGTAGATTTCGTTCATCGAACGGACGCCCGTTCGCACGCTAAACTCCACCGTGTCCTGCGAATCGATCGCCGTTCCTGAATTCCAGCCTTTGATCGATCGCCGCCCCATCAGCAGGTGGATCGCGTCGATCGATAGCGAAGGCACCCCGCCGACGAGCAACAGCGTTCCATTGGTCGCCAAACCTTTCTGCACCGAGGCCATGGCCTCAGCATTGACCACGGTCGCCAAGATCGCTTTCGCCCCGCCGAGCTTGAGCAGTTCCGCGGATGCGTCTTGCGACTGGCTGTCGATGTAGTGGTCCGCGCCAAGTTGCTTAGCGAGCGGCGCCTTGTCTTGCCCGCGGGCGATCACGACCGTGTGAAAACCCATTTTGGCCGCGTACTGCGTTCCCAGGTGTCCCAGGCCGCCGAGGCCGTGAACTGCGACAACGTCGCCGCCTCGGGCGCCGCAATTGCGCAGGGCGTTGTAAGTCGTGATTCCCGCGCACAGCAATGGCGCTGCCTCGACCGCCGATAGCTCCTGCGGCAAGTGGGCGACCGACGTAGCGGGCGTGACCAGGTATTCGCCGTAGCCGCCGTCTCGCGTTAATCCCGTGACCTGCCCGCTCACGCAGGCGAAGAAATCGCCGCGGACGCAGTTCGCGCACTCCCCGCAGTAGCCTCCGTGCCAGCCCACGCCGACAAACTCGCCAGCCGCGAAGCCCTTGACTCCCGGCCCCACCGCGTCGATCAATCCCGCCACTTCATGGCCAGGTACGCGGGGATACTGAATCCCCTGAAACAGCCCATCCTTCGTAAACGAATCGCTGTGGCAGATGCCGCAGGCCCCAACCTTGATGCGCACCTCGCCCGGTCCCGGCGCGGGAATGGGACGCTCGACAATTTCAAATGGAGCACCGGGCTTCGGAACTTGAACGACACGCATCGTTGACATCGTAACCTCCCTGGTTAGTGGGTCGCACCACGCCCTGATGCCAGGGCAATTAGTTATCAATTGTCGTTTGTCAGGCAATCTTCGCGGCCAGCATCGTGGTCGCAAGTTGTTTTTCCGTCGCCAGTTCCAGCGATTCCTGGCCGCTAATCGCCGCCGCCGCGCGATAAGCAGTCTTCACATTTCTCCAGCCACGGCCAATCCGTGGATTTGGCGCTGATCGGCCGTGTAAGCCTCACCCAGCCCATCCCGTCTCGATTGCCAACGCATTATACCAACCCTATCCTATAGAAATATTCAATAATTATTTAATACACCTGAAGCGGACAGCGCAACTCCTTTGTGGAAAAATGCTTACGTCTTCACGCCTGCCAGCAATTCGCCACGCCAGGGGGTGTACAAAAAAACTGCCGATTTCCATTCGGGGGGGGGCGCTCGCGCGGGCCTCACCGCTTCGCCATGTCGATATAGACATAGCTTCCGCGGTTTTCGGTGGCGAGGCGGCGGAGGAATTCTTCCCCTTCGGGGGCCGAGCCGCGGCCGAAATGCAGGGCGTGGATCGAGGTTCGGCCCCCTGCCGCTTCGCGAATGACGCGCAGTTGCCCCGGATTCAGATGCGGATCGCCACCGTCCGTCAGCAGAAAGATCACCTCGGGCCGCAGCCGCAGGGCCGCCAAGAGGCCCCGTTCGTGCTCGGTGGGGCCATAGGCGGCCAGATCGGCGACGAAGCGGACGAGGGATTTTCGGGTTCCCTCGTCGGCCGGCAATAGCTCGCGGCGGTCAAAGTAGATGGCCGAGGTGTTGTAAGCCACCACCTGAAACTTCTGCTCGGCGGTCAACCGACCGAGCTCCGCGGTCAATTCCTGAGCCGCGGCGGCAATCGCCCCCAGGCCGTCGCTCCCCATGCTTTGCGAGCGATCGATCACAAAGACAAACGACCTCCCCTCGGCCGCTGCCGAGTCAAACAGCGAGAGCATTGCCGTCGGTCCCGTGGGAATCGCCTCGCGCGGAATCAAGGCATCGGCCGCCAGAATTTCCGCATCGCCCACCCCCGGCAGAATCCGAGGCCGGCCTTGCCCCGTGCCGGGCTGCACCACGGCAACCAGCCCGTCGCCACTGGCCAAAACGCCGGGCAATTGAGGCAGCGAAACGCCCCCTGCCGCCGGCGGCGCGGTGTCGGTCGCTAGCGGATCATCCCCGGTCTGGGCTGCGGCCGCTGAAGCTCCGCTCGCCGGCGCGGCCGAGGATTCAGCGGGGGATTCATCGGTGAAGTAGGTCGTCCCCGCGTCGCGCCGCTGCGCCAGTACGATCGTTGCCGGGCGATCCTGGTCGCTGAGAAGTCCGCGTGGCGGGGCAGTCCGCAGCCACAGCCCCGCCGCCACCGCAATAGCCAAATGCACGACTAGCGACAGCAGCCAGGCCGGCGCAATCCGCCACCAGGCGGGAGCGGCGGGGAGGTCGTCGAGCAGGTCGGTGGTCATGACCCGATTATCGGCCGGGGAAGGCTGCGTCGCAAGAAATGAGTGGCCGCAAAGGCTCGCCCAGCCGCGACGGTCCCTAGTCAGCCCGGCGGACCTTCGTCACAATGTCTCCACCCCTCATCCATCCAGCCGGAGGAAGCACAAATGAGCCTGATCGCCAGCGTCCACGGACGCCAAATTCTCGATAGCCGCGGCAATCCCACGGTCGAGGTCGAAGTTTCCCTTTCCGACGGCTCGTTCGGCCGGGCGGCGGTGCCGAGCGGAGCCAGCACGGGGGTTCACGAAGCCTGGGAATTGCGCGATGGCGATAAGGGGGTTTATCTCGGCAAAGGGGTGACCAAAGCGATCCAGAGCGTCAACACCACGATTGCCGACGCCCTGCTTGGCTGGGATGCCCTCGACCAGATCGGCATCGACCAGCGATTGAACGAACTGGACGGCACGGAAAACAAGAAAAATCTTGGCGCGAACGCTATTCTGGGGGCCTCGCTCGCCGTCGCCAAGGCGGCTGCCATCTTCTCGCAGCAGCCACTGTATCGTTATCTCGGCGGCTGCGGAGCAAATCTGCTGCCGGCACCAATGATGAACATCATCAACGGCGGGGCGCACGCGGATAACTCCATTGACCTGCAAGAATTCATGATCATGCCGCTGGGCTTTCAGCGGTTTAGCGATGCCCTGCGGTGCGGCGTCGAGATTTTCCACCACCTGAAGAAAGTGCTGCACGACAAGCACTTGAACACCGCCGTCGGCGACGAAGGGGGCTTTGCTCCCGACCTGAAGAGCAATCGCGAGGCGCTCGACCTCATCATGACCGCCATCGAGAAGGCGGGCTACAAGCCGGGCACGCAGGTGCGGATCGCCCTCGATGCCGCCGCGACCGAGTTTTACGATGCCAATGCCAAAACCTACGAAATCGACGGCAAGAAGATTTCGGCCGAGCAGATTGTCGATCTGTGGGCCGATTGGTGCGCGAATTACCCCATTATTTCCATTGAAGACGGCTGCGGGGAGGACGACTGGGCCGGCTGGAAAGCTCTCACCGACAAGCTCGGCAGCAAGGTGCAATTGGTGGGGGACGACCTCTTTGTCACCAACACCGAGCGGTTGCAGCGGGGTATCAACGAGGGAATCGCCAACAGCATTCTCATCAAGGTGAACCAGATTGGCACGCTGAGCGAAACGATCGCGGCGATTCAACTGGCCCACCGCAACGGCTACACCAGCATTTCCAGCCACCGCAGCGGCGAAACCGAAGATTCGACCATCGCCGACCTGGCGGTCGCCTTGGGAACCGGCCAAATCAAAACCGGTTCCGCCAGCCGGACCGACCGGATGGCCAAATACAACCAGCTGCTGCGGATCGAAGAAGAGCTCGATACCGGGGCCATGTATGGCGGCCCGCTGCTGCTGGCGCGGCGGAAATAGCCCGCTAGCAGCGGTGCGAATGCTCTTTGTCTGGCCGGCCGGCCCGCGTAGGATGCGGCCGGTTTTTCTGGCTTTGTTTGTGCGACAAGGATGCTCGCCATGGGTCGCAGTTGGCTGGTGCTCGGCGCGATTGGTTTGGCGGCGGCCGGCTGTGGCCCCGCTAAATCGCCGCATCCAGCATCGACCGCTGGTCGTAACGCCTGTGCCGAGCTGCCGCGAACCAAGGCCGCTCCGCATCGCGAATTGCAGGCCGAACTGGCTCTTGTCGAGCAGGAACGCGGCCTGCCGCTGCAAGTTGATCCCACGGCGAGGGACGCGCCAGCGGACACGGACGAGCTTACCCCCGCGCGGCTTTTGATTCGGGCTTTTCCCCCTTTCTCGCGGGCGCTGGTGCTGGGTCAGCTCGACGAGATTTATCGGGGCGGACCGCTGGCACTTTCCCCCGTGCAGCTGGAACGAGGACGCGAGCTTTTGCGCCGCCAAGCGCAGGCCGCGCACGATTTTCGCCAGGCGCTCCCCGCCACCGGACGCGGCTTTGGCGTACGCCTGGCCGATGGCGTGCTGGCCGATTTGGAGTTTCTCGATCCGCTCGCCATCGGCTGCCGGTTGGAAGGGGTGGGGGCGGCCGTTGCCTTGGCCGACAACCGCCCGGACGACGCCCTGCCCCATTTCGAGGTGATGCTGCGTGCCGCTCGCCTTTTGGCGGCCGAGCCGAACGTGACGATGCGGGTGGCGGCGGCGAATATTCGGGGCGATGCGTTGCATGTCCTTTCCGCCATCGCCACTCACGATCAGGCCAGCCGCGAAACGCACGAGCAACTCTTTGCGGTGCTGGCCCTGCAAACGGCTGATTGGCCCGACGATGCGCGGGCCTGGCACGGCGACCGGGCCGCGGGGCTCTTGGTTTATGAACTCGTTCGCGATGGGCAATATCTATCGCTCCTTTCGCAAGCCGAAATGAAAGCCCTGGAGGAGCAGCGGATCGTGCGCGTCACCGCGAAGGCGGTCATGCGCAAGCTCGACGACGACGAGCTGTTCTATTTGCGCGCCATGCGGCAAATGCTGGCCGCCTGCCAACAACCCTATGCCGAGCGGCAGGAAGTGCTACGGCAGATTCGCGGCGAGCTCGCGGCGCGAGAAAGCTCGGCCGATTATCCGCTGGTGGCCGGGACGATTTTGCTCGCCGACTTTGAGCATGGCCACCGCCGGCAGGCCGAGGATTTTGCCCGCTCCCAGGCCTGGCTCTTGGCCCTGGGCACCGCCCTCGGCCGCGAGCCCGCCGCGCCCCCAATCAATCCCCTCACCGGCCAGCCCTATGCGGTGGAGGTCACGCCGCTGTCGGTGGTGGTTTCCGGCGTACTGGACGAAAGGGACACGACCTACGTCGTGCCGCGAGTGGCCGCGCCCACTCCAGACCGAGTTGGTCGCCAACCGTGAATTGCCGAGCACTCGCCGCGGTTCGTTGGTGTGTCGATTGTCACACTCGACCTCCCGCTCGATCGATCGAAACTTGAGGTCAATCACCAATCTCGCGGACCGGACCAGTTTGGTCCCGGCTATTGGCGACGTAATCGCTATTCCCGCTTCCGTCCCACGAACAGGTAGTACGGCATGCGGAGGAAGGGGATGTAGGGGACTTTTCCCTTGTGCTCTTCCAGATGGACGGGCTCGAAGTGCTGCTGCAGGAAGGGGAGGTGGTCGGGGGAAGGGAAAACGTTGTCCATCGCGAACCAGGTTGGCCAGAAAGTGCGGGTGAGCCAGCCGTGGCGGGCGCGCCCTTCGGCCGGATACTTGCGACCAACGTAGAAATCGACCACCCCCAACATGCCGCCGGGCCGCAGCATCGCGAGGGCATTCTCGATCGCCGCGAACCAATCGGGAATCATCGTCAGCGAATAGGAGAAGGTAACCACATCGACCGGCGTCGGCGGCCGCCAGGTGGTGGCGTCGGCTTCGATGGTTTCGACGTTCGTCCAGGCTCTTTCCGCGATTCGCTTGTTGGCGATTTCGAGCAGCGAATGTGACAGGTCGAGCACATAGACCTTGCCGAGCGATGCCAGCTTATCGCCGAAATAATCAAGGTTGGCGCCGGTCCCGCCCCCCATGTCGAGCCAGGTGCCGCCGGCTGGGGCGTCGATCAGGTTCCACAGCTCTTGCCGTCCCTTGAGCAGACGCTTGCGGAAGTCGTCGTAGGCACCCGCCTGACCGGCATAGAAGTTCTCCATCCGCGCGGCGTGGTCCTTGCCGCGAACCGGTTTGAGGGCCAGGTGGTAGAGGATCTTGAGGTCGGAAAATAGGCCCATGCGATTGGTCCGGCGGCCCGCTGCCGCGTGAACAGGTGAGGGAAGCCACTTTTGGCTGGGTCTTGATAGGGTGGCTGCCGGTGGGGTAGTCTAGGCAGTCTAGGAAGATCAGCGTTGTCACGGAAGCGGTAACTTGCCGCTGGCGGGTGCCGGCAGCATTCGTCGCCTGTCGGTCGATTCGGTCGCGCAAAGTCTAGCGTGTTTGCCGAGGCTTTTGGAAAAGCGGGCCGGGCAGGTCGATGAATGTAGCGTCCGTCCCGCCGCGCCCCCTCGTCCGCCCGCCGCTCGAGAATCGCCATGTCCGCGCCCGCCGCCGCCGCGCCGCAATTTTCGCTGACCGAAGCCCGCGGCATCGTGCGCGATTTGTTCGCGCCGAAGGAGTGGATCTACTGGGTCGATTTTCTGGTCACGATTTTCCTGGGGCACATTCTCTACGGCGTCACCCGCTCGCTGTGGGACAACCGCGAGCAAATCGCCGCCGCCGGCTGGGCCGAGTGGCAACGGCTGGGACTGCAGGCGATCACCTTCCTGGTCACGTGCCTGCTCTATTACCGAGCCGTGATGTTCGTGCATGAGATCGTTCATCTGCCGGAAAAAAAGTTTCGCCTGTTTCGCGTCGTCTGGAATTGTCTGTGCGGCATCTTTTTTCTGACGCCGACCTTCACCTATTACACGCATCTGGATCACCATCGCCGCAAGATGTTCGGCACCAAGGATGACGGCGAGTATCTGCCGCTGGCCCGGATGTCCCCCTGGTACATCCTGTTTTACCTGACGCAGGCCCTGTGGGTGCCGCCGCTGGCGGTGATTCGGTTTGGACTATTGACGCCGCTGACCTGGTTCATTCCGCCGCTGCGGCGGCTGGTGCATCAACGGGCCTCGTCGCTGGTGATGGACCCCATGTATCTGCGGCCGCTGCCGACCTCGCGGACATTGTTTTACATTCGCCTGCAAGAGTTGGGCTGCTTTCTCTTCATCGTGGCGATTCCCATCGTTTCGTGGGTGAAGTTCGGCCGCTGGCCTTATCCGTTCATCGTGCAAGCCTATGCAACCGGCGTGGTGCTGGTGTTTCTGAATGCCGTTCGCACGCTCGCCGCCCACCGCTGGTGGAGCGACGGGCACGAGGGGGCGTTTCTCGATCAGATGCTCGACTCGGTGACAATGGATAACGATTCGGTTCCTGCCGTGCTGATCAACCCGGTGGGGCTGCGCTATCACGCCACGCACCACCTCTTTCCGTCGATGCCCTATCACAACATCCGCGCGGCCCACAAACGGCTGATGGAGCAATTGCCGGCGGATTCGCCGTACCGGCAAACGGTGGGGCGCAGCGTGCTGGGATCGATCGCCGACCTGTGGCGGCGAGCGGCGGCTTATCAGCGGCAGAAATCGCTGCCGCAATCGGGCTCTTCGGGCGATCTGAAGACCGCCCGCGCGGTATAGGTAGGACGAAGCCCTGCTTCTTCGTCCCTTTGCCATGCAGGACGAAGCAAGGCTTCGGTCCCACGAAGTCAATTAGCGCTTCGAGAACTGGACGCCGCGGCGAGCACCACGCAGACCGTACTTCTTGCGTTCCTTCATGCGCGAATCGCGCGTCAGGAAGCCGCCACCGCGGAGCGTGGGGAAGGTCTCGCCGTTGAAATCGCACAAAGCGCGGGCGATCCCCATTTTGCAAGCCGCCGATTGCCCCGTCTTGCCGCCGCCCGTGCAGCGGATCGACAGATCGACGGCGTCGCGCTGACCGGTGGCTTCCAGAGCGTCGAGCACGTTTTGCCGGTCGGTGAAGACCGGAAAATACACATCGAGCGGCAGATCGTTGACCACGATCTGGCCAGTGCCGGCCTTCAGACGCACGCGGGCAATGGCGGTCTTTCGCCGACCGGTGCCGAGAGATTCGCCGCTGACGCTGTCTTTTTTCGTGGCAACCATGTTCGTCTAGCTAGAGTTTTTCGGTGATTCGTTGCTGCTGGATATTGCCGGGCTACTTCGTGCCCAGTTCTTTTTTTTCGGGCTGCTGGGCCTGATGCGGATGATCCGGCCCGACATAGACCTTCAGCCGCTCGAGCATGCGGAAGGCGAGCTTGTTTTTAGGAAGCATCCGGCGAACCGCGTCACGCACGATCCGGTCGGGATGCCGCTCATGTCGGCGTTCGGCATTTTCGCTGCGCAGGCCGGTATAGCCCGTGAACCAGGTGTATTCCTTCTTCTGCCATTTTTTGCCCGAAAGGTGGACCTTTTCGGCATTGACGATGATGACCGTGTCGCCGGTCAGCACGTGTGGCGTGTAGGTGGGGCGATGTTTGCCCATCAGGACCATCGCCACGTCGCTCGCGAGGCGGCCGAGGGTCTTGTCGGTCGCATCGACGACCAGCCATTTTTCGGCGATTTCGCCCGGTTTCGCTACGTATGTCTTCGTGCCTGCCACTGCAATACTCCTCGCGTTCCGCCGACGGAACCTCAGGCTGACGGAAATCCATCAGCAGAATGGAATCGCGTAATTTACCGGCTTTGGGGCGAGCTTACAAGGGTCCATTCCGAAACGGAAAACCACCGCCCCAAAGCACCGAGAACTCGCTAAGTCGTTGGGCCACCATGAGTTGCGCGACCAATGGAAACCCTACTGGGGAAGAGTCAACTCCCGCCCTTCCACGTCGCGGCACTCGATTTCGAGATGCTCGGGATAGTGGTTCTCGCTACCGAGGATTTGGACCACCATGTGGGCCTCGTCCTCGACTTGCATGATGTCGCGACGTTTCTTGTTGTTCAGGTAGGTCGCCACTTCGTCGCACACCCGCACCGTGACACGGGCGATGCGGGGCTGCTGGCTGGCGAGATTGAGCAGCCGCACGACCTCGATCGCCATGCTTTCGGCCGTTTTGACGAGGCCGCGCCCCGAACAGGCGGGGCAGTCGCCATAGACGCTCCGCTTCAGGCTGGGGCGAATTCGCTGGCGGGTCATTTCGATCAGGCCAAAGGGGCTGGTCCGCAGAATCTTGGTGCGGGCGCGGTCGCGCTTCATCGCATCGCGCAGAGCCCGCTCGACTCCCCGCCGATGGCGCTCGCGGCGCATGTCGATGAAGTCGTTGACGATCACTCCCCCCAGATCGCGCAGCCGCAGTTGCCGGGCGATTTCCTTGGCCGCCGAAATGTTGAGCTGATACGCCGTCTCTTCGGCATCGTCTTGCGCGCGGAAGTTGCCGCTATTTACGTCGATCGCGACGAGCGCCTCGGTTTGGTCGATGACAATCGAGCCCCCCGCCCGCAGCGGCACCTTGCGCTGATAAATCTGGGCGATTTCGTTCTCCAGCTTGTACTTGTGAAACAGCGGCTCCTTGCCTTCATACAGGTGGAGCCGATGCACATGCCGGGGCATGACAAGCTGCAAAAACTCCTTGGCCCGTTCATAGGCTTCGGGGTTATCGATGAAAATCGCATCGATCTCTTGGGTGAAGATGTCGCGGATCGTCCGGATGATCATATCGCTTTCTTCGTAGATGTCGGCCGGGCCGGGCTGCTTCTTCAGCCGGCGGACGATCACCTTCCAAAGACGCAGGAGATACGCCATGTCGCGCGACAGTTCCTTCTTCGTTCGGTCTTGGCCGGCGGTGCGGACGATGAACCCCAGTCCCTTGGGTGGATTCAACTCCAGCAGCGTGTCGCGCAGCGTGCGGCGAGCTTCGTCGTCCTCGATTTTGCGCGAGACCCCCACGCGACCGAGCGCGGGCATCAGCACCAGATAGCGGCCGGGGATGCTGATGTAGGTGCTGAGGGTCGGCCCTTTGGTGCCAATTCCCTCTTTGATCACCTGCACCAGGACTTCGTCCCCCCGGCGAAAAATCTCTTGAATCGGCGGCTTGAAGCGGGGGCGGCCGCCGCGCGGAGGACGCCGCCCCTGACCACGCCCGCCGTGCCGGCCATCGCCGCCGCGGGGGGCCTCGCGTCGGTCCCCGTTGTCGTCGTCGGGGCCGGCATCGTCGTCCTCGCCGGTATCGATGTCGGCCATGCGGCCGGGGCCCATCGAATCGGGAATCTCGAAGCCACCCTGGCGGAAGTATTGCGGCTCGACATCCGAAATGTGCAGAAAGCCGTTCCGGCCGACGCCGAAATCGACGAACGCCGCCTGGATGCTCGGCTCCAGGTTGACGATCCGACCTTTGTAGATGTTGCCGACGTAGTTGTCTTGACTGGCGCGTTCGATGTACAGCTCTTCCAGCAGTCCGTTCTCAATGATCGCGATCCGGCATTCCTCCGGTTGCGAGACATTGATCAGCATTTCGCTTTTCATTGCTTCCTGAACTTTCGTGTGCGGGGTGAAACAGCCGAGGCCGCGCGCGGCGGCCCCCCCATTCGCGGGCCAAAGGTGGCGCGGGCGAAGCTGGCCAAGAGCCAGACTGGCGAATAGCGCCCCCCGCACCGGCCGCGGAAAGGCAAGCGGCCAATTGGTGGATTTGGAGGCGGCGAACAATCCGCGGGGAGGCCACGAGCAGGGGGCCTCGGCAAACATGAGACAGTGAGTCGTGCATCCGGCCAAGCTGGCAAACGGAGGCGGGCCGGCGGATCCCTGCGCGAGCGATGCCGTTCAGCGAAGCGATAATGGGCTGAGCTGGCATCGGAAGCGGGGCATCCATTCGATACAGGGGTTGGCGAGGGGGCTAGGGAGACGACTGAGCGGGCTGTTCGCCAAACCCGCTTTCCACCAGGCGGGCCAAGGCGTCCACGGCCGCGTCGGCATCGGAGCCGATTGCTCGCAAACAGAGAGTGGTACCGTTTCCCGCCCCTAAGGTCAACAAGTCGAGGATACTTTTGCCGTTAATGACTTCGTTTCCCTTGAGAATCTGCACCTGGCACTGAAACTGGCTCGCCAGCTTCATGAACATGTGCGCGGGGCGAGCATGAAACCCCTGGGGATTCAGTAGGGTTACCATGCGGGAAGCGGTCGTGTCGGGCATCGGTCAAATGGCCGGATCGCGGAGCGAGCGAAAACGCCCGGCAGAAGAGGTGCCGGGCCGGGTGGCGAAATTCGGGGCCACGAAAAAATCAGGCCACGAACTGGTTGTTGTCGGCTTCTTCCAGCAATTGCTGAATGTCGTGGCTGGTCTTGGCTTGTTTGAGGAAGCGGCAGAAGGTGTCGTCCCGCAATTGGCGGGAGATGTTTTCGAGGGCCCGCAAGTGATCGCCCGGGCGGTCGGGGGGCGAAATCAGCAGGAAAAACAGATGCACCTTGTCGCCATCCAGGCTGTTGAAATCGACCCCCTCGCTACTGACCCCGACCGTGCCGATCAGCTTGTCGGCACTGGGGTGCTTGGTGTGGGGGACGGCCACTCCGCGGCCAATGCCGGTGCTCCCCAAGTCTTCGCGTTTCATGATCGCGGTGACGATCCCCTCGACATCGGCCTCTTTGACCGCGCCGGCAGCGGCGAGCGATTCGACCAGTTCGCGGATAACGCTCGGTTTGTCTTGCGACCCCAGATCGGCCTTAATGGCCGTGACTTTTACGAAGTCGGAGAATTTCATAAGTCGTTTCCCAGGCGGTGGTTGCGTTGCCGCTGCGACACTACTCGTCGGCAGTCGGCGTCTGGATGTGCTTGGGGCTGGTGGCCCGATGTTCCTTCAGTTTTTCCTTGAATTTCCGGAGCTGGCTTTCCATTTTTTCGAGCACGCCATCGAGGGCTGTGAGGACGTTTTCAGCCGTATCGACGGCGACGAACTCATCGTGATGCTCGGCCGAGATGCGGAGCTCGACGGTCGGGCTGTCGCGATGCGCCAGATCGACCGTCACGCCGATAGCGGTGATCCGATCCAAATACTTGCGCAAAACCTCGACCTTTTCGGTGATCTTCTCCTGCGTGCCGGGACTCAGATGTCCGTGACGAGCCGAAATGTTGACTTGCACCGTTGCCGACTCCTTGAATATCGACGGTTTAGGTCGCGGCGGGCGAAACCACACTCAGATTAGGCATTTTAAGCCGCGCGGCCCAGGGGGCGAAATCGACCGGTCGCCGCTGGAACGTGAATTATTGTAGTGTAGCACCGGATGGCAATCCCATTCCCCCCCGCGACTCGAAAGCGGGGTGGGGCGTTTCCGATGGGTCAACCTTGTTGTTCCACGGTCCCCTTGCTACTCTTCGCCCCGCGCGGTCCCTGGGGAAGCGGACTGCGCGGCCAGTGGCCCTGACCTACCCTCGGGCGACCTCGCATCATGCGTCGAATTGTCGTATTTGCGCTACTGATTTGGGCGGTTTGCGGCCCCCCCCTGGTGGCCCAGGAGATTGCCGACGGGTCGATCCTGCGCCTGCCGCCAGTCGAAGAGGTCTTTGCCGCCCCCCTTTCGCCCGCCGTGCAGTCGCCTGCCGCCAATCCCCCACCCCCGGCGCTCCCCATGCCAGCGCCGCCGCCAACTGGCCCGGCACTAGTGGTCGCCAATTCGCAGCCTCGGCCCGAAGTGATTGCTCCCCCAGATACGCCCCCCACGCCAACTTCGCCCGATTCTTCGCTCGTCGAGGACCATATCATCTTCGAGGACACGGGCTGGGGTTTTTGGACGCCAGCCTTCTGGGATCCCTGGGAGGGGAATGTCGAACTAGGACTGTCGGGAACCGAAGGAAACACCGAAACCTTCAACGTCCGCCTGGGCCTGCTTGCCAAGCACAAAACCGAAACCTTCGTGCAGACACTGCAAATCACGTCGATCCAGAAGTCGGCCAATGGCGAGACGACCGCCAATACCTACCTCGTCGATGGCCGGCTGGAATGGCCAATGCCCGCCTCGCGATTCAACTACTTCATGCACGGCCTGATCGAATATGACCAGTTCAAGGCGTTCAACTATCGGTTTTCGGGCGATACCGGCTTGGGATACGAATTCATCCAGAACGACTTCACCACGCTGGTGGGGCGCTCCGGTGTGTCGGCCTCGCAAGAGGTCGGCGGCCCGGACGACCTGTTCCGCCCCGAACTCTTGCTCGGCGGCGAATTCAAGCACAAATTCAACGACACCCACTCGATCAGCGGCAAGATCGACTATTACCCGGACGTGACCGACTTTGCCGTCATGCGCGTCAATAGCCAGGCTTCGTGGGAAATCGCCCTCTCGGCGGTGTGGGGCCTCTCGCTCAAGCTGAGCGTCATCGACCGCTACGACAGCCGCCCGCTGGGCAAACGCCCGAACGATCTCGACTATTCGACGCTGGTGCTCTGGACATTCTAGGCTCGCCAGCCAGCTTGTCGCGCCAGCAAGTGCTGCTGGCATTTCCGCCCCGATTGTCTTCCCTTGCCGCATTTTGTCGGCATTTCTATACTCCGGCCCGCCTGGTTCCAGGCGCGCCTAAGCCGATGGTGCGCTTTGGCTTAGCTCGCATCGCCTCGTCCCCTTCCGCGTGGCAAGGAAGCCCGAAATCTGAGTCGCTCTCCCCCCGATCATCGCTCGACGGCAACGAGCGGGCGCGATCCTTCGCGCCGGTGCGGTCGGGGTGCGCGCGGATTGGTGGCTGGCGGATTGTCTGGGGCGCTTGGCAAATTGTTCGGCTTCGCCCGCCCAATACCTGTTGCGATCTTCGTCGCCTTGTTCGCGCTGACCACGGCGACCGCCCGCGCCACCGACATCGAATTGCCCGTCGGCGAGCTGACCGATCCGATTCGCATCCGGGCCGACGGCGCGACCCACTTTCCGCAAGGGGGCTACGAAGTTTGGGTGCTGCGCGGCGACTGCCGCGTGGAGCAAGGAAAGACCATCACGCGCTCCTCGGAGGCGGTGCTGTGGATCGACCGGGCCGAGCCCTATAGCGGCCGGCCGAGCAAAGTGATTGCCTATCTCGAAGGGAACGTCGAACTGCGGTTTGGCCGCGGCGACCGCGATCCGTTCGCGATGACCGGCACCTCCCAAGCCGCCAGCCAAAACCCGGTCTCGTGGCTCGGCCGCTTTCACACCACGGCGGGCATCGAGATGTCGGCTCCGCTGAGCGCCGCCGATGCGGCGATCAAGCCGGCCATTTACGAGCGCGGCACGAAGGCCCGCGATCCGGCAGCGAAAGTCGCGCCGGCGCAGTTCGTGCAGGAGGAAATCGCTCCCCCCGCTGGTGCGCCCATCGCTCCCGCCGGCAATCGCGTCCGCATCTTTCCGCGAGCCGGCGGCCGCTGGAATTTTCGCACGTTCATCGACGAAGAGCGCAACGAGCGGGTCGTCGTCGTCAATTCGGGCGTGCAGGTGAATGTCGAAGGGCTCGATCAACTCGGCAGCGTGTCGCTCGAAACCGACCGCATCGTCATCTGGCTCCCCAACAGCGGCAATGGCGGGGCCGATTTCTCGCAAATGTTCCAATCGGGCGACGGGCCGATGGAATTCTACATGGAAGGGAACATCGTCTTCCGCCAGGGTGATCGCGTCATCTATGCCGACCGGATGTATTACAACGTGCGGCAAGATTATGGCGTGGTCCTCAAGGCCGAGATGCTGACGCCGGTGCCGCAATATCAGGGGCTGCTCCGGCTGAAGGCGGAAGTGCTGCAGCAGGTCGATCGGCAGCATTTCGAGGCCTACGGCGCGGCTCTTACCAGCAGCCGCATCGGCGTGCCGCGCTATTGGTTCCAAACGCAGAGCGTTTCGGTCGATGATCTGCAAACGCCGCTCGTCGATCCGTTCACCGGCCAGCCGCTCGTCGATCCGCAAACCGGCGAGCCGGTGGTGAACCACCAGATGCTGGCCACCAGCCGCAACAACGCGATCTATCTCGGCGGCGTGCCGGTGTTTTATTGGCCGGTCATCGCCACCGACCTCCTCAAGCCGACGTATTACGTCGATCAGCTCGACATCAAAAACGATCGCGTCTTTGGCACGCAGGTGTTCGTCGATTTCGACCTCTATCAACTGCTCGGCATCGAGAACCCGATTCCGGGGACGAAGTGGAGCCTCTCGACCGACTATCTCAGCCTCCGCGGCCCAGCCCTGGGAACGAGCTTCAGCTATCAGGGGAACCAAACGTTCGGCATTCCGGGGGCGTATCGCGGGTTCATCGATGCTTGGGGAATCAGCGACAGCGGCGACGACAACCTCGGCCGCGATTGGCGCAATCTCGCCGTCCCCGATCCGCTGCGCGGCCGCTTGCTGGCCCAAGAGCGCCGACAATTGCCGCGCAACTTGCAGTTCACCAACGAGCTCGGCCTGATCAGCGACCGCAACTTCCTGGAACAGTATTACGAGAAGGAATGGGACACCTTCAAAGACCTGACCACTGGCTTCGAGCTGAAGCAATTCAACGACAACCGCAGCTGGAGCATCACCGGCGACGCCCGCCCCAACGGCTTCGTCACCGATACCGAATGGGGCCGGTTCGATCACTTCATGTTTGGCCAGCCATTGCTGTTTGACCGGCTCACCTGGCACGAGCACAGCAGCGCGGGATATGGCCGGCTGCGAGCGGCATCGGCACCGACCGATCCGGCGCAGATCGCGGTCATCAGCCCGCTGCCGTGGGAGGCGAATGTCGAAGGCTACCGGGCCACCACGCGCCAGCAGCTCGAAATGCCCGTGGAACTGGGGCCGACGAAGTTCGTGCCCTATCTCTTGGGCGAGGCAGCCACCTGGGCCGAGGATGTCAACGGCCAGCAGGTTTCGCGGTTTTTCGGCCAGGCGGGGATCAAGGCGAGCCTGCCGATTTGGAAAGCCGACCCGACGATCAAGAGCGAGCTCTTCAATCTGAACGGCATGGCGCACAAGGCGGTGTTCGAGGTGGAGGGATTTATTTCGGACGCCAGCCAAGACCTGAATCGCTTCGCCCTCTATGACCAGCTCGACGACAACGCGACCGAATTCACCCGCCGGCAAATGGCCGTTCGCACCTTTGGCCAGCCGGTGGGAACCTTCGTGCCGCAGCGGTTCGACGAGCGCTATTTCGCCCTCCGCAGCGCCATGCAAGGCTCGGTCGCGGCCCAAAGCACCGAAATTGCCGACGATTTGGCCGAGGTGCGGTTTGGCGTGCGGCAACGGTGGCAAACCAAGCGCGGCCTGCCGGGGCAAGAG